>JAYVNL010000058.1:0-18369 GCA_043758495.1 Rhizobacter sp.
ACAAACTCCGCAATTTCGGCCTCGACGTGCTGGAGGTCGTCAACCTGCGCAGCATGCTGGGCATTCACGGGCCGGCCGAGGGCTCGCTGGAGGAGCCGCTCACCGCGCTGGCCGAGTTGCAGGGGCAGGGTCGGGTGCGCCACATCGGCATGAGCAACGTGACGGCCACGCAGATCGCCGACGGCCGCCTATGTGCCGTTCTTCCCGCTCGGCGGCTTCACTCCGCTGCAATCGACGGCTCTTTCCGACGTGGCAAATGCACGAGGTGCAACGCCCATGCAGGTCGCGCTGGCGTGGCTGCCGCAACGCTCGCCCAACCTGCTGCTCATTCCCGGCACGTCGTCGGTCGGGCACTTGCACGAGAACCTTGCAGCCGTCGACCTGACGTTGTCGAGCGACGCGGTGGCCACGCTCGATCGAATCGCGGTCGGTGCCTGATGAGTGGCGACGAAAATCACGGCGACAGCGTCTTCAGCGCTGAGCCGGAGCTGGCGCCTAGAGCGTGCCGCCGGCCTTCTTGAAGTCCGACTTGCTCTGCGGGATGGCGCCATTGAGGCGCGTCAGCTCCTTGTCGGGAACAGGCAGCGCGGCTTTGCGCATGTCGCCGATGAGCTTGTGGTCGATCAGTTTGACGATCAGCGCCCGCGCCGGCTTGAAGTCGAGCGCTTGCTTGGCCGCGAGCTGCTTGGTCAGCGGTGCGGCGAGCGGGCCGAGATTGACGGGGAAGTCAGCCCCGGGCTTGACGTACTTGTCGAAAATCTTCTTGTCGTCGAGCTTGGCATCGATGTCGTTGACGAAGGTCAGGTAGTGCTCCCAGCTGCGCGGCTTGGTGAAGGCGTGCAGCTGGGCCAGGCGTACCGGATCGTCCACGCCCCACTTGAAGGCCTTCAGTGCCGCGACCTCGGTCTTGAGCTTGGACTGAGACTCGATCATTTCGCTCAGGGTGTCTTTCCAGAAGGCGAGCTCGTCCTTGGTGAAGTGGGTGGCGTGCCACTTCTCGACCTCGGCCCGGGTGACGAGCTTGGTGGTGTCGGCGAGCTTGTTCATCAGCTCTTGCTGTTTGGCGTTGTCGCGCAGGCTGTCGAGGTCCTTGGCGCCGAGGCGGATCGGCTTGGCACCGGCGATGCGGACCTCCATCCAGAGCAGCGGCAGGTCGAAGACGGCATAGATCTGGGCCTTCTTCTTGGTCTTGGTCAGCACCTCGGCCAGCTCCTTCTCGGGCGGCGGCTTGATCGTCATCGTGATGCGGTTGTCGCTCAGGAACCGCGTGACGTGCTGAAGCCAGAACGACAAACGATCCGCCTTGTCGAACTCGCTGCCGATCTTGTGTTCGCCCACGGGGATGTTCTCCTGAAGTCGTCGCAACGCATGCCGCCCAGGTCGCCGGAGCGGGTCTCATCCAGTACAGCGCAATCGAGGGGGAGGAACCGCCATCCCGCTGCACTTTCTGTTGCTGCCGATGAATGCGTATCGTCCGTGTGCCGGCCAATCTTTTCCGAACCCATGCGCCACCCCGTCTACCTGCTCGCCGCATTCCTCGTCGCCTGCTCGACGGCGCCGTCGCCGGCACCCTGGCAGCCGCGACTTCATGGCGACGCGATCGTCCTCCTCGGCGAAGTGCACGACAACGCCGGGCTGCATCGCCTGCGCCTCGACGCCCTGCGCCGCGCCTTCGCGGCGGGATGGCGGCCAGCCATCGTCATGGAGCAGTTCGACCGCGAGCGCCAGGTCGACATCGACCGTGCCCGCCGCGAGCGCCCGAACGACGCCCAGCACGTGATCGACGCGGCCGGCGGCGGCGGCTGGGACTGGCGCTTCTACCGGCCCGTCGTCGAGCTGGCGTTGACCTACGACGTGCCGCTGATCGCTGCCAACCTCTCAAACGCCGACACGACGAAGGTCGTTCGCTCCGGCACGGCGGCCGTCTTCGACGGCGCTGTCGTCGCTGCGCTCGGCCTCGATCGCGATATCGCAGCCGACTGGCAGCAGGCGCAGGAGCACGAAATCGACCTCGGCCATTGCGGCGCCCTGCCGGTGCAGCTCTGGCCGCGCATGGCGCGAGCGCAGTTCGCACGCGACGCCGTCATGGCACAGGCGATGCGCGCGCACGAGGCGCGCGGCGTCGTCCTGCTGGCCGGCAACGGCCACGCCCGACGCGACCTCGGCGTGCCTCGCTGGCTCGATCGCGGAGGCGAGTCCGGCCGAATCGTCGCGATCGGCTTCGTCGAAGACGGCGACGCCGCGACGCCGGCCATTGCATTCGATGCCGTCGTCCGGGCCGCGGCGGCCGAGCGCGCCGATCCCTGTGCCGGCTTCGCGGCGCCGAAGGTCGGCCGCTGGAACGCGCGCCGGTCTTCGACCGAATCGAACCCCGGCGAGACTCAGCTCGACAGCTGACGCGCCGCCGCCGCTTCCTCGGCCAGGCGTTTCTTCTCGCGCAGCTGCTTGAGCTGCTCTTCCTCGAAGCGCTTCCTCGACTCCTGCATCTGCACCATCTTCTGGTGGGCGCGCTCCTCGAGGTCGGCCGGCTGCGTCATCGGGTTGAGCGAGAGGCCGCCGAACTCCGACGCCTTCGGCTCGCCGCGCTTGCTCTTCAGCTTCACGTTCAGGCGCAGCTCGTTGGCGGAGTCGGCGTTGCGGATGGCCTCGTCGAAGCTGATGGCGCCGGCGTCGTAGAGGTCGAACAGGGCGGCGTCGAAGGTGCACATACCGAGCTCGCGCGACTTCGCCATGATCCCCTTGATCTCGTGGAACTCGCCCTGGAAGATGCGCTCGGCGATGGTCGGCGTGTTGAGCAGGATCTCGATCGCCGCCGAACGGCCCTGGCCATCCTCGCGCCGCACCAGGCGCTGCGAGACGATCGAGCGCAGATTGGCCGAGAGGTCCATCAGCAGCTGCTTCCTGCGCTCCTCGGGGAAGAAGTTGATGATCCGCTCGATCGTCTGGCTGGCGCTGTTGGCGTGCAGGGTGCCCAGGCAGAGGTGCCCGGTCTCTGCGAAGGCGATCGCGTGCTCCATCGTTTCGGCATCGCGGATTTCGCCGATCAGGATCACGTCGGGCGCCTGCCTGAGGGTGTTTTTCAGGGCATGGTGCCAGCTCTTGGTGTCGACGCCGACTTCGCGGTGCGTGACCAGGCTCTTCTGCGAGACGTGCACGTATTCGACCGGGTCTTCGACGGTGATGATGTGGCCGGCCGACGTGCGGTTGCGATGGTCGATCATCGCCGCCAGCGTCGTCGACTTGCCCGAGCCGGTGGCACCCACCACCAGCACCAGGCCGCGCTTGGCAGCGACGACTTCCTTCAGCACTTCGGGCAGCTTCAGCTTCTCGAAATTGGGGATCTCGGAGGCGATCGTGCGGATCACCATGCTGACGCTGCGCTGCTGCACCATCACGTTGACGCGAAAGCGCGAGACGCCGGGAATGGAGATCGCGAAGTTGCACTCCATCTCGTGCTCGAACTCCTGGCGCTGGATGTCGTTCATCAGCGACCGGGCGAGCATCCCCGTCGACTCGGCGTCGAGCTTTTGCGTCGTCAGAGGCTTCATCGCACCTTGCGACTTCATGCTCGGCGGGAAGTCGGCGGCGATGAAGAGATCGGAGCCGCCGACCTGGCTCATCGTCGCCAGCAGCTTGTGCATGTAGGCGCGGGCCTGTTCTTCGGTGAGGGGTGCAGTCATTGCAGGAGCATGCCGGCAAAGGGCGCCGCGCGTCGACGAAGCTGCGGGGAAAATGGCACGCTTCTTTTGCCGCGCCGATCAACGGCCGAGGCGATCGCTTTCACGGGCCAGATAGAACCACTCGTGACCGGCCGTGGCGCCGGGGTTGGGGAACACGATCCATCCCGGGAACGGCGCGACGATCGCAGCGCCGTCGTCGCGGTGGCCGATGAGCTCGCCCTCCGCAACGGGGTCGAAGCTTCGCCAGGGCTGTGCGAATCGGTCGCCTTCGGCCATCTTGTCGACGACTTCGCACAGGCGCAGCGTCTCCATGCCGGCGCGCGCGGGCGGGTCCGGCCGGTCGACGAGGCCCAGATGGGCCAGAGTCGCGACGATGGCGCGATAGCCGACTTCCGGCGCCTGCGGATCGGCATGCTGGCCGCACTCGAGCGTCACGCCCCAGCCGCCGACCGAGCGCATGTACTCGGTGGTGCCGATGCCGTAGCGCGGGTCGATGTCGAGGCCGGCGTCGGGATGGGCCGCGGCCAATGTGCGACGGCGTGCCGTGCCGGCGGCGTAGGTGTCGAGCCAGCCGCAGGCGGCGCGGCCGACGCCGAGGCGAACGGTGAGCGCTTCCTCGTCGGCAGCGTGCGCGAAGGGCTCGAGCGGACCGGCGTTGTCGGCCGGGCCGAAGAACACGAAGGGCACGCCGGGGGCGCTGAAGGAATGGAGGTCGAGCAGCACGTCATGCCCGGCCAGCAAGGGGCAGAGCCAGTTGGCGACGTGGTCCTCGTAGTCGCGTGGCGTGTCGGTGGGCACGAGCCGGCGGTTGAGGTTGCGGTCACCGGCGCGGCTGCCGGTCGCGCAGGCGAGCGGGTTGGTCACCGGCACCAGCGTCAGGCACCCTGCGGTCAAGGCCAGCGTTCCGGCGTCGATCTCGGCGATCGTGCGCAGGATGGCGCGCGTGCCGCAGGTCTCGTCGCCATGGACGGCGCCGAGCACGATCAGGCGCGCGCCGGGCTCGGGGCTGGCGTAGCAAACAGCCTTGAAGGACGGCGTGGCGGCGCGGGCGGCGGTGCTCACGTCGGCGGCGTGCGACGATGACGGGCGGGACGGCATTCGCTCATGCGGTCGACTCTAACGCCGCCTGCGACGCTACGACCTCGCCGATGCCGCCCATGCCAGCCGACTCCCAGGCCACCGCGCCAAGCACTGCCTCGCCGCCGCCGCCGGGCCTCGAGCTGACCGGCTCGGCGCAGGAAAACCTCGAGGTGATGGCCGACATCTACGAGAGGGACGACGCCCGCGTCACGCCGTTGCGCGGCGCCATCGAGCGCGTCAGCGACTTCTTCGGCTCGCCCGGCTATTTCGTGTTCGCGGTCGCTTTCGTGTTCGCCTGGATCGCGGTCAACATCTGGGGGCGTGCGCACGGCTGGGCGCACGTCGACGTACCGCCGTTCTTCTGGCTCTAAGGTCTCGTCAGCAGCAACGCCCTGCTGCTGACGGTGTCGGTGCTCATCCGCCAGAACCGCATGGCGCAGCTAGCTGCACACCGCGCCCACCTCGCCCTGCAGATCAACATGCTGACCGGGCGCAAGGTCACGAAATCGCTCGAGATCGTCGATGAACTGCGGCGCGCGCTGCTGCGCCAGCAAGCCGACGGCGACGTTGCCGAACTCACGAAGCCGACCGATCCGGCGGCGATCCTGCTCGCGATCAAGAAAACGAACGCCGGCGTCATCGGCGAGAAGCCGTGAAGACTCGCGCCCACCCGCACCCCGGGCGAGGCCGCACGCTGCGGCCTCGCCCGTGCCTGGCTACTGGCGCGGGTCGCCCTTGCCGTTGACCGCGACCGTCTGCCCCGGAGGCGACGACATCTGCACGTGGTGGCTGACGCCACGGAAGCTATAGGTCACGTCGTAGTACTGCGGCGTGGTGCTGGCCGCGTTCTCGCAACGACGCACGTCGCGACCCGTGGCCGGATCGCGAATCCGGTCGACGTTGGCGCCGAGCGCGCCGCCGGCGACGGCGCCGCCGATGGTGGCTATGGTCTTGCCGCCGCCGCCGCCGATCTGGTGGCCCAGGATGCCGCCGAGGACGCCGCCGATGAGGCCGCCCGGAACGTTCAGGTCACGGCGCTCCTGGACCTGTTGGCGTTCCGTCCAGCAGCGCTGCTCCGGCTCGCCGACGACGGCGCGCACGGAAGTGACGGGGGCCTGGAACATGCGTTCGTTCGGGCGCTGCCGGTACTCGTAGTTCGGCGCAGCGAGCGGCTGCGGCGCTTCGTTGTCGTACTGGGGGCGATAGCCCACGGGGCGCACCGACGAAATCCGGTTCTCGAGGCCGAAGGCGCGCAGCGAGTCGTAGCTTCCCTGCTTCAGCACGACGCATCGGCCACCGAACCCGGCGTCGTCGCAGACCTCCCAATTGCCGCGATCGACCACGGCCGACGCTGCGCGGTCGTTGAAGCCGACGGTGACAAAGTCGGGAACCTGTCGGTTGGCGCTGAAGGCGCGGCCGCGGAAGCCCTCGCCTTCGTAGAAGGTAATTTGCGCCATGGCCTGGCCGGCAGCGAGCAGTGCAACCGCAGCGACCAGCGGCTTAAGAGTGGTGTGAATGTTCAAGAGAGTCTCCTTCATGTCTCGAATTCCCTGCGTGCAGGGGCTGAGCATGCAACGCAATGTGCGAGCAAGGCGCCGACGGTAAAGGCGACAAGAAGGTTAAGAAAGGTACTTTGGCCTGCAATGAAAGTGCGCTGACGCGAAGACGGGCGGTGCGCCTACAGCGGCTTTGCGCGCGCTCTCATTTCAGTGCTGCCAGGAAAGCACGCGTGGTGCTGCTCACGAACTCGAACTCCGGAGTACCCGAGCCGACGAACACGCCAGCGTATCCGATCGGTGTCGGCCATTTGCACCAGGGCCCATCGACGGCATGGCCTCGTTTCAGCTCGGGCGCGACGCCGATGCCGCCGCTGCGATGCACCGCGTCCTCGCCCTGCGGCCCGGTGACGGCCTGGCTCACGAATGGATCGCCGCCATCGACGCGCTCGGCGGCGCGCTGCGCTCCAGCGAAGACCATCTCGCGATCTTCCGCCGCAGCGTCCCCGGCCACACGCTGGCGTCGCTGCGCGACACCGAGCGTTCGCGGCAACCGCTCTTCAAGCGCCAGCGCGACCGCTTCTACGAAGGGCTGCGCCGGGCCGGATTGCCCTAGGGAGGGCGGTTGGTTCAGCCGGTGCGGTCGAGGGCCTGGGCGAGATCGTCGATCAGGTCGTCGGCATGCTCGAGGCCGATCGAGACGCGCAGCAGGCCCTGCGGCGTCTTGCTCTCCGGCCCTTCGATCGAGGCGCGGTGCTCGATCAGGCTCTCGACGCCGCCGAGGCTGGTGGCGCGCGTGAAGATGTCGACCTGCGCGGCCACCGCCATCGCCGCTTCCTTGCCGCCTGTCGTCTCGAACGAGAGCATGCCGCCGAAGCCCGACATCTGCTTCCTGGCGAGGCTGTGGAACGGGCTGTCGTCGAGGCCGGGGTAGTGCACGACCTTCACCTTCGGATGCGCGCGCAGGAAGGTCGCGACCTTCATCGCGTTGGCGCAGTGCGCCTGCATCCGCCAGGGCAGCGTCGGCAGGCTGCGCATCACGAGCCAGCAGTCGAACGGCGACGGCACCGCGCCGCCGTAAAGCTGGGCGGTGCGGACCTGCGCAAAGGCGTCGTCGTCGGCGCGCGTGATCACGGCGCCGCCCATCACGTCGCTGCGGCCGCCGAGGTACTTGGTGGTGGCGTGCATCACGAGGTCGCAGCCGAGGTCGAGCGGCCGCTGCAGCGCCGGCGACGCGAAGGTGTTGTCGGCAACGGCGCGGGCGCCGGCGGCATGCGCGATCGCCGCCATCGCCGCGATGTCGACACACTGCAGCAGCGGGTTCGACGGCGTCTCGATCCAGACGATGCGCGTCTTCGCGTTCGCGCGCACCGCGGCGGCGACAGCGTCGGCATCGGTCATGTCGACGAAGGCGGCCGTGACCTGCCATTTCGCGAACAGGTGCTTCAGGACATTGGCGGTGCCGTGATAGATGTCGGTCGGCGCGACGACGTGGTCGCCCGGCTGCAGGCCCTGGAAGATCGCCGTCACCGCCGCCAGGCCGGAGCCGAAGGCGGCCGCCGAGCTGCCGCCTTCGAGCGAGGCGAGCGCCGCCTCGAGCGAGTGGCGGTTCGGGTTGTCGTTGCGCGAGTAGAGGTAGCCGTGCGGGTAGGCGCCCTCGGGCGAGCGCTCGAAGGTCGTGGAGAGATGGATCGGCTCGGTGACGGCGCCGGTCGCCGGATCGACGCCATGGCCGGCGTGGACGGCGAGCGTTTCGAAGCGATGGCTGCGTGACGGTTTCATGGGACGGCTCTGACAACGGAGATCCAGATTGTCGGCGTGCCGTGTTGAAATGAGGCACGACGCGCGAAGCGTCGCTCACATTCCCGAAAGACTGCCATGGCCAACCCCGACTATCCCGATATCCAGCTCTTCATCGACGGCGCCTGGTGCGCTTCCCGCTCGGGCCGCACCCAGGCCGTCGTCAACCCCGCCAGCGGCGCCGAGATCGGCCGCTTCGCCTGGGCCGATCGTGCCGACCTCGACCTCGCGCTCGAAGCCGTCGACAAAGGCTTCAAGGCCTGGAAGAAGATCAGCGCCTACGAGCGCTCGAAGACGATGCGAAAGGCCGCCAACCTGCTGCGCGAGCGCGTCGACCACGTGGCGCGCGTGATGACGATGGAACAGGGCAAGACCCTGAGCGAGGCCAAGGCCGAGATTCTCAACGGCGCCGACACCATCGACTGGTTCGCCGAGGAAGCGCGGCGTGCCTACGGTCGCGTGATCCCGGCGCGCGCCGAGGGCATCTACCAGCTCGTGATCAAGGAGCCGGTCGGTCCGGTGGCGGCGTTCACGCCGTGGAACTTCCCGATCAACCAGATCGTTCGCAAGCTCTCGGCCGCGCTCGCCGCCGGCTGCTCGATCATCGTCAAGGCGCCCGAGGAAACGCCGGGCTCGCCGGCCGAGCTGATCCGCTGCTTCGTCGACGCCGGCGTGCCGGCAGGCACCGTCAATCTCGTCTACGGCGACCCGGCCGAGATCTCGTCGTACCTGATCCCGCACCCGGTCATCCGCAAGATCTCGTTCACCGGCTCCACGACCGTCGGCAAGCAGCTGGCGGCGATGGCTGGCCTGCACATGAAGCGGGCGACGATGGAGCTCGGCGGCCACGCGCCCGTGATCGTGTTCGACGACGCCGACATCGCCGTCGCCGCCAAGGCGATGGCGGCGAGCAAATTCAGGAACGCCGGCCAGGTCTGCATCTCGCCGACGCGCTTCCTGGTTCAGGAGGGCGTCTACAAGGAGTTCGTCGACAAATTCGTCGCCGCCAGCGATGCCCTCAAGATCGGCGATGGCCTCGACAAGGGCAACCAGATGGGCGCGCTCGCCAACCCGCGCCGGACCGCGGCGATGGACGCTGCCGTGGAAGATGCCGGCAAGCACGGCGGCACGGTGCGCACCGGCGGCCACCGCATCGGCAAGGAAGGCAACTTCTTCGAGGCCACCGTCGTCACCGAGCTCGCCAACGAAGCCCAGGCGATGAACGTCGAGCCGTTCGGGCCGCTTGCGATCATCAACCCGTTCGGAACGTTCGACGACGCCGTGAAGGAAGCCAACCGGCTGCCGTTCGGCCTCGCCGCCTATGCCTGGACGCGCTCGGCGAAGACCGCCAACGCGATCGCCGCGCAGGTCGAGACCGGGATGATGTCGATCAACCACGTCGGCCTCGGCATTCCCGAGGTCCCGTTTGGCGGCGTCAAGGATTCCGGCTACGGCTCCGAGGGCGGCAGCGAGGCGATCGAGCCCTACCTGAACCCGAAGTTCGTGACGCAGGCGGGGTTGTAGGTGCGACTGGCGCGGCCGCCCATGAAGCTGTCGCGCGATGCGCTTCTGCGCAAGCCCGGTCCGGGCGCTGTCAAGCGTCGTTGACGCCAACGACCTTCTTCGCCTCCGCCGCGGCGGCCGCCTTTTTCGGATTCATCAGCACGCGCCGGCCATCGGGCGAGCGGTCGGCGGTCGACACGATCATCGAGATCAGCTCGGGCGGTGTCAGAGTCGGGTTGACGGCGAGCAACTTGGCGGCCAGGTTGGCGATCTGCGGCGATGCCATCGACGTGCCCGACTCGGCGACGCGTTCGCCGCCGGGAATGACGCTCTCGACCTGATAGCCGTTGGCGTGCACCTTCACCGTCGGGCCGTAGCTCGTGAACGATGCTTCGTCGCCGGCCAGGTCGACAGCGCCGACGACGATCAGGTTGGGCAGCACGATGTCGGACGGCAGCGGCTCGTCGAAGGTGGCGTCTGCGTTGGAATTGCCCCCAGCTCATGTTGACAACGCGAACGCCGTGCTCCTTCATGAAGTCGACATAGGCCTGGGTCGCGGCTGCTTCGCGCGGCACCAAGCTGGAAAGGACAGCGCGCTCGTTCTTTGGTGGGATGGCCCGGCCCCCGCCGCGCGCCTAGAGTGGCGCCCCGCACCGGCCGATCGCCGGCACCCGACAGGAGTGGTCCATGACCTTTCGCAGCGCAGCGCCGGCATGGCGCATCGGCATGATCGTTCCGAGCTCGGGCACCACCATGGAGACCGAGATTCCCGAACTGCTGCGGCGGCAGTCGCTGAAGACCAGCGACCGTTTCACCTTCCACTCGGCGCGGCTGCGGCTGCGCCAGGTCACGCCAGAGGCGCTGACGGCGATGAACGAGCTGGCCATCGGCGCTGTCGCCTCGCTTTGCGACGCCGAGGTCGACGCCCTGATGTACGCCTGCCTCGTCTCTGCGCCGTTCGGTGCCGCATCGAATGCGCCGGCGATCGAGGCGCGCCTGGTCGAGGCGGCGCATCGCGCCGCCGCGGGCGGCGCCACGCCGCCGCCGGCGATCGTGTCGAGCGCGGCCGCACTGGTCGCGGCGCTGCACTCGCTCGGCGCCGAGCGGATCGCGCTCGTCGCGCCGTGCCGCAAGGAGTTGACGGCGCAGATCGCTGCGGCGATCGCCAGCCGAGGCATCGCGGTCGTGCAGACGCATTCGCAGGGCCTCGTCGACAACGTCGCCATCGGCCGCTTCGACACCGGGGAGCTGCTCGCCATCGCCGGCGAGATCGACCTCGCCGGCGCTGATGCGCTGGTGCTTTCCGCCTGCATGCAGATGCCGTCGCTCGACATCCTCGACGATGTCGAGCAGGCCCTCGGCCTGCCGGTGGTCAGCGCTGCCACCGCGAGCGCCCACCTGCTGCTGGAGCGGCTCGGCATCGAGCCTCGGATCGAGCGCGCCGGCTGGCTTCTGCGCAGCAGTCGCCAGCACGTGACGCGGCCCCAGGCGCTGGCGGCCTGAGCGCCCCGGCGCCGCGCCGGCCAGCCCGCCTCAGCGGCGCTGCGACTGCAGCCAGGCGAGCTTGGCGGCGTAGAGGTCGTGCAGACTGCGCGTGGTGCTGTTGTCCTTGGCGAGTGCCAGCTGCCTTCGCGCCGCGTCGACGTTGCCGAGCCGCCAGTCGGCCACGCCGAGCCAGTAGTGGAACTCGTGCTGGTAGTCGGCGCGCTCGACCTCGCGCGCGAACAGGTCGCGGGCAGCCACGAAGTCGTTGCGCCGCATCGCTTCCATGCCGAGCTGGAAGAAGTGGAACGGCGGATCCGGCTCGACCGCGACCAGCCGCGCGCGCGCCGCCCGCGCCTCGTCGCTGCGGCCTTGGCGCTGCAAGGCCTCGGCGAGGTTGGCGAGCGAACGGGTGTTGACGGCATCGAACGCGAGCACGTGCTCGAACACCTGCGCCGCTTCGGCCGCGTTGCCGTGGCGGAGATAGACGACGCCGAGGCTGTTCCAGGCGGCGGCGAAACCGGGGTCGTGGCGCACCGCTTCGCGCGCCCAGGCATAGGCGGTGTCGAGCTGGCTGCGGACCAGCGCTTCGGCGGCGTGGTTGTTGGCGTACATCGCCAGCACCGTCGCTTCGCCGATCTCGCGGCGGCGCAGGCCGCGGATGTCCTGCGGCGGCAGGAAGTCGATCGTCAGCGGGTTCAGGTCGCGGCTGGTACCGGCGTCGAGCAGGCGGCGACCGAGCGTGACGTTGACGTGACCGCTCGCGAACAGCAGGTCGCCGCTCCGGCTCCAGGTCTCCTCGAGGAAGGCGCTGCCGTAGCGGAACGGCACCTTCAGCTCCTTGGCGAAGGCCGCCGTCATGATCACCAGCGAAAGGCAGTTGCCGGAGCGTGCCGCGAAGGCGTCGCCGGCGGTCTTGGTATGCGTCGTGTCGTACTCGAGCTGAAGCTGGTCTCGCGAATAGAGCGCTTCGACGAGGCCGGTTTGCAGGCCCTTGGTGCGTAGCTGATGGGCGATGTCGACGTCGAGATAGCGGCGCATCGCGTCGGTGACCGTGAAGACGTCGTCGGTCGTCACTGGCTCGCCGGGCGCGGCGAACAGCTCGTCGTGGAACAGGCCGGCCGGCGTCACCAGCACCGGCGGTGCGCTGGCGCACGCCGCCACCAGGGAAGCCAGGGCCACGCTCAGGATCGCAAGACGGGATCGCATGGTTCGTCTCCCAACGAGGTTCACTCGAGCTTGATGTTCGCCGCCTTGATGACCGCGGCCCACTTCGCGACCTCGGCCTTCTGGAAGGCCGAGATCTGATCGACGCTCATGTCGGCGCTCTGCATGCCGAGCTTGCCGAGCCGGTCCTGCATGTCGGTGTCGCGCAGGATCTTCGCGATTTCGACATGCAGCCGCTCGAGGATGGCCTTCGGCGTGCCGGCCGGTGCGAAGATGGCCTGCCAAGAGATGACCTCGTAGCCAGGCACCGTCTCGGCGACGGTCGGCACGTTGGGCAGGTTGGGCAGGCGCTTCGCCGAAGTCACGGCGAGCGCACGCAGCTTGCCGCCCTCGATGTGCGGACCGGCGACGACGGTGGTGTCGAACATCATGTCGACCTGGCCGGCGATCACGTCCTGAATTGCCGGGCCCGAGCCCTTGTAGGGAATGTGCGTGATGTCGATCCCGGCCTTGCTCTTCAGCAGTTCGAGCGACAGGTGCTGCGAGGTGCCGCTGCCGGCCGAGGCCGCATTGAGCGGCTTGTTCGCCTTGCCGGCGGCGATCACGTCGGCCAGCGTCTTGTACGGGCTCGCCTGATTGACGACGAGAACCGTCGGGTTGGTGCCGATGAGGGTGATCGGATCGAAGCTCTTCACCGGGTCGTAGCCGATCTTCGGATAAAGGCTGACGTTGATGGCGTGCGAGCTGATCGTGCCACCGAGCAGGGTGTAGCCGTCGGGCGCGGCGCGCGACGCCATCTCGGAGCCGACGCTGCCGCCGGCGCCGCCCTTGTTGTCGACAATGATCGTGGTGCCGAGCGCCGGCCCGAGCTTCTGGGCGATGAGGCGGGCGAGGATGTCGGTGGTGCCGCCGGCCGGAAACGGCACGATGTAGGTGATCGGCTTCGAGGGCCATTTGTCCTGGGCCCGGGCGGGTGCGAGCGCGACTGCGGCCGCAGCGGCGGCCACGGCAGTGAACGTGCGGCGGGTCAGGGTCATCGGGTCTCCAGGATCGGCGGCGCGCCGCGAAGGCAGGCATAGACTTTCGCGCATGTCGGACCCGGGCGCCACTACCGAAAACGCGAACCTGCCGGCGCGGCCGGTGCTGCCGCCGCGCACGATCCAGATGGACCCGCGCGACAACGTCGCCATCGTCGCCAACGAAGGCGGTCTCGCGGCCGGCATCGTGCTGGCGTCGGGACTGGTGCTGAAGGACCGGGTACCGCAAGGCCACAAGGTCGCGCTCGCCGATATCGGCGAAGGCGCGGCGGTCGTGCGCTACGGCGTCGTCATCGGCCGCGCCGCAGAGGCCATCGCCGCCGGCCGCTGGGTCCACGAGCGGCTGCTCGCGATGCCCGCCGCAATGCCGCTCGACGGGCTGCCGATCGCCACCGTGCGGCCGCCACCGGCCGAGTCGCTCGACGGCTACGGCTTTCTCGGCTACCGCAACGCCGACGGCTCGGTCGGCACGCGCAACATCCTCGCCATCACGACGACTGTGCAGTGCGTGGCCGGCGTTGTCGCCTACGCGGTCGAGCGCATCAAGGCGGAACTGCTGCCGCGCTATCCGAACGTCGACGATGTCGTCGGCCTCGAGCACAGCTACGGCTGCGGCGTCGCCATCGACGCGCCCGATGCCGCGATCCCGATCCGGACGCTGCGCAACATCAGCCGCAACCCGAACTTCGGCGGCGAAATCCTGGTCGTGAGCCTCGGCTGCGAAAAGTTGCAGCCGGAACGCCTGCTGCCGCCGGGCACGTTCGAGATCCGCGACGAGCGCGGCGATCTGCTCGACGGCCATGGGCTCGACGTCGTCTGCCTGCAGGACGAAGGCCACGTCGGCTTCGCGTCGATGATCGAATCGATCCTGGCCTCGGCCCGTGTCCACCTCGAGCGCTTGAACGCACGCCGGCGCGAGCCGGTGCCGGCATCGGCGCTCGTCGTCGGCATGCAGTGCGGCGGCAGCGACGCGTTCTCCGGCGTCACCGCCAACCCGGCGGTGGGCTTTTGCACCGATCTGCTCGTGCGCGCCGGCGCCACCGTGATGTTCTCCGAGGTCACCGAAGTCCGCGACGGCATCGACCAGCTCACGGCGCGAGCGTCGACGCCAGAAGTCGCCGCCGACATGATCCGCGAGATGGCCTGGTACGACCGTTACCTCGACCGCGGCGGCGCCGACCGCAGCGCCAACACGACGCCGGGCAACAAGAAGGGCGGCCTGGCCAACATCGTCGAAAAGGCGATGGGCTCGATCGTGAAGTCGGGCAGCTCCCCGATCGTCGGCGTGCTCGGCCCGGGCGAGCGTCTGCGCGACCGCGGCCTCACGAGCGGGCTCGTCTACGCAGCGACGCCGGCAAGCGACTTCATCTGCGGCACGCTGCAACTGGCGGCAGGCATGAACGTGCATGTCTTCACTACCGGCCGCGGCACGCCCTACGGCCTCGCCGAGGTTCCTGTCGTGAAGGTGGCGACGACGACCGGCATGGCGCGGCGCTGGCACGACCTCATGGATATCGACGCCGGCACCATCGCCAGCGGCGAAGCAACGATCGAGAGCGTCGGCTGGGAGTTGTTCCGCATGCTGCTCGACGTCGCCGGCGGCAAGCCGACCTGCGCCGAAGCGCTCGGCCTGCACAACACGCTCGTCCTTTTCAATCCGGCGCCGATCACCTGAGGCCACGGGCACGGCGTAGGTTTTTTCCCACCGCTCCGCGCGGCGCCGTGGTGCATCCGGGCGCGATGCGCCGGCATGGCATCGGCACGATCGCGCTCCTAACCTTCGTTCCGCTGAAGATCTCGGCGAATCTCTCCCAAAACTTCTTTACTCGTCGCCCATAAGGCAAAGGAACTCACCATGAACTTCATCATCTGGCTCGTCGTCGGCGGTGTTATCGGCTGGCTTGCGAGCATGGTCATGAAGACCGACGGCCAGCAGGGGATCATCCTCAACGTGGTCGTCGGCATCGTTGGCGCCTTGCTTGGAGGCTGGCTGATCTCGCCGTTGATCGGCGTCGGCACCATCAACCAGGACAACTTCAGCCTGCCGGCCATGGCCGTCTCGTTCGTCGGAGCCTTGATCCTGTTGGCCATCGTCAACTTCTTCCGCAAGGGCCGCGTCACCTGATCGGCGGCGATTCAAACGGAATCATCATGAACAACGACAACAACGCCACTGGAACCAGCGCCAATCTGGATCCGCTGACCGGTACGCCTGGCGCTCATCCGATCGGCACGGGTGTCGGCGCCGTCGCTGGCGGCATGGCCGCAGGCGCGGCTGCGGGCACCGTCGTCGGCCCGGTCGGCACCGTCATCGGCGCGGCGATCGGCGCCGTCGTCGGCGGCCTCGCCGGCAAGGGCGTCGCCGAGTCGATCGATCCGACCCGGGAAGATGCCTACTGGCGCGACAACTACAGCAAGCGTGACTACGTCGCGCCGGGCTCGAGCTATGACGACTACGGTCCGGCCTACGGCTATGGGGTGTCTTCCTATGGCGCCCATTCGGGCCGCAAGTTCGACGACGTCGAGGCTGATCTTTCGCGCGGCTGGGACCAGGCCCGCGGCAAGTCGGAACTGACCTGGGACAAGGCGAAGGTCGCGACCCGCGATGCCTGGCACCGAGTCAGCGACACGGTCAAGCGTGCTGTTCCCGGCGATTCGGACAGAGACGGCAGATAAGCCACCCCTGTTCCCTGAAGGGCGCCTCGCGGGGCGCCCTTTTCGTTTGAACGGGCCTGTCATCGGGCACAGCGGTCCACGCCGTCAAGCCGGAGCCGCACAACGGCATGCCGCAGGCGGCCAGCGCTCACGACACGTGCCGGGACTTCGTTTCGTTGATGCCGGAGTCGGCCCACATGCTGATGTGGGTCATGTCCGACCGCGCCTTCCGGCGCAGCTATCGGACGATGCAGGGCTTCGGCGTGCACACCTTCCGCCTCGCCGCCGCCGGCGAATCGCGTTTCTGCAAGTTCCACTGGGAGCCGGTAGCCGGCACGCATTCGGTGGTCTGGATTTGGGCAAAATGCCGCCGAAGCGCGGGAGGGCGATGTGGTGGATTCGAATCCAGTGAGGGGTCGGCAGTTGGTCGCCGACCATTTCCGTGCCCGCATCCCGGCGCTGCTCGACGACTGGCGTGCCGCTGTTGACGCCGACCCGCGGCTGACGTCCGGCGATCCCTTGCCGCTCAGCCAGCTCGAGGATCACCTGCCGCTCTGGCTCGATGCCTTCGCCGCGGTCCTCGCCGCCGCGCCCGGGCCGCAGACGCGGGCGGCCAACGCGGCCGAAGAAGAGAAAGCCGAGGCGCACGGTCTGCAGCGTTGGCAGCAGGGCTACGACCTGCACGAAGTCACCCGCGAATGGGGCTGCATGCACCGCGTTCTCGTGATCGAGCTCGAGCGGTTCGCGGCCAGCCATCCCGATTTGCCCGAACTCGCCGAAGCGCGGCTCAAGCTCGCCGAGCAGATCAGCGAAGCGACCAGCGAAAGCGCCGACCAGTACTTTCGGCTCAAGCGCGTCGAGGCCGAAGGCAGCGTGCGCGATCTCGAGCGCGCGCTCGGCGACCTGCGTGACCTCGAAAGCGCCCGTGCCGAGCTCTGGCAGCAGGCAGCGCACGACCTGCGCGGCAACCTCGGCGTCGTCTCCAACGTCGCCGAGGGCCTGAACTTTCAGGTGCTGCCGGCCGACAAGCGCCAGAGCTTTCTCGGCCTGCTCCGCAACAACGTCGGCGCCCTGCGGCATCTGCTCGACGATGTCACCAGCCTGGCTCGCATCCAGGCCGGCCGGGAGCAGCGCGTCATTGCCCGCTTCGATGCGGCGGAGCTGCTCGAAACGTTGTGCAGCGACTTCCGCCCGCTGGCCGAGGAGAAGGGCCTTTACATCGAGGCCTCGGGCACGCAGCCACTGCTTGTCGACGGTGACGCGGTCAAGGTCCGGAGGGTGGCGCAGAACCTGTTGCTCAATGCCCTGAACTACACAAAGAAGGGCGGCGTCTCGGTGTCGTGGGGTGAGTCCTCCGGCGCCGACGAGCGCTGGACGATGACCATCGAAGACTCCGGTCCGGGCTTTCACGCCGGCCCCGGCTCGCCGTTGATCAGCGCGCTTGGCCGAGCCACCTCGGGGGCGGGGCCCGGACCGGCCGAGCCGGCGCCGGTCGACACGCGACCCATGCATCAGGCCCAGGGCGAGGGTCTCGGCCTGACGATCGTCAAGCGCCTCTGCGACCTCATGAACGCCAGCATTGAGCTCGAATCGACGCCGGGCCGAGGCACCACGTTCCGGATCCTGCTTCCGCGCCGCTTCGCGCCCTTGCACGCCTGATGGCCGCGTGCAGTTTGTCGCAAGTGCTTTACCGGCCTTTACCGATGCTGTGACTTCCGTTCATGCGTTTGTCGCCCGCCGCGCCGACACTGCGATGCAAGGGGGTGGCGCATGGACGTGACACAGATCGAGCGGACGCCGGAAGCGGCCGAGAGAACGAGCCCGTCGACGCAAGCGGCGCAAGCGCCGGCGGCGGCCACTGCGGCCACTGCGGCGACTGCGGCGATCGCCAGTGCCGCTCTCGTCGCCTGCGGCGGTGGCGGCGGCGATACATCGACGGGCACCGTCACGCCGCCGCCGACCACCGTGTCGCCGACGGCCGTCGAGGCCTCTCGCTTCCTGGCGCAGGCGTCCATGGGCGCCGACAAGACGCAGATCGCGCGTGTGCAGGCGATCGGCTATTCAGCCTGGATCGACGAGCAGTTCGCGCTGCCGCCCTCGACCGGCCGCTGGGAAGCGCTTGTCGCCGGTGGCTTCGACGCCGCGGCCAACAAGAACAGCGAGGCCGGCTTCGACGCGGCGGCGTGGCGAAAGCTCATGTCGTCGCCCGACACCTTGCGCCAGCGCGTGACGCTCGCGCTCTCCGAGCTCATGGTGACGTCGATCGACAGCCTCACCGGTGGCGGCTGGAAGGCGTTTGCCGCGGCGAACTATCTCGACCTGCTCGAGGCCAACGCATTCGGCAACTACCGCACGCTGATGCAGCAGGTCTCGACCAATACAGCGATGGGGATGTACCTCACGTTTCGCGCCAGTCAGAAGGCCAACCCGACCAGTGGCTCATTGCCCGACGAGAACTACGCGCGCGAG
>JAYVNL010000059.1:0-6302 GCA_043758495.1 Rhizobacter sp.
TCGACCCAGCTCCACGCCTGCTCCTGCTCGTCGCTGCGCACGAACAGGTTGAGGCGACCGGCGATGACGTCGAGGAGCAGCCGCTCGTAGGCGCCGACACGGTTCTCCGCGAAGGCCTTGTCGAAGTCGAGGTCGAGCGACACCGGCGCCAGCGCCTCGCCCTGCGCCGAGCCCTTGGCGGCGAGCAGGTGCAGTTCGAGACCGTCTTCCGGCTGCAGTTTGATGACCAGCTTGTTGGGCGGGTTCACGCCGGCGAAGATGTTGTGCGGCGTCGGCCGGAAGGTCACGACGATCTGGGCATCGCGATCGGCCAGGCGCTTGCCGGTGCGCAGGTAGAACGGCACGCCGGCCCAGCGCCAGTTCTGTACTTCGGTGCGCATCGCCACGAAGGTCTCGGTGCGATTGCCGACGGGCACCTTGTCTTCCTCCAGGTAGCCCTTGGCGGGCTGGCCCTCGGCGTTGCCGGCGCGGTCCTGGCCGCGCACCACGTCTTTCGCGACGCTCTCGGCCGTGAACGGCTTCAGCGAGCGCAGCACCTTCAGCTTCTCGTCGCGGATGGCGTCGGCGTCGTTGCGCGCCGGTGGCTCCATCGCCACCATCGTCAGCAGCTGCAGCGCGTGGTTCTGGATCATGTCGCGCAGGGCGCCGGTGCGGCTGTAGAAATCGCCGCGGGTGCCGACGCCGATCGACTCGGCGATCGTGATCTGCACGTTGGCGATGCACTCGCGGCGCCAGAGCGGCTCGAACAGGGCGTTGCCGAAGCGCAGCGCCATCAGGTTCTGCACCGAGGGCTTGCCGAGGTAGTGGTCGATGCGAAACGCCTGCTCCTCGCGGAACACCGAGCGGACGACGCGGTTGATCTCGAGCGCGCTGGCGAGGTCGTGGCCAAGCGGCTTCTCGAGGACGACGCGGACGTTGGCGCCGTTCAGGCCGGCGGCGCCGAGCTGCGCGCACACCGTCGTGAAGAGGTCGGGGCTGGTCGCCAGGTACATGACGACGACATCGGCCGGCCGCTCGGCGAGCCAGTCCTTGAGGCGGCCGTAGTCGTCGGCCTTCGAGAGGTCGAGGCGGAGGTAGTGGAGGAGGGCGCCGAAGCGGGCGAATTCGTCTTCGCTCGGCCGCTTCGCGCCTTCGACGTCGTGCGAGCGCTCGCGCAGCCAGTCGCGGTAACTGTCGTCGTCGAGGTCCTGGCGCGAGACGGCGAGGATGCGGCCGCCTTCGGGCAGCTTGCCGTGGCGAAAGGCCTGGAACAGCGCCGGCATGAGCTTGCGCCACGTGAGGTCGCCGGTGCCGCCGAAGAAGACGAGGTCGAAGGACATGACGCGCAGGATACGATGCCTTGCACCGAGGAGACCCCGATGACGAAGAACAGGCGGACCGTGCTGCGCGCGGCCTTTGTGCTCGCGGCGGCGGCGCTCGCGACCACCGTGCGCGCCCAGGAACAGGTCAACGTGATCTGCTCGGTGCAGGCCGACTGGTGCAACATGATCCAGACGGTGTTCGCGAAGAGCACCGGCATCAAGGTCAACATGTCGCTGAAGGGCTCGGGCGAAGCGCTCGCCCAGCTCATCGCCGAGAAGGCCAATCCGAAGACCGATGTCTGGTTCGGCGGCACCGGCGATCCGCACTTGCAGGCCGCCGAGAACGACCTCACCGTGGCGTACCAGTCGGCCTCGTTGCCGCAGCTCCACGCCTGGGCGCAGCAGCAGGCCCGGCAGTCGGGCTACAGGACCGTCGGCATCTACTCGGGCCCGCTCGGCTTCGGCTACAACACCGAGCTCGTCACCAAGAAGAAGCTCGCCGTGCCGAGGAGCTGGGCCGATCTTCTGAAGCCCGAATACAAGGGCGAGATCCAGGTCGCCAACCCGGCCTCGAGCGGCACCGCCTACACGATGGTGGCCACGCTCGTGCAGCTGATGGGCGAGGACAAGGCCTTCGAGTACATGAAGGGCCTGCACAAAAACATCGGCCAGTACACGCGCTCCGGCACCGGCCCGATCAAGGCAGTGGCGCGCGGCGAGACCGCAGTCTCGATCAGCTTCGTGCACGATGGGCCGGGCGAAAAACTGCAGGGCTTTCCGGTCGAGACGGTGACGCCCGCAGAAGGCACCGGCGCCGAGATCGGCTCGATGAGCATCGTCAAGGGCGCCCGCAACATGGCCGCGGCGAAGAAGTTCTACGAGTGGGCGCTGACGCCGCAGGCGCAGCAGTTCGGTGCTGCGACCAAGCAGTTCCAGCTGCCGTCGAACAGGGCGACACCGGTCGATCCGCGCGTGCCCGACTTCAAGAAGATCAGGTTCATCGACTACGACTATGCGAAGTACGGTTCGAGCGCAGAAAGAAAACGCCTGATCTCGCGCTGGGAGAAAGACGTGAACTCGCTGCCGCGGTGACGGCGGCACGCCACGTCGGGATCGATCGCGACCGCCGCGTCGTCGCCGGCTGGCTGGTGTTCGGCACTGCCGCGTTCATCCTGCTGCCGTGGTACCTGGCGGCTGGCGACGACGCCACCGGCATGCTGCAGGCGATTCGTCACGGCCGACCGTGGCTGCTGTCGGCAGCCATCGGCTTCGGCGTCGCGTTCGCCGGTCTGCTCGCCACGACGCGACGTCGGCAGGGCCTCGGCCTCGCGGCCGGCGCCGGCCTCGCCCTCGTCGTCCTGCTCGGCAGCGGCTTCGCGATCGGTGCCGATCAGCCCGGCATCGGCCTCGGCGGCGCGCTCACCCTGCTCGCCTTGCTCATGCTGCTCGGCGCCGGCAGCGCCCGCCTCGGCGCCTTTCGCGGCGACCTTTTCACGGCGTGTGCGGTGGTCCTGTGCAGCGCCTTGCTGCTGCTCTTCGTCGCCCTGCCGGTGGCGAAGGCGCTGAGCGGCGCCTTCCTCGACGAAGCCGGTCACGCTTCGCTCGCGGCGCTCGCCGAGCGCATCGGCAACGAGCGCACCTGGGGCCTCGGCTGCCTGGCCGGCGGCGTGCGCTGCGGCGTCGCCTGGAACACGCTCTTCCTGGCCTTGCTCACAGCCACCGGCACGACGCTGCTCGGCACCCTGATCGCCCTCGTCGCCGAGCGCGGCGACGCGCGCCTGAAAAAGCCGCTCAACCTGCTGGCGCTGCTGCCGATCATCACGCCGCCCTTCGTCGTCGGCCTCGGCCTCATCCTCCTGTTCGGCCGTGCCGGCATCGTCAACCAGTTGCTCGAGAGCGCCTTCGGCATCACGCCGACGCGCTGGTTCTACGGCCTCTTCGGCGTCTGGCTGGCGCAGCTGTTCGCGTTCACGCCAATCGCTTTCATGATCGTGCGCGGCGTCGTCGCCGGTATCAGCCCGTCGCTCGAGGAAGCTGCGCAGACCTTGCGCGCCGACCGCCGCAAAGCCTTCTTCACGGTGACGCTGCCGCTTCTGAAGCCCGGCCTCTACAACGCTTTCCTGGTGGGCTTCATCGAGAGCATCGCCGACTTCGGCAACCCGATCATCGTCGGCGGCCAGTTCTCGGTGCTCTCGACCGACGTCTTCTTCGCCATCGTCGGCGCCCAGTACGACCAGGGCCGCGCCGCGTCGCTCGCGCTCATCCTCAGCGCCTTCGCGCTCGCCGTGTTCTGGGCCCAGCAGCGCCTGCTCGGCAAGGCCAACTTCACGACGCTCACCGGCAAGGGCGACGGCGGCCTGCCGACACGGCTGCCGCCCGGCCTGCAGCGCCTCTGCCTTGCCGCCGTGCTGCCGTGGCTGGCGTTCACGGTCGTTGTCTACGTGTTCGCCTTCGTCGGCGGCTTCGTGCAGACCTGGGGCCGCGACTACACGCCGACGCTGCGCCACTTCATCACCGCCTTCGACATCCAGCGCGGCAACACCGACGTCGGCGGCGGCTGGCTGTTCGCCGGCACCGCATGGAACTCGCTGTTCACGACGCTCAAGCTGGCGGCCGCAGCGGCGCCGGTCTGCGCCGGGCTCGGCCTGCTCATCGCCTGGCTCATCGCCCGCACCGAATTCCGCGGCCGCGGCCTGTTCGAGTTCGGCGCGTTGCTCGCCTTCGCGATCCCCGGCACCGTGCTCGGCGTCAGCTACATCCTGGCCTTCAACGTGCCGCCGTTCGAGCTCACCGGCACCGGTCTCGTCATCGTCGTCTGCTTCGTATTCAGGAACCTGCCGGTCGGCGTGCGTGCCGGCAGCGCTGCGTTCCGGCAGATCGACCGCTCGCTCGACGAAGCCTCGACCATGCTGCGCGCGCACACGTCGCAGACGCTGCGGCGCGTCGTCCTGCCGCTGCTCAGGCCGGCGCTGGCGGCGGCGCTCGTGTACTGCTTCGTGCGCTCGATGACGACGGTCTCGGCAGTGGTCTTTCTCGTGACCGCCGAGAACGAACTCGCCACGACCTACATCATCGGCCGTGTCGGCAACGGCGACTACGGCGTCGCGCTGGCCTACTGCACGGTGTTGATCGTGCTGATGTCGCTGGCGGTGGCGCTGATCCAGCGGCTGGTCGGCGAGCGCGCCCTCGGTCGCCGCACCGTCGTGCTGGCGGCGACGTGACACGAGAGGCATCCATGGACGAGAAGGCCCACACCGCGGGCATTGAATTCAGAGCCGTCTCCAAGCGCTACGGCAGCGATGCGCGGGCACCGCTCGCCGTCGATGCCATCGGCTTTCACGTGCCTCGCGGCACGCTCACGACGATCCTCGGCCCGAGCGGCTGCGGCAAGACGACGACCCTGCGGATGATCGCCGGCCTCGAGCCACCGACCTCCGGGCACATCTTCATCGCCGGTCGCGACGTGACCCGGCTGCAGGCCTCGGAGCGCGACGTGAGCATGGTGTTCCAGAGCTACGCGCTCTTCCCGCACATGGACGTGCTTGCCAACGTCGGCTACGGCCTCGCGGTCTCGGGCACCGGCCGCGACGAGACGAAGCGGCGTGCGCAGGCCGCGCTCGAATCGGTCGGCCTCGTCGGCCTCGACCACCGCCTGACGAGCGAGCTGTCCGGCGGCCAGCAGCAACGCGTAGCGCTGGCGCGTGCGCTCGTCCTCGAACCCGCAGTGCTGCTGTTCGACGAGCCGCTCTCGAACCTCGACGCCCGCCTGCGCCGCGCGATGCGCGAGGAGATTCGCGGCCTGCAGCAGCGGCTCGGCCTCACCGTCGCTTACGTGACCCACGACCAGGCCGAGGCGATGGCGGTGAGCGACCAGATCATCGTCATGGACCACGGCCGCATCGCCCAGGCCGGCACGCCGCGGGAACTCTACGAGCGGCCGTGCAGTGCCTTCGTGGCCGCCTTCATGGGCGAGGCGACGCTGTTCGACGGCGTCGCTGGCGTTGCCGGCACGGTGCGGCTCGGGCCGTTGACCTTGCGCGGTGATGCCGGCACCGCGGCCGGGCCGGTTCGGGTCGCGGTGCGATCCGAGGCGTGGCAAGTGCGCGGGCCGGGCGAGGCGGCGCTGCCGGCGGTGGTGGCCAAGGCGACTTACCTCGGCAGCGTGCACGAGTACACCTTCGATACCGCGATCGGCGCCGTCTTCGTCTCGATCGGTGGCGACGCCGAGGTGCGTCGACCGGGTGATGCTGCGAGCCTCGGCCTCGGCGATCACGGCTGGGCCGTCGTCACTGGCTGAGCCGGCACCGCGCTGGCGCCTGGCGTCGCATCAGCGTCGCGGGCCGCCGGCCGGTCGCAGCGACGAGACGCGGTCGTTCAGCCCCATCGCGCTCAGTGACGGGTAGCGTCCTGGCCGCAGGTTCACGCAGCGGCCGCCGAAGCGCGAGTGATCGCAGAGCGTCCAGCGGCCGCCGCGAACGACGACCGAGGAAGCGCGGTCGTTGAAGCCGAGCTGCGTCAGGTCGCGCACCGGCTGGCTGACGTTCACGGAGCGCCCGCTGTAGCCGTCGTGCTCGAACAGACGTACCTGCGCGGAGGCCTGGAAGGCGGCGGCGGCGGCGATGCAGCCGAGCAGAAGCGAGAGTCCTTGTCTCATAAGATCGTTCCTCGAAGCAGAGAGTCCGTGCGGGTCCGCGGCGCGATGCTCGCATGAATGCAACCTGTTCTTCGGCGCCGCCGAATCCGATGCCGCGCTGCGACCGCACGGCCGCGGCTTCGACCTGCGCAAGGCATTCGCTCGCGACGGCGGTCGCTTCGAGTCGCTGTCGTTCAACGCCCCCGAGCTCTTCGTCGACCTTTCGAACAACCTGATCGACGCCGCGGCGCTGCGCTTTCTCGTCGACCTCGGGCGCCTCGACGCGCAGCACCGCATGCTGCTCGCCAACGGCCTGGCGCAGTCGCAGGCATTGATGCAGGGCCGCAGCGCCGACGAAGCGCGTGCGC
>JAYVNL010000060.1:0-6299 GCA_043758495.1 Rhizobacter sp.
CTGCGCGCCGCCTGCTCGGCAGTGATCGCCCGCGACAGGCCGCCCACGTAGTCGCGGCCGCCGCTCAACGCCTCGACGGGGACGAGCAGCGTGCGCTGAAGCGGATAGAGCAGCGCGGCGACGCCGGCGCGCAGCGGTTGGGTTAAGGAAAATCGGGCATCGGCCACCATCAGGAACAACGCCAGCGCCGAGCAGCACGACAGCTTCGTCAGCGCCGAGGGGCCTTGGCGAAAGAAAGGCGGCGGCGTGTGATCGAGCGTGCCGAGCGCCATGCTTGCCGGGTCAGCTGGACTCTGAGGTGAAGATCGAACCGAGCCTTTCCATGCGCTCGAGCGCCATGCCGCAACCGCGCACGACGCAGGTCAGCGGATCTTCCGCAACGAGCACCGGCAGGCCGGTTTCTTCGGCGAGCAGGCGGTCGAGGTCGCGCAGCAGGGCGCCGCCGCCCGTAAGCATCATGCCGCGCTCGGCGATGTCGGCACCGAGCTCGGGCGGTGTCTGCTCGAGCGCGTTTTTCACACTCGAGACGATCTGGTTGAGTGGATCGGTGAGGGCCTCGAGGATCTCGTTGCTGGAGATCGTGAACGAGCGCGGCACGCCTTCGCTGAGGTTGCGGCCCTTGACCTCGATCTCCTTGACCTCGGAGCCGGGGAACGCCGAGCCGATGTTCTTCTTGATCATCTCGGCGGTCGGGTCACCGATCAGCATGCCGTAGTTGCGGCGGATGTAGTTGACGATGGCTTCGTCGAACTTGTCGCCGCCGACCCGAACGCTGCCCTTGTAGACCATGCCGCCGAGCGAGATCACACCGACCTCGGTGGTGCCGCCGCCGACGTCGACGACCATCGAGCCGCTCGCCTCCGAAACCGGCAACCCGGCGCCGATCGCCGCCGCCATCGGCTCTTCGATGAGGTAGACGTCGCTGGCGCCGGCGTTCAGCGCCGACTCGCGGATGGCGCGGCGCTCGACCTGGGTCGAACCGCAGGGCACGCAGATGATGATGCGCGGGCTCGGCCTCAGGATGGACCGCGGATGGACCATCTTGATGAACTGCTTGAGCATCTGCTCGGTGACGGTGAAGTCGGCGATGACGCCGTCCTTCATGGGCCGGATGGCTTCGATGTTGCCGGGCACCTTGCCGAGCATCGCCTTGGCCTCGGTGCCGACCGCCTGAATGGTCTTCTTGCCGTTGGGGCCGCCTTCATGGCGGATGGCGACGACCGAGGGCTCGTCGAGCACGATGCCCTTGCCACGCACGTAGATCAGCGTGTTGGCGGTGCCGAGGTCGATGGCCAGGTCCGTCGAAAAGTAGCGACGAAAGGATCCGAACATGGTGGATGTGTTGGCGTCCCGCGGGCTTCGAGCGACGACTGGGAATCGGATGACGCCGAGCCCTTCGCAGCGGCGACGAGGGCTGTGAATTAACCGCTGATAATAACCCATGCCCTCCGCGAAATCGACCTTGCCGAGGCTCGTTTACGCCCTGCCGCGGCCGTTGCCGCGCGCTGACCACCTGCGATGGCCCTGACTCCCACCGATGTTCGCCGCATCGCCGAACTGGCGCGGCTCGACCTCGGCGCGGCCGAAGAAGGCCGCATGCTCGGGCAGCTCAACGCCTTCTTCGCCATCGTCGAGCAGATGAGCGCCGTCGACACGAGCGGCATCGAGCCGCTGTACACGCCGCTGGCCGCGCTGGCCGACGCCCACCTGCGGCTGCGCGACGATGTCGTCACCGAGCACGACGAGCGCGCCGCCAACCAGCAGAGTGCGCCGGCAACGCAGGGTGGGCTGTACCTGGTGCCGAAGGTGATCGAGTGACGAAGGAGCTTCATGCGCTCGGCGTTGCCGGGCTGGGCCGGGCCTTGGCCGCGAAGGAGGTCTCGAGCGCCGAGGTCACGTCGCACCTGCTGGCCCGCATCGCCGCCCACGAGCATCTCGGGGCGACGCTGGCGCTCGACGCCGACGCCGCTCTCGCCCAGGCCCGCGCCGCCGATGCGCGTCGCGCCGGCGGCGACAACGGGCCGCTGGTCGGCGTCCCGCTCGCGCACAAGGATGTCTTCGTCACCCGCGCCCTGCCCACCACCGCCGGATCGCGCATGCTGGCCGGCTACCGGAGCCCGTTCGACGCCACCGTCGTCGCCCGCCTCGCCAGCGCCGGCACGGTGACCCTCGGCAAGCTCAACTGCGACGAGTTCGCGATGGGCTCGAGCACCGAGAACTCGGCCTGGCACGTGACGCGCAATCCCTGGGACGAATCGCGCGTGCCCGGCGGCTCGTCGGGCGGCTCGGCGGCGGCGGTGGCAGCGCGCCTGATGCCGGCCGCGACCGGCACCGACACCGGCGGCTCGATCCGCCAGCCGGCCAGCTTTTGCGGCATCACCGGCATCAAGCCGACCTACGGTGTCTGCTCGCGCTACGGGATGATCGCGTTCGCGTCGAGCCTCGACCAGGCCGGCCCGCTGGCGCGCAGCGCCGAAGACTGCGCCTTCCTGCTCGCCGCCATGAGCGGCTTCGACGAGCGTGACTCGACCAGCGCCAACCGACCGCCGCAGGACTTCCACGCCATGCTTGGCCGCGCCCGCGACGGCGCCACGGCGGCACGGCCGCTGCACGGCTTGCGCATCGGCCTGCCGAAGGAGTTCTTCCCCGAGGCACTGGCTGCCGACGTCGAGGGCGCGTTACGGGCGGCGCTCGCCGAGCTCGAGCAACTCGGCGCCCGCCTCGTCGACGTGCGGCTGCCGCGCACCGAGCTGTCGATCCCGGTCTACTACCTGATCGCACCGGCCGAAGCGTCGTCGAACCTGTCGCGCTTCGACGGCGTGCGGTACGGCCACCGCGCCGAGCACTACGCCGACCTTGCGGGCTTGTACAAGCAAAGCCGCAGCGAAGGCTTCGGCGCCGAGGTCAAGCGCCGGATCATGATCGGCACCTACGTGCTCTCGCACGGCTACTACGACGCCTACTACCTGCAAGCGCAAAAGCTTCGCCGCATGATCGCCGACGACTTCCAGACCTGCTTTCGCGACTGCGACGTGATCGCCGGCCCGGTCGCTCCCACGGTGGCCTGGAAGCTAGGCGACCGCAGCGACGACCCGGTCGCGAATTACCTCGCCGACATCTTCACGCTGCCGGCCAGCCTGGCCGGGCTGCCGGGCATGAGCGTGCCGGCGGGGTTCGGCGCCAACGACATGCCGGTAGGTCTGCAGTTGATCGGCAACTACTTCGCCGAGGGCACGCTGCTGCACGCGGCGCATGCGTTCCAGCAGGCGACGGACTGGCACATGCGCAGCCCATGAAAGCTCCGCTCATCCGCGGCTTCGAGGTCGTGATCGGCATCGAGACGCACACCCAGCTCTCGACCCGCTCGAAGATCTTCAGCGGCTCCTCGGTGGCGTTCGGCGCCGCGCCCAACACGCAGGCCTCGGCCGTCGACCTGGCGCTGCCGGGCACGCTGCCGGTCGCCAACCGCGGCGCCGTCGAGCGCGCGATCCGCTTCGGCCTCGCCGTCGGCGCCAAGATCGCGCCGGTCTCGATCTTCGCGCGCAAGAACTACTTCTATCCCGACCTGCCGAAGGGCTACCAGATCAGCCAGTACGAGACGCCGGTGGTGCAAGGCGGCAGCGTCGACTTCTTCGTCGGCGAGGTCGCCCACCGCGTCGAGCTGACGCGCGCCCACCTCGAGGAAGACGCCGGCAAGTCGATCCACGGCGTTCACCGCGAAGACAGCGACGCCGATGCGCCCGGCGGCGCGCCGCTCGACTTCCACGGCGCCTGGTCCGGCATCGACCTCAACCGCGCCGGCACGCCGCTGCTCGAGATCGTCACCGAGCCCGACATGCGCTCGAGCGCCGAGGCCGTCGAGTACGCGAAGGCGCTGCACACGCTCGTGGTCTGGCTCGGCATCTGCGACGGCAACATGCAGGAAGGCAGCTTTCGCTGCGACGCCAACGTCTCGGTGCGGCGGCCGGGTGCGCCCTTCGGCACCCGCCGCGAGATCAAGAACCTGAACAGCTTTCGCTTCATGCAGCAGGCGATCGACTACGAGGTGCAGTGGCAGATCGACCTCATCGAAGACGGCGGCACGGTGCAGCAGGCGACGGTCCTCTTCGACCCCGAGCACGGCGAGACGCGGGCGATGCGTTCCAAGGAAGACGCCCACGACTACCGCTATTTCCCCGACCCCGACCTGCCGCCGCTGGCGATCTCTGCAGAGTGGATCGAGCGAATCCGCACCACCATGCCGGAGCTGCCGCGCGAGATGGCGGCGCGCTTTCAGGCCGAGTTCGGGCTCGGTGCCTACGACGCCCGCGGCGTCACCGCGACGAAGGCGACCGCGGCCTATTTCGAGACGGCGGCGCGCGCCAGCGGCCAGCCCAAGCTGGTCGCCAACTGGATCATGGGCGAGATCTCGCGGCGCCTGAACGCGGCGGCGACCGAGGCCAACCCGGTGCCTGCCGAAGCGCTGGCGGCGCTGGTCAGCCGCGTCGCCGACCAGACGATCTCGAACGCCGCCGCGCGCCAGGTCTTCGACGCGCTCTGGCAGGGCGAAGGCAGCGACGTCGATGCCTTGATCGAGGCCAAGGGCCTGCGGCAGATGCGCGACGCCGGCGAGCTCGAGCGCATCGTGGTCGAAGTGATCGCCGCCAATCCGAAGTCCGTGGAAGAGTTCCGCGCCGGCAAGGACAGGGCGTTCAACGCCCTCGTCGGCCAGGCGATGAAGGCGAGCAAGGGCAAGGCCGACCCGACCGCCGTCGGCGCGCTGCTGCGCGCGAAACTGGCCTGACGATTCGCGCTGCTAGCGCCCTGTGCCCTTGATGCAGCCGGCGGACAGCGGCGGCGGCAGGTAGAACGAACCGAGCGGGGTGCCGGTCCAGAACTTCCTCAGTCGGATCAGCTCGATGTCGTAGCGATCGTTGATCCGCTTCACTTCCGCTTCCTGGGCCTGGATCAGCGCCTGCTGGGCGTTGAGGGTGGCGTCGTTGGCGTCGAGCGCCAGCCTCAGCTTCAGCGGCAGCGGCTTGCCGACATAGAACTCTGCCTCCTCGAGCAGCGGCTTTCTCTCCTTCAGCAGCAGCTCGATCCGCTCCTTTGACTTCCTGACCGAGGTACGGCTGTCATCGAGCGACTTCTCCCGGCTCTTGCGATGGGTGGTCTCGTCCGGGAAGGTCTGCATCAGGCCGCGGTCGCGACGCGAAGCTTCCCGGCGGCCGACGCGATCCGCCTCGGCCTCCCGATCGCACGCCTCGAGCTCCTGGCGCTGCGTCTCGGTGAGCGTCGGCGGGATGATGTGATGCAACGAACCGTCTGAGTTCATGACGCGCTGCGGGACCTGGTCGCATTCGGCGATCTGTCGGTCGCGCGTGATGCGCTTGCCGTTCAGCTCGCACGAATAGATGAACGCCTTGGCCCCCCCGGCCTGGGCCGCCGCTTCGCCGCCGAAGACGAGACACGCCAGCGCGGTGGCCAGGCACAGCCCAGCCCGCTCAAACGCCATATTTCTCGCGATAGCGCGTGACCGCATCGGTGTGAGTGGCGAGGGACGGGTCGGCATCGGAATGAAGGTAGCGGAGCAGGTCGGCAAGCGTGGCGATCGCGACGACGGGCATGCCGAAGTCGCGTTCGAAGTCTTCAACGGCCGAGTGCGCAGAAAGGTTGTCTCCGACTCCGCCGCGTTCCATTCGGTCGAGCGCGATGAGTACCGCCACCGGCTCGGCTCCTTCGCGGCGAAGCAACTGCACCGATTCGCGCTTCGAGGCGCCATCGGTGATCACATCATCGACGATGACAGCGCGGCCACGCAATCGGGCACCGACGATGAGGCCGCCTTCTCCGTGATCTTTTGCTTCCTTGCGGTTGTAGGCGAAGGGCACGGCCCGCCCGCGGGTGCCGAACTCGATGGCGACCGCAGCCGCCAGCGTGATGCCCTTGTAGGCGGGACCAAACAGCATGTCGAACTCGAGGCCCGAGGCAACCAGACGCCGCGCATAGAATTCGCCAAGGCGCTTCAGCTTCGCGCCGTCGTCGAACAGGCCCGCGTTGAAGAAGTACGGCGAAAGCCGCCCCGCCTTGGTCTTGAATTCGCCGAACCTCAGCACGCCGGACTCGACCGCGAACTGCACGAACTCTCGGGCAACCGGGTCGTCGGGAGCTTCACTGTTCATCGGAAGACGCTTGTGTTTCGCCTCGTCTCGCTGAACCTGAACGGCATTCGCTCGGCGGCTGCGAAGGGCTTCGAGGCCTGGGCCGAAGGGGTGGGCGCCGATTGTATGGGGGTGCAGGAACTCAAGGCCCAGGCCGAC
>JAYVNL010000061.1:0-18261 GCA_043758495.1 Rhizobacter sp.
CGCGCCAGCGCCTCCGACACTACCGCCGAAGGCCCTGCCCTGCTCGCGCTCGACATGCTGCCGGCGACGCTCGCGGCCGAGGCGATCGTTACGATCCAGCTCGCTGCCAAGCCGGACAGTGCCTCGGTCCGCCTGCTCTTCGTTCGCACCTTGATCGCCGCACAGCGCCTCGGCGACGCCGCCGGCCAGCTCGCCGTGCTCACGAAGAGCCAGCCCGACCTGGCGCCACCCTGGCTGACGCTCGGCGCGCTCGAGCTCGAGATGCGGCATCCGAAGGAAGCCAGCGTCGCCCTCCAGAACTATGTGCGGCTGGTCGAGGCCGGCGCACCCGTCACCGTCGGTCAGGGACCGGCGCCCGAGGCACTCAACAGCAGCGACGACGAGGACGACGCGCCGTCGAACTCGAGCGCGGCGCTGACGCAGGCCTGGCTGCTGCTCGCGCAGTCCGCCGAGCAGCAGCAGGACTTCGCCGGCGCCGAGCGCTGGCTCGGCCGCATCGACAACCCGAAGCGCGCGCTCGAAGTGCAGGCACGGCGGGCGTCGTTGCTGGCCCGCCAGGGCAAGGTCGCCGAGGCGCGCGAGTTGATCCGCCGCGTTCCCGAGCAGAGCCCTGCCGATGCCCGCGCCAAGCTGCTGGCCGAGACCGAACTGCTGCGCGACCGCAAGCTCTACTCTGAAGCGAGCAAGGTGATGGCGCAGGCCAACAAGGCCTTCCCGGACGACGTCGACCTTCTCTACGAGCAGGCCATGGTCGACGAGAAGCTCGACCGCGTCGACGAGATGGAGCGGCTGCTGCGCAAGGTCATCGCGCTCAAGCCGGATCATCACCACGCTTACAACGCGCTCGGCTATTCGTTCGCCGAGCGTCGCATCCGCCTGCCAGAGGCGCGCACCCTGATCCAGAAGGCGCTCGAGCTGAGCCCCGGCGAGCCCTTCATCACCGACAGCCTGGGTTGGGTCGAGTACCGGCTTGGCAACCGCGCGGAAGCGATTCGACTGCTGCGCGGCGCCTACCAGGCGCGGCCCGATCCGGAGATCGCCGCCCACCTCGGCGAGGTGCTGTGGAGCGCCGGCCAACCCGAGGAAGCGCGCCGCGTCTTTCGCGAAGGCCGGTCGCGCGACTCGGCCAACGACGTGTTGCGGGAGACGCTGGCGCGGCTGCGCGTCGACTTGTGACGCTCGTCGCCGTCGCGCCGCGGCGACGGCTCGGCGCCTCGCTGCTCGCCGTCGTGGCCGCCCTCCTGCTGTCGGCGTGCGCCAGCTTCGCGCCACTGCCACCGACGAGCGCCGACGACACCTTCTCGGGTCGTCTCGCCATCCGCATCGAGCCGAGCGGCAGCGACGCTGCCCGTGCCTTTTCCGCTGCCTTCGATCTCCGTGGCCGCCCCGGCGCCGGCAGCCTCGCCCTGTCGACGCCGCTCGGCAGTACGCTGGCGCAGGCGCGCTGGGGCAGCGGCCAGGTCAGCCTCGTGACACCGCAGGGTCGGCGCCAATTCGCCGGCCTCGAGGAGCTGACTCGCGAGGTGCTCGGCGAAAGCGTGCCGGTCGAGGCCTGGTTCGACTGGCTGCGCGGCCGGCCGTGGCCCGGCGCGCCATCGAGCGAGCCGACGTCGGCCGGCTTCGAGCAGCTCGGCTGGCGCGTCGACCTGACACGCTTCGCGGGCGGCAGCGTCGTCGCGTCGCGGCCTCGGCCGGAGCCGGCGGTCGTGGTGCGGATCCAGCTCGAGGCGGCGTCGTAGCGGCATGGCGATCGCCGCGATCTACGACGTCGCCGCGCCGGCGAAGCTGAATCTCTCCCTGCGCGTGGTCGGCCGGCGCGACGACGGCTACCACCTGCTCGATTCGGTGATGGTGCTGATCGACTGGGCCGATACGCTGCACTTCGAGCGCCGCGGCGACGGCCGCATCGCCCGCCACGACAGCGCCGCGTCGCTGCCGGCCGACGACCTCTGCGTGCGCGCCGCCCACGCCTTGCAGAAGGCGTCGGCCAGCCCGCACGGCGCCGACATCACGATCGAGAAGCGAGTGCCCTGGGGCGCCGGCCTCGGCGGCGGCAGCTCCGATGCGGCCTCGACGCTGCTCGCGCTGAACCGCCTCTGGGGTCTCGGCTGGCCGCTGGCGCGGCTGCAGCCGATCGGCCTGGCGCTCGGTGCCGACGTGCCGTTCTTTCTTGCCGGCACGAATGCGCGCGTCGGTGGCATCGGTGAGCATGTGACGCCCGTGGCGATGTCGTCGCGCTGGTTCGCTGTCGTCAAGCCCGCGGCGGGCCTCGCCACCCGCGATGTCTTCGCCCAGCCGGAGGTCGCCGGCCGTGTCGAGGCTGCTAGAATCGCGGGCTTTTCCGAGAGCTCCGGGCACGGGCACATCGGCGACGACTGCGGCAACGACCTGCAGTCGGCCGCCGAGAGTCTGTGCCCCGAAATCGGCATGGCGACCACCAGGCTCTGCGAGGCGTTCGGCAACAGCCGGATGACTGGTTCGGGCAGTGCAGTGTTCGCCGATGCCGGCTCTGCAGGAGAAGGAGCGGTGCCCTCGGCCGCCCTGTCCAGCGACTGGCCGCCGGGCTGGTCGTTTCGGATGTGCCGCTCGCTAGAGCACCACCCGCTTGGCGGTTGGGCCGAGGCGAAGCAGGTTTGAGGTCGGCGGCGCGAGCCGATGACCGGTGTAGGGGAGTCGCCAAGTTGGTTAAGGCATCGGATTTTGATTCCGACATTCGAAGGTTCGAATCCTTCTTCCCCTGCCAAATACTCTGAGGCCGCCGAGCGAAGCCCGATGCTGTTCAACACCGTTCTTTTCACCGGCAATGCCAACGCTGCGCTCGCGCAGGACATCGCGACACACCTGAGCATCAACCTCGGCAAGGCAAAGGTCGCGCGCTTCTCGGACGGCGAGGTCGACGTCGAGATCGAGCAAAACGTGCGCGCGCGCGACATCTTCGTGGTGCAGCCGACATGCTCGCCGACCAACGAGAACCTGATGGAGCTCTGCATCATGGTCGACGCGCTCAAGCGCGCCTCGGCCCGCCGCGTGACGGCGGTGATGCCGTACTTCGGCTATGCCCGCCAGGACCGCCGACCGCGCTCGACGCGGGTACCGATCAGCGCCAAGGTCGTTGCCAACATGCTCGAGGCCGTCGGCGTCGAGCGGCTGCTCACGATGGACCTCCACGCCGACCAGATCCAGGGCTTCTTCAACATCCCGGTCGACAACATCTACGCATCGCCGGTGCTGCTGTCCGACCTGCAGAGCAAGCGCTACGACGACCTCGTCGTCGTCTCGCCCGACGTCGGTGGTGTGGTGCGGGCGCGAGCGCTGGCCAAGCAGGCCGGCTGCGACCTCGCCATCATCGACAAGCGCCGGCCGACGGCCAACGTGTCCGAGGTGATGCACGTCATCGGCGAGATCGAAGGCCGCAACTGCGTGATCATGGACGACATGATTGACACCGCCGGCACGCTCGTGAAGGCGGCCGAGGTGCTCAAAGAGCGCGGCGCAAAGAAGGTCTACGCCTACTGCACGCACGCCGTCTTCTCGGGGCCGGCGATCGAGCGCATCGAGGCGTCGAAGCTCGACGAGGTCGTCGTCACCGACACGATCCCGCTCCACGAAGACGGCAAGCAATGCGCCAAGGTGCGCCAGCTGTCGGTCGCCTTCCTCTTCGCCGAAACGATCCGGCGCATCTCCGACGGCGAGTCCGTTACCTCGCTCTTCGCCGAGCAGAACAGCAATTTCTAGCCGCGGGGCATCGCCCCGTTTTCACGAGGAGCCTGGTCGCGGGCCCTCATCATTGGGAGTCAACATGAAATTCACAGCTTACGAGCGTACGCTGCAGGGGACCGGAGCGAGCCGCCGCCTGCGCAACACGCAAAAGGTGCCCGGCATCGTCTACGGCGCCGGCACGCCGGCGATGATCGAACTCGATCACAACGCCCTCTTCTTCGCGCTGAAGAAGGAAGCTTTCCACTCCTCGCTGCTCGACATGGAGCTCGGCGGCAAGACCGAACAGGTGCTGCTGCGCGACTACCAGATGCACCCGTTCCGGCCGACCGTGCTGCACATCGACTTCCAGCGCGTCGATGCCACGACCAAGGTCACCAAGAAGGTGCCGCTGCACTACGAGGGCGAAGAGAACTCGGTGGCGGTCAAGACCGACGCCTGCGTCGTCAACCACATCGTCAACGAGCTCAACATCCAGTGCCTGGCCTCGCAGCTGCCAGAGTTCATCACGGTCGACCTGTCGGGACTCGTCAAGGGCCAGTCGCTGCACGTGAGCGATATCCAGCTGCCGGCCGGCACCAAGGTCGTGACCCACGGCAAGCCGAACCCGGTGATCGTGTCGGCCAACGTTCAGGCTGCCGAGGTCGAGGAAGCGGCGGCCACTGCGCCGGTCGTCACCGCCGCACCGGCGGAGAAGACCAAGGCCAAGAAGACCGAGAAGCAGAACAAGAAGTAGCGCCAGCCTCTATTTGCGGCGAAGGGCCGACCGCGCGAGGGCGCGGCCGGCCCTTTTTCATGGGCTCACCCGTTCGACTGCAGCTCCGCCGACCCGCGCTGGCCGTCTTCGTCGATGGCGTCTCGCCGGACCTTCGTGCGCCAGCGGCGACCCGTGAGCTCGATGAGGCCGAGCTCGATCTTGCGGCGCAGCCCGAGCGACAACGTCGGCCCGACGAAGGTGTAGCAGCCCGCCTCGAAGACGCACTGGCCGCGGTGGTATTTGAGGCCGGTGTCGTCGGCCATGAGGCCGCGCAGCAGGGCTTTGTGGCTGTTGCCGACGGCCGGGGCGAGGTACGCCAAGCAGCTCTTGTTGCCGACGCAGATCATGAAGTAGGTTGCCCGGCTCGGCCGCATGCGCGAGGCGTTGAGGCCGTCGATCGCCTTCGACCGCACCCGCTTGCGGGCGGGACTCGGGGTCTGGGCCGGAGGTTCGGTCGCCATCGTCGCCTGTCTGGAATCGCACTCGACTCTATCGCGCCGGCTCGATAATCGCGGCGTGATTCGCCTGATCGTCGGCCTCGGCAACCCCGGCCCCTCATACGACGCCACCCGCCACAACGCCGGCTTCTGGTTCGTCGACGAGGTGGCGGCGAAGCTCGGCGTGCGGCTGGCGCCGGAGCGCGGCTACTTCGGCCACGCGGCACGGGCCAACGCCGGCGGCCAGACGCTCTGGCTGCTCGAGCCTACGACCTACATGAACGAGTCGGGCAAGTCGGTGGCGGCGCTGGCCCGCTTCTTCAAGATCGAGCCGGGGGAAATCCTGGTCGCCCACGACGAGCTCGACCTGCTGCCGGGCCAGGTGAAGATGAAGCTCGGCGGCTCGCACGCCGGCCACAACGGCCTGAGGGACATCCAGGCGCAGCTCGGCAGCGCCGACTTCTGGCGCCTTCGCCTCGGCATCGGCCACCCCGGCGTCAAGGCCGAGGTCATCGACTACGTCCTGCGGCGGCCGCCGGCCGAACAGCGCGACGAGATCGGCAAGGCGATGGATCAGGCACTGACCGCGCTCGATCTCGTCATTGCGGGCGACATGGAGCGGGCGACGATGAAGGTCCATGCCCGGCCGCCGAAACCGAAGCCTCCGGCGCCGCCGCGGCCGGTGCTCGAAGATTCACAGGGAGGCTCGTCATGACGTCGTCGGCTCGCTTTCTCGCCCTCGCGGCGATTGCTTTCGCAGCGACGGGTGCCGCGGCGCAAACCGTCTACCGTTGCGGCAACGAATACAGCCGCGTGCCGTGCGTGGACGGCAAGCCTGTCGACACCGGTCCCAGCACCACCGACAGGCGTGCGGCCGAGGCGCGCCAGTCGGCCAATCGCGAGCATCGCCTCGCCGACGAAATGGCGCGCGACCGTCGGGCGCGGGAAGCCGCCCTGAAACCGGCGACAGCGTCGTCGTTGGGACCGGCCCGGGCGATTCAGCCGTCGGCGGCAGCGTCGGCCAGCATGAAACCCAAGAAGCGGTCGAGGGCGAAGATCCGGGTCGTCGACGAGCGCGACTTCGTCGCTCGCGTGCCGAAGGTCAAGGCGAAGTAGTCGCCTCGGTCTGCAGCCGCCGGTAGCGCGCCCACAACGTCTCCCGGCTCTCGACGTTGGCCGGATCGACCGGGATGCAGTCGACCGGGCAGACCTCGACGCACTGCGGTTCGTCGAAATGGCCGACGCACTCGGTGCACTTTCTCGGATCGATCACGTAGATGCGGTCGCCCATCGAGATCGCCTGGTTGGGGCACTCGGGCTCGCAGACATCGCAGTTGATGCACTCGTCGGTGATGAACAGGGCCACGTGTGTTTCGTTTCCGCAGCGTGCTGTCTATGCGTCAGCGCGCTTGACGCGCTCGCGAAGCCGGGAGAGCACCAAGGGTGACACGAATTTGGAGACATCACCGTGGAGACTGGCAATCTCGCGCACGAAGGTACCTGAGACAAACTGGAACTGGTCGCTCGGCGTCAGGAACACCGTCTCCACGTCGGGCATCAGATGGCGGTTCATGCCCGCCATCTGGAATTCGTATTCGAAGTCGCTCACGGCGCGCAGGCCGCGCACCACGACCTTGCCGCCCTGCTCGACGACGAAGTCTCGCAACAGGCCGCGAAAAGCCATCACCTCGACATTCGGATACTTGGCCGAAAGCTCGGTGGCGATGTCGAGCCGCTCGGCGATGGAGAACATCGTCCGCTTGTGGTGGCCGGCGGCGACCGCGACGATCAGCCGTTCAAAGAGGCGGCTGGCGCGACGCATCAGGTCTTCGTGACCGAGCGTCATCGGATCGAAGGTTCCCGGATATATGGCTGTCAGTCGGGTCACGGACGTCACGCTGTTCTCCACGCGGCCAGATGGCGCGGGCAGTGTAGCCATTCGCTGCCCGGGAAAAGATCCGACCGAGGCCCCAGGGTTAGCTCGACGTGCCGGTCGAGCGGCTGCGCGTTCTGCGCTCGAACCTGGGCGAATCGGCCCGCTTCATCTCGCCGACGACGAAGTCGGCAGCTGCCTCCGGCGCCATCACGCCGGTCCGCTCGAAGTCCTGGAATTCTGCGGCGACCTGGCGCGCCTCGGTCTCGCTCAGCTGCGGGTCGAGCTCGATGATCCGGCGGGCGCAGCGCTCGCGCCAAGTCTTGGGATCAGGCGATTCCTCATTCATCAACATGGCCTCGGATAATCCAACAAGAGTATGTCGCCCGCTCCGCCAGTTCTGTCGTCCGTCGGTCGTCGTTGTTGTCAGGGGCGTCCGACAAGTGGTTCGACACCGTCGCCGAAGTCCGGAGGCGGGCGTCGAAAGAGTTGGTAGTGGACTGCACCGGCTCGGGCTGAGCGATGCCGATGGAGAGCGATCGCGGTCGGCATGTCCACGATCGGCGCCGCGGACTCCGCGTAGATGAAGCCGCCCTTCGAGACGATTCGCGACGCCGCTGCGAGCGCGCCGTCGAGCAGCCCGGAGTCGAACGGCGGATCGAGGAAGACGAGGTCGAAAGACGATTCCGGGGCTCGCGCCATCCAGGCCATGGCGTCGGCGCGCTCGATGCGCATCGCGCCGCCCTGCAGCCGCGCTTTCGAGGCCGCGAGGCTGGTGACCAGGGCACCGTCGCGCTCCAGCAGCACGACCTCGGTGGCACCGCGCGACGCCGCCTCGAAGCCGAGCACGCCGGAGCCGGCGAAGGCATCGAGGCAGCGCCAGCCCGCGAGCGTCTGGCCGAGCCAGTTGAAGAGGGTCTCGCGGACGCGGTCGGGCGTCGGCCGCAGGCCCGGTCGATCGGCCACCGGCAGCTTGCTGCGCTTCCAGGCGCCGCCGATGATGCGGACCTCGTGGGCCGGCGCCTTCACGAAGGCCGGACCGGAATGCCGTCGCGGGCGAGCAGCGCCTTGGCGTCGCGCACCGAGAACTCGCCGTAGTGGAAGATGCTCGCCGCGAGCACGGCGTCGGCGCCGCCGATGCGGATGCCGTCGGACAGGTGCTGGAGAGAGCCGACGCCGCCCGAGGCGATCACCGGTACGGCGACAGCGTCGGCGACGGCGCGGGTGAGCTCGAGGTCGAAGCCGATCCGGGTGCCGTCGCGGTCCATGCTGGTGATCAGGAGCTCGCCGGCACCGAGCACGGCCATCCGACACGCCCAGTCGACGGCATCCAGCCCGGTGTTGCGGCGACCGCCGTGGCTGTAGACGTCCCAGCCCGGCATGGCGCCGTCGCTTCGAGGCCGCCGCTTCGCATCGATGGCGACGACGATGCACTGCGACCCGTACTTCGCCGCAGCAGCGCCGATCAGCTCCGGCTCAGCGATCGCCGCCGAGTTGAAGCTGACCTTGTCGGCGCCGGCATTCAGCAGCCGGCGCACGTCGGCGACGCTGCGGACGCCGCCGCCGACCGTGAGCGGAATGAAAACCTGCGATGCCACCGCCTCGATGATGTGGAGGATGAGATCGCGGCCGTCGCTCGTCGCCGTGATGTCGAGGAAGGTCAGCTCGTCGGCGCCCTGCTCGTTGTAGCGGGCGGCGATCTCGACAGGATCACCGGCGTCTCGCAACTCGACGAAATTGACGCCTTTGACGACGCGGCCTGCCGTGACGTCGAGACATGGAATGACGCGCTTGGCGAGCAACGGGCAGCGATCAGGCGTCGGCGAGCTCGTCGGCCCGCGCCTGCGCGGCGGCGAAATCGAGGTCGCCGCTGTAGATGGCGCGGCCGCAGATCACGCCTACGATGCCGACCTCCTCGACGGCACAGAGGCGGTCGATGTCGACCATCGACGACAAGCCGCCCGAAGCGATGACCGGGATCGACAGCACCTTCGCCAGCTTCACCGTGGCTTCGATGTTGATGCCGCTGAGCATGCCGTCGCGGCCGATGTCGGTGTAGATGAGGCCGTCGACGCCGTAGTCTTCGAACTTCTTGGCCAGATCGGCCACCTCGTGGCCGGTGAGCTTGCTCCAGCCGTCGGTGGCGACCTTGCCGTCTTTCGCGTCGAGGCCCACGATGATGTGGCCGCCGAAGGCGCTGCAGGCATCGCGCAGGAAGCCGGGATTCTTGACCGCCGCGGTGCCGATGATGATGAAGCTGAGGCCGTCGTCGAGATAGCGCTCGATGGTGTCGAGGTCGCGGATTCCGCCGCCGAGCTGCACCGGGATTTCGCCGCCGACCTCGGCCAGGATCGCCTTCACCGCGGCTTCGTTCACCGGCTTGCCGGCGAAGGCGCCGTTGAGATCGACGAGGTGCAGGCGGCGAGCGCCGGCATCGACCCAGCGCCGCGCCATGGCGGCCGGGTCTTCGCTGAAGACGGTGGAGCGGTTCATGTCGCCCTGCTGCAGGCGGACGCAGTGGCCGTCTTTCAGGTCGATCGCGGGAATCAGCAACATGGCCAGGTCAAGGCGTCCAGCGGAGGAAGTTCCGGTACAGCGCGAGGCCGTGGGCAGCGCTCTTCTCAGGGTGAAACTGGGTTGCGAAAATGTTACCCGCGGCCAGCGCCGAGGTAAAGCGGCCGCCGTAATCGGTAACGCCGACGCTGTGGCGCGCCTCCGACGGTCGCGCGAAGTAGCTGTGAACGAAGTAGAAGTGGCTGGCATCGGGAATGCCGGCCCAGAGCGCGTGCGGCCGCGCCTGCAGTACTTCGTTCCAGCCGATCTGCGGCACCTTGTGGCGGCTGCCGTCGGGCTGGAGGAGGCCGTCGAGACGAAAGCGCTTGACCTCACCGGCGATCAAGCCGAGGCCCGGCGTGCCGCCATCATCCGGGCCTTCTTCGCTGCGGTCCAGCAGCATCTGCATGCCGATGCATACCCCCATGAGCGGCTTCGTCGTTGCCGCCTCCCGCACCGCCGCCTCGAGACCGGTGTCGCGCAGCTCGCGCATGCAGTCGGCCATGGCACCCTGCCCGGGCAGGACGACGCGCTCGGCAGCGACGACGATGTCGGGCCGGCCGGTGACGACGACCTCCCACTCGCCGCCCGACTTCGACTCCTCGCGGGCGACGTGAGCGACCGCCTGCGCCACCGAGCGCAGGTTGCCCATGCCGTAGTCGACGACGGCGACGGTTCGCTTCACAGCGTCGGCCCTACAACACGCCCTTGGTGGACGGCACGGCGCCGCCGAGTCGAGGATCGACCGTCACCGCGGAACGCAGCGCCCGCGCGAACGCCTTGAACACGGTCTCGCACTGGTGGTGGGCGTTCTCGCCGCGCAGGTTGTCGATGTGGATGGTGGCCAGCGCGTGGTTGGCGAAACCTTGGAAGAACTCGTGGGCGAGCTGGGCATCGAAGCCGCCGATCATGCCGGCCTTGAAGTCGACATTCATCGTCAGGCCCGGCCGGCCGGAGAAGTCGATGACGACGCGCGAGAGCGCCTCGTCGAGCGGCACGTAGGCGTGGCCGTAGCGCATCAGGCCGCGCTTGTCGCCGACCGCCTGCGCGACCGCCTGGCCGAGTGTGATGCCGACGTCTTCCACCGTGTGATGGCCGTCGATGTGGAGGTCGCCCTGAGCCTCGATCTCGAGATCGATCAAGCCGTGGCGCGCGATCTGATCGAGCATGTGGTCGAAGAAGCCGATGCCCGTGGCGAGCTTCGCGACGCCCGTGCCATCGAGGTCGAGGGCGACGCGGATCTGCGTCTCCTTGGTGTTGCGTTGCACGTCGGCCCGGCGGGCCGGTGCGACGAGGGCGGTGGAAGCAGGCAGCGGGGCGTTCATCGCAGGCTTTCGCGCAAGGAATGGATCATGAGCGCATTTTCCTCCGGCGTGCCGACGGTCAGGCGCAGGCAGTTGGCAAGCAGCGGGTGCAGGCCCTCGATGTTCTTGACCAGCACGCCGCGCTGCTTCATGCCGGCGAACGCTGCCTTCGCGTCGGCCACGCGCACCAGGATCATGTTGGCTTCGCTTGGAAACGGCGTTACGCCGGGCATCGCTGCGAGCTCGCGCTGCAGGCGGTCGCGCTCGTTGCGCAACACCGCCGCCTGACGCGTGAACTCGTCGGCATGCTCGATGGCAAACAGCGTCGCCTCGGCGTTGAGGGCGCTGACGTTGTAGGGCGGCCGCAGCTTGTCGACCTCGTCGACGAGGGCCGCCGGTCCGGCCAGGTAGCCGAGGCGGACGCCGGCGAGGCCGAACTTGCTCAGCGTGCGCAGCACGAGCACGTGATCCTGCGTGCCGAGCCGGTCCATACAGGTCCGCGACGAGAATGGCTGATAGGCCTCGTCGAACACCACCAGTCCGCTCTGACGGCCGACGGCCTCGACGATGCGCGCGATGGCGCCTTCGTCGAACAGGTTCGCGGTCGGGTTGTTGGGATACGCGAGCCAGGTGATGGCCGGCCGGTGCGCTTCGATCGCGGCGAGCATCGCCGCCTCGTCGAGTTCGAAGGTGTCGGTCAGAGGCACGCCCACGAAGCGGAGCCCCTGCAGCTTCGCCGACATCTCGTACATCACGAAGCCGGGCAGCGGCGCCAGCACGGTGGCGCCGGGCAGGTCGCAGGCCATCGCGAGCAGCGAGATGAGCTCGTCGGAACCGTTGCCGAGCATCAGCTTGCAGCCGACCGGCAGCTGCACGTAGGTCGAGAGCGCCGCGATCACGTCGCCGACGCACGTCGTCGGGTAGCGATTGATCGCGACGCGGCCGAGCCTGCGCCCGAGTTCTTCCTGCATCGCGTCGGGCAGGCGGAACGGGTTCTCCATCGCGTCGAGCTTGACCATGCCGCGGCTGTCCTGGATCGCGTAGGCGTGCATCGACAGGATGTCCCGGCGGATGACGCCGGCGTAGCGACTATCGATGATGGTCATGGGGTGCTGTCGAGCAAGCTCGCTGCCGCCCGGAACGGATTGACGACACGCAGCCCATCGATGGAACGGTCGTGCTGGAGGTCTTCGGTCAGCAGGAAATCGCAGCCTTGCTGCTGAGCCGCTGCAACCACAAGGGCATCCCAATCGCTGATCGCAAGGCGTTCCTCGAGCGTCCACGCGATGTCGACCGTCGCATCGTCGACCAGCCAAGGCGACCAGGCCCGGTAGCGCAGCACGATGGCGCGCGCATCCTCGCGTTCGAGGCCGGGAGCCACCCGGCGCAAATTGACATGGAGCTCGTTCAGCACTTGCGTGCCGAGGCGGCCGCAGCGGTCTCGCCAGCACCGTTCAAGCCACGCCGTTGCACCGCTTCGTTTTTTTTGCATCGCGCGGATCCACCGCGCAGAGCAAAACGTTGGTATCAACGAAAACGGTCGAGGCGCTCGGCATCCACCTCGCCCCGCTTCAGGAAGCGACCCTCGAAAGGAACCGCGGCGAACTTCAGCGCCGCACGCATGGCCCCTTCGTGGGTACGGTCTCGCTTCATTTTCTCGGCCAGCATGTCGCCGACGAGTCGCGACACCCTCGTGTTGCGCCGGGCTGCTTCCATCCGCGCCTTCTCCGCGACCGCTTCTTCCATCGTCACGGTGACGTTTTTCATCCACGGATTGCATTGGTCTTCTCGTGCAACACGAAGTTCGTGTCATTTCTCGAAGCGCAGTCGTGCCGCTTCGGCATGCGCCTGCAACCCTTCGCCGGTGGCCAGCTCGACCGCGATCGGCCCCAGCACTTTCGCGCCCTGCTCGCTCACTTCGATGATGCTGCTGCGCTTCTGGAAGTCGTAGACGCCGAGCGGCGACGAGAAGCGGGCGGTGCCTGCCGTGGGCAGCACGTGGTTCGAACCAGCGCAGTAGTCGCCGAGGCTCTCGCTCGTGTAGGCGCCGAGGAAGATCGCGCCAGCGTGCTTGAGCAGCGGCTCCCAGCGATGCGGGTCGTCGGCGCTGACTTCGAGGTGCTCGGGCGCGATGCGATTCGCGATGTCGCACGCCTGCGCCATCGAGCCGACGCGGATCAGCGCGCCGCGGCCTTCGAGCGATGCGCGGATCACGGCGCGGCGCGGCATCGCCGGCAGCAGCCGCTCGATCGCTTCGCGGACGCGCGCGATGTAGGCCGCGTCGGGGCAGAGCAGGATGCTTTGCGCCAGCTCGTCGTGCTCGGCCTGACTGAAGAGATCCATCGCGACCCAGTCGGGCGGCGTCGTGCCGTCGGCGAGCACGAGGATCTCGCTCGGACCGGCGATCATGTCGATGCCGACGGTGCCGAACACGCGCCGCTTGGCACTCGCCACGTAGGCATTCCCGGGTCCGGTGATCTTGTGCACCGCCGGGATCGTCGCCGTGCCGTAGGCCAGTGCCGCCACCGCCTGGGCGCCGCCGATCGCGAACACGCGATCGACGCCGGCCACCGCCGCGGCCGCGAGCACCAGCCGGTTCTTCTCCTTCATCGGCGCAACCATTACGATCTCGCCGACGCCCGCTACTTTCGCCGGAATGGCACTCATCAAAACGCTCGACGGGTAGGCCGCCTTGCCGCCCGGCACATAGATGCCGACGCGTTCGAGCGGCGTGACCTTTTGGCCGAGCAGCGTACCGTCGCTGTCGCGGTAGCTCCAGCCGCGGCCGCAGGCCTCGAGCTGGCGCTCGTGGAAGTCGCGGATCCGGGCCGCGGCCGCTTCGAGCGCGACGCGTTGCGAAGGCGGCAACGCCGCCAGTGCCGCCTGCAGTTCGTGGCGGCCGATCTCGAGCTCGGCGACGGTATCGAACTCGAGGCCGTCGAAGCGGGCGGTGTATTCGAGCACGGCAGCGTCGCCGCGCTCGCGCACGTCGGCGACGATGGCCTCCACCGTCGCCTCTATGGCTGCGTCGGCCTCGGCGGAGTACGAAAGCAGACTGCCGAGCTCGGCGTCGAAGCCGGCGTCGGCGCTGTCGAGCAGGCGCAGGGCCAGCGCCTCGTTCGCGCTCACGACGGCTCCTTCGCCACGGCCGCCGCCAGGGCATCGACGAGCGCCCGCATCGGCACCCGCTTCAGCTTCAGTGCCGCCTTGTTGACGACCAGGCGCGCCGAGATCTGCATGATCACCTCGACCTCGGTGAGCTCGTTGGCCTGCAGCGTGTGGCCTGAGGCGACGAGGTCGACGATGGCGTCGGCCAAGCCGGTGAGCGGCGCCAGCTCCATCGAGCCATAGAGCTTGATCACGTCGACGTGCACCCCCTTGTCGGCGAAATGCTCGCGGGCGATGCGCGTGAACTTGGTGGCAACGCGGATGCGCGAGCCCTGGCGGGCGGCGGCGGCGTAGTCGAAGTCGAGCGGCGCCGCGACGCTCATGCGGCACTTCGCGATGCCGAGATCGAGCGGCCGGTACAGGCCCTCGCCGCCGTGCTCGAGCAGGGTATCGAGGCCGACGATGCCGAGGTCGGCGCCGCCGTGCTGCACGTAGGTCGGCACGTCGCTGGCGCGCACAAGAACGATGCGCACGTCGTCACGCGAAGTCTCGAAGATGAGCTTGCGACTCGTCTCCGGGTTCTCTGCCAGCGTGATGCCGGCGGCGGCGAGCAGGGGCAAGGACTCATCGAGGATGCGGCCTTTCGACAGGGCGAGCGTGATCACGAGCCCGCCACCCTCTCGATGTCGGCGCCGAGCGCGCGCAGCTTGGCCTCCATGCGGTCGTAGCCACGGTCGAGGTGGTAGATGCGCTCGATCACGGTCTCGCCCTCGGCGACCAGCGCCGCGATCACGAGCCCGGCAGAGGCACGCAGGTCGGTGGCCATCACCGCCGCACCCGACAGCGTCGCCATGCCTTGGACGCGCGCGACCCGGCCGTCGACCTCGATGCGGGCGCCGAGCCGCAGCAGCTCGTTGACGTGCATGAAGCGGTTCTCGAAGATCGTCTCGGTGATCGTCGCAGCGCCTTCGGCGATGCAGTCGACGGCCATCAACTGGGCCTGCATGTCGGTCGGGAACGCGGGGTACTCGCTGGTGCGAAAGCCGACCGCTTTCGGTCGCGCATCGGCGCGAACGCGCAGCCAGCCGTCGCCGGCGTCGATGCGCACACCGGCCTCGCGCAGCTTGTCGACGACCGCCTCGAGGTGGTCGCCGCGGGCGTTGCGGATCACGACATCGCCGCCCGCCGCCGCCACCGCGCAGAGGAAGGTGCCGGCCTCGATGCGGTCGGGCACGACGGCGTGCGAAACGCCGTGCAGCCGCTCGACGCCTTCGATCCGGATCCGGCTCGTGCCGTGGCCCTCGATGCGCGCGCCCATCGCGATCAGCATCTCGGCGAGGTCGGGAATCTCAGGCTCCTGCGCGGCGTTCTCGAGCACCGTCTCGCCTTCGGCCAGCGCTGCCGCCATCAGCAGGTTCTCGGTGCCGGTCACGGTGACCATGTCGGTCGTGATGCGGGCGCCCTTCAACCGCGCCGCGCGGGCGACGATGTAGCCGTGTTCGACGACGATCTCGGCGCCCATTGCCTGCAGTCCCTTGATGTGCTGGTCGACCGGCCGGGTGCCGATGCCGCAGCCGCCGGGCAGCGACACCCGCGCCTCGCCGAAGCGCGCCAGCAGCGGCCCGAGCACGAGGATCGAGGCGCGCATCGTCTTCACGAGCTCGTACTCGGCGACGCGCTGCGGCACGTCGCCGGCGATCAGCGTCAGCGTCGACTCGACGCCGCTGCTCGGCTCAGCGCGCTCGATGGCCACGCCCATCGTGCGCAGCAGCTTCGCCATCGTCGCCACGTCGTTGAGGCCGGGCACGTTGTGGAGCCGGACGCGCTCGGTCGTGAGCAGGGCGGCGCACATCTCGGGCAGGGCGGCGTTCTTGGCGCCGGAAATGGCGACCTCACCGTGAAGACGGCGGCCGCCGCGGATGCGGAATCTGTCCATGGGGAGGGTCGACGCGGCCGGCCGCGTCAGGCCGGGTGGTTCTGGTACTCGAGGGGCGTGAGGGTCTTCATCGACAGCGCGTGGATCTGCTCGCGCATGCGGTCGCCGAGGGCGCGGTAGACGCGCTGGTGTCGGGCGACGCGGTTCGTGCCCTCGAACTCGGCGGAGACGATGGTCGCGAAGAAATGGCGACCGTCGCCCGCGACCTCGATGTGCTCGCAGGCGAGGCCGTTGGCGATGAATCGCTCGATCTCGGCGGGGGTGGGCTCGGCCATGGCTTGATGTTAGCGCCTGCCTCGGCGCAGCACCGGGCTCGGATAACGCTTGAATAACGCCACGGCATGTACAAAGAAGTTCTTGGCCGACTATCTCGTCTAGCGGCATCCACCGAAGCACGCCATGAACGCTCGAACCCGCCTTCTCCCGTTGCACGCCTTGCTCGCTGCCTTCGCATGCTGCCTGGCGCCGATGGCCGCCGCCGACCCGTCCGGACCGCTGCCCTGCGACGGCCGGCCGGGCATCGGCGGTTGCGCGCCCTATGCCCAGACGATCATCTTCGGCGTCGACGTTCCCGGCCCCGCCAGCACGTTCGAGTACGAGCGACCGGTCCTCGACGACGCCCGGACCGGCAGCTTCGGCAGCGTGCGTGGCGTCGTCGACCTGTCACAGGCCCTCGTTCGCACCTACGCGCAAAGCCAGAGCGACGGCAATCCCAGCACCAACAACGGCCTTAGCAGCAACGCCGTGGGCGTCGACATCTTCACGCTGCGCGGGCTCGGTGCGCCATCGCCCGACCTGTTCACGTTTTCGGTGATCTTCGAGGCCAACGGCGTCGGCGGCATCGACACCGTTGGAGGCGCCGTCGGTTCCTACCTCTTCCTGCGACCCGACAGCGTCGACGGCCGGTCCCTCGGCATCACGGGTAGCCGGTTCGACGACGTCAGCGTGTTGCAGGCGGGCAATCAGGTCCCGGTCATCCAGCAGTTCAACGTCCACCTCATGACCTTCGCAAACCTGACGCTTCCACTCAACCAGCCGTTCCAGCTCAGTTACTCGCTGCGCACCGACGTGGGCGAGGGCAGCTTCCTCGACTTCTTGCACACCGCGCGGATCCGCTTCGTGTTGCCGGCAGGTCTGGCGGTGACCTCCCTCGGCGGCTACGACTCCGCTGCCATCACGCCAGTGCCGGAACCCGAAACCTGGTTGCTGATGCTCGCGGGGCTGGCGGTGATCGGCCGATTGGCGCGCCGCCGCGGCCGAGTTGTCTCGCGCTGACGCGCGACCGCAGGCCCGTCGCCCCGGGGCCCGCTGGCATCATCCGGCCATGGCGACCGGCATCTTCCACCTGGCCTTCAACGTCCGCGATCTCGGCGAGGCGCGCGCCTTCTACGGCGGCGTCCTCGGCTGCCGCGAGGGCCGCAGCGCGCCGACCTGGGTTGACTTCGATTTCTTCGGCCACCAGATCTCGCTGCACCTGGGCGAGCCGTTCGCGACCCACGCCACCGGCCAGGTCGGCGAACACGCCGTGCCGATGCCGCACTTCGGCGCGATCCTCGCGCTCACCGACTGGCAGGCGCTGGCCGACAGGCTGCGCAGCGGCGCCGTCGACTTCCTGATCGCACCGACGGTGCGCTTCGCCGGCGACCCGGGCGAGCAGTCGACGATGTTCTTCGCCGATCCGTCGGGCAACCCGATCGAGATCAAGGGCTTCCGCTCGCTGCAGACGATCTACGACGCCTGAGGTCCGGAACCACGACCCGGGTGGCCGGGCACGAGGAAGTCGAAGTCGCAGCCCTCGTCGGCCTGCAGCACACAGCGGTGAAAGAGCGCTGCGTAGCCACGGTCGGGTCGGGGTGCCGCGCCCGGCAGCGCCGGCTCCTGCGCGCGACGGGCCAGCTCGGCATCGGCCACGAGCAGATCGAGGCGGCGACCGGCGACGTCGAGGCGGATGGCATCGCCGCTGCGGATGAGCCCGATCGGGCCGCCGGCGGCCGCTTCCGGCGCCATGTGCAGAACGATGGTGCCGAAGGCGGTGCCGCTCATGCGCGCGTCGGACAGGCGCACCATGTCCTTCACGCCTTCCCGAGCCAGCTTCTTCGGGATCGGCAGGTAGCCGGCCTCGGGCATGCCGGGCGCACCGATCGGACCGGCGTTGCGGAGCACGAGCACGTCGCCGGCAGCGACGTCGAGCGCCGGGTCGTCGATGCGCAGTGCCATATCCTCCACCGACTCGAAGACGACGGCGCGGCCGGTGTGCTGCATGAGCGCCGGGCTCGCCGCCGACTGCTTGACGATGGCGCCGCGCGGCGCCAGGTTGCCGCGCACGACGACCATGCTGCCCTCGGCGCTGACCGGGTCGGCGCGGCTGCGGATCACGTCCTGCGGCTCGTCGATGTCGACCGTCGCCAGACGTTCGCGCAAGGTCGAGCCCTCGACCGTGCGCGCATCGAGGTCGAGCGCGCCGGCCAGCTCGTGCATCAGCCGCGGCACGCCGCCGGCCCAATGGAAGTGCTCCATGTAGTGGCGGCCCGAGGGCTTGAGGTCGACGAGCACCGGCACCGAGCGGCCGATGCGAT
>JAYVNL010000062.1:0-6239 GCA_043758495.1 Rhizobacter sp.
TTCACTCAACCCGTCGATTCAGCAGCCGATCGTCGCGCCGCCCGCCCGGAACGTTTCCAGGTGCGGGCTTCTGGAGATCTCTCATGGCCGTTCAACAGAACAAGAAGTCGCCCTCGAAGCGCGGCATGCATCGCGCCCACTACGCGCTCCTTCAGCCGAGCACGGCCATCGAGTCGACGACCGGCGAGACGCACATGCGCCACCACATCAGCCCGACCGGTTTTTACCGCGGCAAGAAGGTGTTGAAGACCAAGGCCGACGCCTGAACGGAGTGACGCGCCGAGGCCGTCGCTGCTGACGCCTCGCCGCCAACGCCGATTTCCCGAGTGTCCTTCGAGCGCGTCCCGAGGCCCTCGCCCATGGCGGCACCTTCCGCCCCGATCACCCGCATCGCCGTTGACTGCATGGGCGGCGACCATGGCCCCTCGGTCACGTTGCCGGCTTGCCGTGCCTTCCTCGCTGCTCATCCCGAAGCCGAGCTGATTCTGGTCGGCCGCGCCGAGGCGCTGAGCGCGGCTGTCGGCTGGCCGCGCTGCTCGCGCGTCGTTGCCAGCGAAGTCGTCGAGATGACGGATTCGGTCGAGACCGCGCTTCGCCGCAAGAAGGACTCGTCGCTGCGCGTCGCCGTCAGCCAGGTCAAGCCGCACGACGATCGGCCCTCAGTCGCGCAGGCCTGTGTCTCGGCGGGCAATACCGGCGCACTGATGGCGGTCTCGCGCTACGTGCTGAAGACGATCGAAGGCATCGATCGCCCGGCCATCGCCAGCGTGATGCCGAACGAACGCGACGGCTACACCACCGTACTCGACCTCGGCGCCAATGTCGATTGCACGGCAGTGCACCTGCTGCAGTTCGCGATCATGGGCAGTGCGCTGGTCGCGGCGGTCTCGGGAAAAGACGAGCCGACCGTCGGCCTTCTCAACATCGGCGAAGAAGAGATCAAGGGCGGCGACGCGGTGAAGCAAGCCGGCGAGCTGCTGCGCGCCGCCGCGGTTGCCGGCCTGGTCAACTTCCACGGCAACGTCGAGGCCACCGACATCTTCAAGGGCACCACCGACATCGTCGTCTGCGACGGCTTCGTCGGCAACGTGATGCTGAAGACGGCCGAGGGCCTGGCCTCGATGCTCACCAGCTTCATCAAACAGGAATTCAAGCGCAACGCCATGACGCGACTGGCGGCGCTGGCGGCGCTGCCGGTGCTCAACCGCTTCAAGGCCCGCGTCGACCATCGGCGCTACAACGGTGCCGCGTTGCTCGGCCTGCGCGGGCTGGTCTTCAAGAGCCACGGTTCGGCCGACGCGTTCGCCTTCGAGCAGGCGCTCAATAGCGCTTACGAGTCGGCGCGCAATGGTTTGCTCGACCGCGTCCGCCACCGCATCACTGCGACGCTCGCGGCGATGCCGGCAGCCGAAGAGGTCGTGCCGAGCGGCTTCAGCGAAGAAGGCCCGTCGACCTTCGCTGCCTTCCACTCGGCATGACCAGGCCCCTGCCGCGCTCCTCGCGCATCGCCGGCACCGGCAGCTACCTGCCACCCGATCGCGTCAGCAACGCGCAGCTCGCCGAGCGCCTGGCCAAAGACGGCATCGAGACCTCCGACACGTGGATCGTCGAGCGTACCGGCATCCGCTTTCGCCACTTCGCGGCGCCCGACGTCGCCTGCAGCGATCTGGCGCTCGAAGCGTCGCGACGCGCCCTCGACGCTGCCGATTGCGACCCGCACGACATCGACCTCATCATCGTCGCCACCTCCACGCCCGACATGGTGTTCCCGTCGGCGGCCTGCATCCTCCAGCACAAGCTCGGCGTCCACGGCTCGGCCGCGTTCGACGTGCAGGCGGTGTGCTCCGGCTTCGTCTACGCGCTGGCGATCGCCGACTCGATGATCAAGACCGGGGCGGCGAAGAAGGCGCTGGTCGTCGGATCGGAAGTGTTCTCGCGCATCCTCGACTTCAGCGACCGCACGACCTGCGTGCTGTTCGGCGACGGTGCCGGCGCCGTCGTCCTCGAAGCCAGCGACGTACCCGGCATCCTCGCCACCGAGCTGCATGCCGACGGTCGCCACGTCGGCATCCTCTGCGTGCCGGGCCATGTCTCGGGCGGCCGCATCCTCGGCGATCCGCTGCTGAAGATGGACGGGCCGGCGGTGTTCAAGCTCGCGGTCGGCGTGCTCGAGAGCGTCGCCCGCTCGGTGCTCGCCAAGGCCGAACGCACCGAGGCCGACATCGACTGGCTGGTGCCGCACCAGGCCAACATCCGGATCATGCAAAGCACGGCGAGAAAGTTGAAGCTGGCGCCCGAGAAGCTGATCGCCACCGTCGACCGCCACGGCAACACGTCGGCGGCCTCGGTGCCATTGGCGTTCGACGAAGCCGTCCGCGCCGGCACGATCCGGCGAGGCGACACGGTGATGCTCGAAGGCGTCGGCGGCGGCTTCACCTGGGGCGCGGCGCTGCTCGATTACTGATCTCTTCGCTGCCTAAGGTCCCATGCATCCGTTCGCTTTTGTCTTCCCCGGCCAGGGCTCGCAGTCCGTCGGCATGCTCGACGGCTGGGGCGACCACCCGGCCGTGCGGGCCACGCTCGATGAAGCCTCGGCAGCGCTCGGCGAGGACATCGGCCGCCTCATCCATGAAGGCCCGAAGGAGCAGCTCGAGCTCACCACCAACACCCAGCCGGTGATGCTCACGGCAGGGGTCGCCTGCTATCGGGCCTGGCTGGCGGAGACGCACGCGGCCCCCGACGTCGTCGCCGGCCATTCGCTCGGCGAGTACACGGCGCTCGTCGTCGCCGGCTCGCTGAGCCTGGCCGAGGCGCTGCCGCTGGTGCGCTTTCGGGCCCAGGCGATGCAGGAGGCGGTGCCCGTCGGCGCCGGCGCGATGGCCGCCATCCTCGGCCTGGACGCGGCGGCCGTGGTCGCCGGCTGCGCGCAGGCAGCGGCGACCAGTGGCGAGGTCGTGCAGGCGGCCAACTTCAACGACCCGAAGCAGACGGTGATCGCGGGCACCAAGGCCGGCGTCGACCAGGCCTGCGAGATCCTGAAGGCGGCCGGCGCCAAGCGCACGCTGCTGCTCGCCGTCTCGGCGCCGTTCCATTCAGCGCTGATGAGGCCGGCCGCCGAGCGGCTGCGCGAACGGCTGACCACGGTCGCGATCGACGCGCCCTTCATTCCGGTCATCGACAACGTCGACGTGCGCAGCGAGACCGAGCCGTCGGCGATCCGCGACGCGCTCTACCGGCAGGCGTTTGGCGCCGTGCGCTGGTCCGAGGTCATCCAGGCGATCCGGGCACGGGGCATCGGCCACATCGTCGAGTGCGGGCCCGGCAAGGTGCTCGCCGGCATGGTCAAGCGGATCGTTCCCGACGCGGTGTCGGCAGCGGTCTTCGACCCGGCGTCGCTGAACGACGCCCGCGCCCTGCTGGCAGCGCCATGAGCGATCCGGTCGCTGCTTCGCAGCAGGTCGCGCTCGTTACCGGCGCGTCGCGCGGCATCGGTCGCGCGATCGCGCTGGCGCTGGCGCAGAAGGGCTTTCGCGTCGTCGGCACGGCGACCACTGCCGCCGGCGCCGCCGGCATCGAGGAAGCGCTCGCTGCCTTCGGAGGCTGCCGCGGCGTCGTCCTCGACGTCACCGACGGCGATGCGCTCGGCGCCGCCGTCGACGCCGCCGTGGCCGGCAGCGGCGGCCTGCACGTGCTCGTCAACAACGCCGGCATCACCCGCGACATGCTGTCGATGCGCATGAAGGACGACGACTGGCACGCCGTTCTCGCGACCAACCTCACCGCCGTCTTTCGCGCCTGCCGCGCGGCCATCCGGCCGATGATGAAGCAGCGCTACGGTCGCATCGTCAACATCACCTCGGTCGTGGGTGCGAGCGGCAACCCGGGCCAGGCCAACTATGCGGCCGCGAAGGCCGGTGTTGCCGGCATGACGCGCTCGCTGGCGCGTGAAGTCGGCAGTCGCGGCATCACCGTCAACTGCGTCGCTCCGGGCTTCATCGAGACCGACATGACGCAGGGCCTGACCGCGGCGCAGAGTACGGCGCTGCTGGCCCAGATTCCGCTCGGCCGGCTCGGCCAGGCGGCCGAAGTCGCGTCTGCGGTCGCCTTCCTGGCGTCGCCCGAAGCGGCCTACATCACGGGCACCGAACTGCACGTCAACGGCGGCATGCTGATGTCGTAGCGGCCGGGGTCACCGGCCGATTTCACCGGCGCCGTCGCGGGTGGAGCCGCGAGCGCCGCACCGTAGAATCGGCGTCTACTTTTTCACACTCCCGGAGGAGTCATGAGCGACATAGAAGCACGAGTCAAGAAGATCATCGCCGAGCAGTTGGGCGTTCCGGAGGCCGACGTGACGAACGAAAAGGCGTTCGTGGCAGACCTGGGCGCCGACTCGCTCGACACGGTCGAACTCGTGATGGCGCTCGAAGACGAGTTCGGCATCGAGATCCCCGACGAGGAAGCCGAGAAGATCACCACGGTGCAGCTGGCGATCGATTACGCCTCGAAGCACCAGAAGGCGGCCTGAGGTCGCCGAGAGGGCAGCGATGACACGCCGCGTCGTCGTCACCGGGCTCGGGCTCGTCAGCCCGGTCGGCAACAGCGTGGCCGAAGGCTGGCAGAACGTGCTGGCCGGGCGATCCGGGATCGCCGACATCACCAAGTTCGATGCTTCGGCCTTTTCCTGCCGTTTCGCCGGCGAGGTCAAGGGATTCCGGGTCGATGACTGGTTCCCGGCCAAGGATGCGCGTCACATGGACACGTTCATCCACTACGGCCTGGCCGCGTCGATCCAGGCGATCCGCGATGCTGGTTTGCCCACCGGCCGCGAGCTCGGCGAAGAGGAAGCGCAGCGCATCGGCTGCCTGGTCGGCTCGGGCATCGGCGGCCTGCCGCTGATCGAAGACACCAAGGCCGAGCTCGACAAGCGCGGCCCGCGCCGGATCACGCCCTTCTTCGTGCCGGCCTCGATCATCAACATGATCTCGGGCCACGTCTCGATCATGTTCGGCTTCCAGGGTCCGAACCTGGCGATCGTCACCGCATGCACGACCGGCCTGCATTCGATCGGCATGGCCGGCCGGATGATCGAGCACGGCGATGCCGATGTGATGATCGCCGGCGGCGCTGAAGCGACCGTGTCACCGCTCGGCATCGGAGGCTTCGCGGCGGCGCGGGCGCTGTCGACCCGCAACGACGATCCGGTCACCGCGTCGCGCCCTTGGGACAAGGATCGCGACGGCTTCGTCCTTGGCGAAGGCGCCGGTGTGCTGGTGCTCGAGGAATACGAGCACGCGAAGCGCCGCGGCGCCAAGGTCTACGCCGAGCTCGTCGGCTTCGGCATGGGCGCCGACGCGTTCCACATGACGGCCCCCAACGTCGACGGGCCGAAGCGCTCGATGACGGCGGCGCTGCGCTCGGCGGGCGTGAACGCTGGCGATGTCCAGTACCTCAACGCCCACGGCACCTCGACGCCTCTCGGCGACATCAACGAGACCAACGCCGTCAAGCTGGCCTTCGGCGATGCGGCGAAGAAGCTCGTCGTGAATTCCACGAAGTCGATGACCGGCCACCTGCTCGGCGGCGCTGGCGGCATCGAATCGGTGTTCACCGTGCTCGCCGTCAAGGAACAGATCTCGCCGCCGACGATCAACATCTTCAACCAGGATCCGGAGTGCGATCTCGACTATTGCGCCAACACCGCGCGCGAGATGAAGATCGAGTTCGCGATGAAGAACAACTTCGGGTTCGGCGGCACGAACGGCACGCTCGTGTTCAAGCGGGTGTGACAGCGCCTGGCGGCGCCGGTCCGCGCGAGCGCCTATCCTGCTCCGTCGAGTTGCGCCGTTTCGGCGTATGGCGCGCGGCCATCGCGACGCTCGCTTCGGCGGCATGGCTGGCGTCCCTGGCATGGGCGGTGGCCTCGCGAGACACAGTGCCGATGCCGCTGCTGGTGGTCGTCGTCGCTGCGGCGACCGGCATCGTCGCGATGGCGATGTCGCTGTGGAAGGTCGAGCCGGGCACCTTGCGAAGCGAGAGCGGCCAGTGGAGCTTCACGCCGTTCGTGTCGCCGGCTGTTTCCGAATCGGGTGAGCTCGTCGTCGCGATCGATCTCGGCAGCTTCATGCTGTTGTCGTTTCTGCCGGCCCGTCGATCGCGACGATGGCTGCCGGCGCAGCGGCGCGGGCTCGAAGCGGACTGGCATGCGCTGCGCACCGCCGTCCACGCGCCGCGGCCGCCGC
>JAYVNL010000063.1:0-6239 GCA_043758495.1 Rhizobacter sp.
GCGGCGAGCGGGGTGTAGAGCGGCTCGACGCCGCTGGTGTCGACCGCGCTCATCTGCTCGACGATGGCGAAGAAGGCGTTGAGCTGCACCAGCATGCGACCTTCTTCGGCCGTGCCGAGGTCGAGCCGTGCGAGCTCGGCGATGCGGCGTACGTCGATCGGGGTCAGGGCCATCGCAAAAAAAGGCAGCGCCGCGGGAGCTGGGAAGAGGGAAGAACCGGGTCTGCGACTATCGAAATCGCGAGAGGCATGGGTTATTATCCTTGGTTAATTCACAGCCCTCGTCGCCGCTGCGAAGGGCTCGGCGTCTTCCGATTTCAGTCGCTGCCCGAAGCCCCTGCGGGACGCCATCGCCTCCACCATGTTCGGATCCTTTCGTCGCTATTTTTCGACGGACCTGGCCATCGATCTCGGCACCGCCAACACGTTGATCTACGTGCGCGGCAAGGGCATCGTGCTCGACGAGCCGTCGGTTGTCGCCATCCGCCACGAAGGCGGCCCCAACGGCAAGAAGACCATCCAGGCGGTCGGCACCGAAGCCAAGGCGATGCTCGGCAAGGTGCCGGGCAACATCGAAGCCATCCGGCCCATGAAAGACGGCGTGATCGCCGACTTCACGGTCACGGAGCAGATGCTCAAGCAGTTCATCAAGATGGTCCATCCGCGATCCATCCTGAGGCCGAGCCCGCGCATCATCATTTGCGTGCCCTGTGGCTCGACCCAGGTCGAGAGGCGCGCCATCCGCGAGTCGGCTCTCAACGCCGGCGCCAGCGATGTTTATCTCATCGAAGAGCCGATGGCCGCCGCGATCGGCGCCGGCCTGCCGGTCTCCGAAGCCAGCGGCTCGATGGTCGTCGACGTCGGCGGTGGCACCACCGAGGTGGGCGTGATCTCGCTCGGCGGCATGGTCTACAAAGGCTCGGTTCGGGTCGGCGGCGACAAGTTCGACGAGGCGATCGTCAACTACATCCGCCGCAACTACGGCATGCTGATCGGCGACCCGACCGCCGAGCTGATCAAGAAAAGCATCGGCTCGGCCTTTCCCGGCTCCGAGGTGAAGGAGATCGAGGTCAAAGGCCGCAACCTCAGCGAAGGCGTGCCGCGCTCGTTCACGATCTCGAGCAACGAGATCCTCGAGGCGCTGACCGACCCGCTCAACCAGATCGTCTCCAGCGTCAAGAACGCGCTGGAGCAAACGCCGCCCGAGCTCGGTGCCGACATCGCCGAGCGCGGCATGATGCTCACCGGCGGCGGCGCGTTGCTGCGCGACCTCGACCGTTTGCTCGCCGAAGAAACCGGCCTGCCGGTGCTGGTGGCCGAAGATCCGCTCACCTGCGTCGTGCGCGGTTGTGGCATGGCCTTGGAGCGCATGGAGCGCCTGGGTTCGATCTTCACCTCCGAATCCAGTTGATGCTTTTCGTCAAGCCCTGACGAAGCGAGACCACGATGGCGCTCGGCACGCTCGACCACACGCCGCCGCCCTTCTTTCGCCAAGGCGCCTCGGCGCTGACCAAACTCTCGTTCTGCTCGGCGCTCTCGCTGTTCCTGATGCTGGCCGACGCGCGCTTCCACGTGACGCAGCCGCTGCGTGCCAGCGTCGCCGCGCTGCTCTATCCGCTGCAACGTTCGCTGCTCGTGCCCGTGGAAGCACTGGCGGACGGGCGCGACTACATGGGCGGGTTGTCGCAGGCGCTGTCTTCCGAGCGGGCCGCGAGGAGCGAGTTGGCGCGCCTCTCGGAGCGGGCGCAGCGCACCGACCAGCTGGCGCAGGAAAACGCAAGGCTGCGTGCCCTGCTCGAGCTGCGGCCGACGCTGGCGGTGCGTTCGCAGGCGGCCGAGCTGCTTTACGAAGCGGCCGATCCCTATTCGCGCAAGGTGATCGTCGACCGCGGCTTAACCCACAACATCGTGCCCGGCTCGCCCGTCATCAACGAGCAGGGCGTGCTCGGCCAGGTGACGCGCGTGTTCCTGCAATCGGCCGAGGTCACGCTGCTGACCGATCGCGACGCGGCCATCCCCGTGCTCAACAGCCGCACCGGCGTGCGCAGCGCGGCCTTCGGCGGCGCCGGCCGCGGGCCGGGTCTGCTCGAGATGCGCTTCATGGCCGGCAACGCCGACGTGCAGGTGGGCGACGTGGTCACCACCTCGGGCTTCGACGGCGTCTATCCGCCCGGGCTCAAGGTCGCGAAGGTGAGCGCCATCGACCGCAAAGCCGACTCCGGTTTCGCGCGCATTCTGCTAGTGCCCGCGGCGCTGGCCGACGGCGTGCGCCATGTGCTGGTGCTCGAGCCCACCGGCGTGCAGATGCCGCCGCGGCCGCAAGCGGCGGCTTCTGAGCCGCAATCGGCCGCGAGCAAGGCCGCTGCGAAGAAGGGCGGCCGCAAATGATCATGCCGCGCGCCTCCAACCAGCTACTGATGCCGGTCAATCCGATCTTCGTGGGGGGCACGTTGATCTTCGCGTTCCTGCTCAACGTGCTGCCGCTCGGCCGTGCGCCGGCGATGCCGGATTTCCTGGCGCTGGTGCTCGTGTTCTGGAACGTGCACGAGTCGCGCCGCGTCGGCATCGGCGCGGCGTTCGTGTTCGGCCTGCTGATGGACGTGCACAGCGGCGCGGTGCTCGGCCAGCACGCACTGGCCTACACGCTGCTGAGCTTTGTCGCCGTCACCATCCACCGCCGGCTGCTGTGGTTCACGGTGCCTTCGCAGGCGATGCAGATCCTGCCGCTGTTCGTCGGCGCGCAGGCGGTCTCGATGTTGGTGCGGGTGATCGCCGGCGGCATGTTCCCCGGCTGGTCGCTGATCCTCGCGCCGGTGTTTCAGGCGTTGCTCTGGCCGGTAGCGACATGGTTGCTCCTGGCGCCACAACGCAGAGCTCCCGACCCCGACCAGAATCGACCCTTGTGATGAAGCCTCGGCCATGACGGAACTGCGCAACACCGAGCACGAGCTCTCGCGCTTTCGCCTGCGCGTGATCGCGGCGGCGCTGTTCGTGTTGTTCGCGTTCGGCCTGCTCGGTGCGCGGCTCGCGTTCCTGCAGATCGTCAAGCACGACGAGCTGCAGACGCAGGCCGAGAACAACCGCATCGCGGTGGTGCCGATCGCGCCGAACCGCGGCCTGATCCTCGACCGCAACGGCGTGGTGCTGGCCAACAACTACTCGGCCTACACGCTCGAGATCGCGCCGGCCAAGGTGGCCGACCTCGAAGCCACCATCGACGAGCTGGCGCAGATCGTCGAGATCCAGCCGCGCGACCGCAAGCGCTTCAAGCGGCTCTACGAAGAAAGCCGCAGCGCCGAGTCGCTGCCGATCCGCACCAAGCTGACCGACGAAGAGGTGGCGCGCTTCACCGCCCAGCGCTTCCGCTTCGACGGCGTCGAGATCAAGGCGCGGCTCTTTCGCAGCTACCCGCTCGGCGAAGTCGGCAGCCACCTGATCGGCTACATCGGCCGCATCAACCCGACCGAGAAGAAGCAGATGGAAGACGACTGGTCGGAAGACGACCTCGCCAACTATCGCGGCACCGAGTACATCGGCAAACTCGGCGTGGAGCAGAGCTACGAAGCCGAGCTGCACGGCACGACAGGTTTCGAGGAGGTGGAGATGAGCGCCGGCGGGCGCGCCGTCCGGCGGCTCAAGAGCAGCCCGGCTGCGCCCGGCAATGCCCTCGTGATGTCGATCGACATCCGGCTGCAGGCGATGGTCGAGGAGCTGTTCGGCGACCGGCGCGGCGCGCTCGTGGCCATCGACCCGAGGAACGGCGAGGTCCTCGCCTTTGTCAGCAAGCCCAACTTCGATCCCAATCTCTTCGTCGACGGCATCGATGTCGAGAACTGGAAGGCGCTGAACGAATCGCCCGACAAGCCGTTGCTCAACCGGGCGTTGCGCGGCACGTATCCGCCGGGCTCCACCTTCAAGCCGTTCATGGCGCTGGCCGCACTCACGCTCGGCAAGCGCACGCCGCAGCAGACCATCTACGACCCCGGCTACTACAACTTCGGCAACCACCGCTTTCGCGACGACAAGGAAGGCGGGCACGGAACGGTCGACATGTTCAAATCGATTACGCAGTCGTGCGACACGTACTACTACACGCTCGCCGCCGACCTCGGCGTCGACGCGATCCACGATTTCATGTCGCCGCTCGGGTTCGGCCGCATCACCGGCATCGATCTGCAGGGCGAGGTCAAGGGCGTGCTGCCTTCGACCGAGTGGAAGCGCACCGCCTACAGAAAGAAGGAAGCGCAGAAGTGGTACGCGGGCGAGACCATCTCGCTCGGCATCGGCCAGGGCTACAACACCTTCACCATGCTGCAGCTGGCGCAGGCCGAGGCCGCGGTGGCGGCGGGTGGGCGCCGCTACACGCCGCACCTGGTGAGCGCGGTCGAGAACTACGAGACCCGCCAGGCCAAGCCGCTGGCGATCACCGAGCAGCCGCCGCTCGCGCTCAAACCGGAGCACGTCGCCTTCATCCACAGCGCGCTCTACGGCGTGACGCAGGAAGGTACGGCGGCGCGGGTGTTCGTCGGGGCGCCGTACAGGTCGGGCGGCAAGACCGGCACGGCGCAAGTGATCGAGATCAAGGCCGGCGAGAAGTACAACGCGTCGCGTCTCGACGAGCGCCATCGCGACCACGCGCTCTACACCGCCTTCGCGCCGCTGGAGGCGCCGCGCATCGCCATCGCCGTTATCGTCGAGAACGCCGGCTTCGGTGCGGGGGCCGCCGCGCCGATCGCCCGCCGCGTGTTCGACTTCGTGCTGAACGGCCTGTACCCGAGCGTGGCCGACATCGCCGCAACGCAGCTCGGCCAGTCGACGGTACCGATCGGCATCCAGCGCCCGGTCGCCAGCGTGCCGCTCCCCGGCAGCATGGTCGACGGCGCCACCACCATGGCCAAGGCGACGCCGTGAGCCCGACGTGAACGCGGTCTTCGAGCAGCCCTCGCTCTGGCACCGCGTGAGGCCGGTGTGGAGCGGCTTCGACATCCCGCTCGTCATCGTCGTGGGCCTGCTCGCCGCAGCCGGCCTGGTGACGATGTATTCCGCCGGCTTCGACCACGGCACCCGCTTCGTCGACCACGGCCGCAACATGGTGCTGGCGGGGATCGTGCTGTTCCTCGTGGCGCAGGTGCCGCCGCAGCAACTGCAAAAGCTCGCCATCCCTCTTTATGCCGTCGGCCTCGTGCTGCTGCTCATGACGGCGCTGCCGGGACTGGGCGTCACGAAGAAGGGCGCGACGCGCTGGCTCAACGTGGGCGTGGTGATCCAGCCGAGCGAGATCATGAAGATCGCCATGCCGCTGATGCTCGCCTGGTGGTTCCAGCGCCGCGAAGGCCAGTTGCGCGTGCTCGACTTCGTGATCGCCGGTCTGCTGCTGCTCGTGCCCGTGGCCTTCGTCGTCAAGCAGCCCGACCTCGGCACGGCCATCCTCGTGCTCTCGTCGGGGCTCTACGTGATCTTCTTCGCCGGCCTGTCCTGGAAGCTGATCCTGCCAGTGCTGCTGCTCGGCGCCGCCGCGATCACCGCCGTGGTGGTGTCGGAAGAGAAGATCTGCCAGCCCGACGTCAAGTGGCCGATGCTGCGCGACTACCAAAAGAACCGCGTCTGCACGCTGCTCGACCCGACCACCGACCCGCTCGGCAAGGGCTTCCACATCATCCAGGGCGAGATCGCCATCGGCTCCGGCGGCACCACCGGCAAGGGCTTCATGAAGGGCACGCAAACGCATCTCGAGTTCATTCCCGAGCGCACCACCGACTTCATCTTCGCCGCCTTCTCGGAAGAGTTCGGCCTCGTCGGCTGCGGCGCGCTGGTGCTCGGCTTCGTGGTCCTGATCTTTCGTGGCCTGATGATCGCCGCCGAGGCGCCGAGCGTGTTTACACGCCTGCTCGCCGGCGCCATCACGCTGAGCTTTTTCACCTACGCCTTCGTCAACATGGGCATGGTGAGCGGCATCCTGCCGGTGGTGGGTGTGCCGCTTCCCTTCATCAGTTACGGCGGCACCGCGATGGTCACGCTCGGCTTGGGGCTCGGTATCCTGATGTCGATCGCGAAGAACCGGCGGCTGGTGCAGAGTTGAGCGCGGCCGGCGTGCCGCCCGCCGCTTCGGCCGGATCGGCGGCCTCGGCCTCGCCGGCGCGAGCGACGAAGCGCACGGTGAAGAGCGCGCCCGGCGCGCCGTTGCCGAGGCTGGCACGCATCGGGTCGAGCCGGCGCTCGCGTGCCGGGCCCACCGACACA
>JAYVNL010000064.1:0-6238 GCA_043758495.1 Rhizobacter sp.
TCACCGCCTGGCAGGCCAGGCCACTGGAGCCGATGTACCCGGTGGTCTTCTTCGACGCCCTGCGGGTCAAGATCCGCGAGGACGCGGTGGTGCGCAACAAGGCGATCTACCTGGCGCTCGGCATCCTGCCCGACGGCACGCGCGACATCCTGGGGCTGTGGATCGAGGGCACCGAGGGGGCCAAGTTCTGGATGAAGGCTTTCAACGACCTGAAGACCCGCGGTGTGGCCGACATCCTGATCGCCGTCACCGATGGCCTGAAGGGCATGGCCGAGGCGCTGGGCGCAGTGTTCCCGGCCACCACGCTGCAGACCTGCATCGTGCACCTGATCCGCAACAGCCTGGACTTCGCGAGCTGGAAGGACCGCCGGGCACTGGCCGGGGCGCTCTAGGCGATCTACACCGCCCCCAGCGCCGAGGCGGCGTTGGCCGAGCTGGACGCCTTCGAGCAAGGCAGCTGGGGCCAGCGCTTCCCCACCGTGGTGGCGTCCTGGCGCCGGGCCTGGGACAAGGTGATCCCGTTCTTCGCGTTCCCGCCGGCGGTGCGCAAGGTGGTCTACACGACCAACGCCATCGAGAGCATCAACGCGCGGCTGCGCAAGATCATCAAGACCCGCGGGCACTTCCCCAGTGATGACGCAGCGTCCAAGCTGATCTGGCTGGCACTGCGCAACATCACAGCCGACTGGGGCAACGCCGCGCAGGACTGGAAGACCGCGATGAACCAGTTCGCGATACTGTACGAAGACCGGTTCACGCGGGCCGCCCATGGTGCCGCGTGATGGAAGGGTCGAACCATGAGTACATGGCTCAACCCGGGGGCCTCCGGCGGCCTGGCAGGGGCCTGGAGACATTGAAGAAATCAATTCAGTAAAACGCCTCGCACACAGAAATACGGACACTCCCAAGTCGAGAGGCAGCTGGTGGCTGACGGTGGTGTCGCGGGCAAGGCCATCGACCACGCAACAGGTCCCGGTGGCGGCCGGCTTCGGTCTGACTGGTTGAAGCGGTCGAGCCAGGCCGGCTGGACGCTGACGGTCGAGTCGCTTCCATATCGCTATACTTCTTGCTCCCTTGGGGAGTAGTCGGCTTCCGCGTTAACACCGGAAGCGCCTGCGTCAACACACTGGGCTCGCACTATGCGAGTTCTGGCGCAGGTAGCCGCAACGCGGTTGGCGAGACCATGTGCATGTCACCGCGACGCAGGCCGGGTAGCGGAGGCGTGCCATTGCGCTCGCCCGGCCGTAGAACGTCTCTTCCATGAATCTTGCTTCCACTGTGGCTCTCGCGCTGGCGATGTCCACCGATGCCTTCGCGGCCGCCGTTGGTAAAGGCACGGCGCTCCAGAAACCTCGTTGGTCCGAAGCGTTGCGCACTGGACTCATCTTCGGCGTCATCGAGGCGATCACGCCGCTCATTGGCTGGACACTCGGTTATGCCGCTGCCGACTATGTCAAAGCCTGGGACCACTGGATCGCCTTCACGTTGTTGGGCGTGCTCGGCATCCGCATGGTCTGGAAGGCGCTTCAAGCGCCCGATGAAGCCGCTGAAGAAAAGCCGAGCCGCCACGGCTTCTGGCTGCTGGCCATCACCGGATTCGCTACCAGCATCGACGCCATGGTGGTCGGGGTCGGACTCGCCTTCCTTGACGTGAGCATCTTGCCGGTCGCCGCCGCCATAGGGCTTGCGACGTTCTTGATGGTCACGCTCGGCGTCGTGGTGGGACGGATGCTGGGCAACGTGGCCGGCCGATGGGCCGAGGCCATGGGCGGCGTGCTGCTTGTGACCATTGGTTCATTCATCCTGTACGAGCACTTGGTTGCGGTCTCGTAGAACATCACCGTACTAAGCCTTGATAGGTCGCCGAGTTCGACGGTCAAGTTGGTTCGACTGGGCGCTTACGGTCGTCGCGCTGACGCTCAAGCTGCTGTTTCTTGGTGTCTCAGTGGCCGCGAGCCTCATGCAGGCGAAGGTCAGCCGTGCACGCACCCTGCTTACCGTCGCAGGGCTGAGCGCCTTGGTGGTTCTTGGCGCCCTGCTGGGTGGTTCTTTGCTGTCGAGCCTGACCGGCCTGGCACTGGAGATCGTGCTGTCGTTTGGCGCTGCCGCGCTGATGTATCTGGTTGTCGAGGAACTGCTCACCGAAGCGCACGAGGTCAAAGAGACGCCGCTGATCACAGCGTCGTTCTTTGCCGGCTTCGTGGCGCTCTATCTGCTGGAACTGTTGACGTGAACTGCGACGGCTTCGGTCGATGGATGTCATCTGCGCACGGGCGCAAGCGAACAGTTTTCGATGTTCACCCGCACAAGGTCGCCGACCTTGAACTCACCGCCATTCCGCAGCGGGGCGATTAGATACCAGCGGCTGCGACTCACGCCCCTGTACTCATAGACCGCGTAGCGGGTGTTCGCGGCCTCGTTCAGGGCCACCGCCTTGCGGCAGTCCCTGTCTGAAGTGCGCGTGATCGATGCCCCCGTGTCGATCTGCACGACGCGCGTATCGCGCCAGCCTTGCGCACTCTGCTCGCGCGCGGCCAGGAACTCCGCGCACCCTGACAAGAGCATCAGCGCAATCACGGCCACTGCGTATAAGCCGGCCAGTCGGAAGGCCTGTTCCCGCATTCAGTCCTCCCGCAACGCCCAGATCAGGTGCGCATCGACGAGCAGCCGGTAGTGCCAACGCAGCGCCTCCGTCCGGGCCTGCTCGGCAGCCGTTGAGGCGTCGAGCGCCTGGCGGCGCGCCAGCAACAGCGTCTGCAGATCGGCCTCGCCGAGCGAATAGGCGCGTTGCGTCAGCCGTGCGCTTTCGCGTGTCGTCGACAGGCCTTGCGTGGCCAGGCGCCAGCGCGCCAAGCCACCCTCCGCGTCGACATAGGCTTCGACGATTCCCGCTTCTTCCTCGCGGCGCTGCCGGTCGACCGCTGCGCGCGCGACTTCGGCCTCCTGCAGTGCCTGCTGCATGCGCTCGCTGCGGTAGCTGCCCGACAGCGGGATGCTCAGACTGAGACCGATAATCCGCTCGCCGCGAAACGCCTCCGAGGCCGTGTACACGCCCACCGTCGGGTCGGGGATGCGCTCGGCCTTCGACCGGGCCGCCGTGAGTTCCGCCTTCTTCAGCAAAGCCTCGGCGATCTTGACCGGATCGCTTTCCGCGAGGATGCGCTCGCGCCATTGGGGCAGCGTCATCACCAGCTCGACCGGCTCCGCGACAGTCTTGGGCTCGTATTTCAGTGTCGGGAACCGCACCCCAAGCCTGGCCCTGGCCTTCGCCTCCGCAGTGGTTGCCGCGCTCAGTTGCCGTTGCACCTCGATGAAGTCTGCACGCGCGACATTGAGGTCGAGCGCCGAGGCATCGCCGGCCTTGCGGCGCTTCTCGACCGCCTGATGGCTCTGCTCCGCAAAGCTCAGTTGCTCGGTCCACAGCTCGCGCTGGCGGCTGGTGGTCAATGCGTCGATCCAGAGGTCGGCCAGCGCACGCGCCGCGTCGCGCCGTGCCTCGCCGATGCGCGCCCGGCCGATCAGCAGCTCGGCGTCACCGAGCTGCGCGTCGATCTCGGCCTTGCCACCAATGCGGATCGTGCGCTCCAGCGCCGCGTTCCATTCGTTTGACGTGCCCCCGGTGTCGTAGCGTCGGCGCTGGGCCGAGAGCTTCGTAGTCCACTCGTTCGGGCCGGCGCGCAGGGCCGCAGCGCCGTGCGTGCTGGCCGCGAGTGCTCGACGCGCCTCGACGACAGCGGGCGACTGCTCGATGCCCTCACGGGCCAGTTCGGTCGGTGGAAGGTCGGGCGGTGTCGGGCGGGTGTCCGCCCATGCGGGGAAGGCTGCAGCGACCAGGGCAGCAACTGCCGAAAACTTCTTCCACGGCGTCATGCGACTTCTCCTTCGGTAGAGAGAGCCGTTGCCCAGTACCGCAGGCCCGTGCCCTTGAATCGCAGTTTCAGCAGCTCGATCAGGCTCGTCAGCTCTTCGTCGGTGGTCACGATCTGCACTTGCACCGAGCGGCTGCGGCCCATGACCTTTTCGACGCTGCTCAGGCGGCCCTGCGCCGTCCCGTGGCTGAAGGTGGGCGTGCTGGTGAAGACCTCGTCGTCGATTTCCGTCAGCAAGGTGTCGAGCAACTTCTCTTCGATCTCCCGGGGGCAAATCAGCGTCAAACAAAACTTAGTCATGGCTCAGCTCCGTCGCGGCAGGCGCGGTGGGGGTCGATGTGTGCTTTTGGTGGCCGAAGCGCAAATACAGGATCGGCAGCAGGATCAGGGTCAGCGCGGTTGCGCTGATGAGCCCGCCGATCACGACGATGGCCAGCGGGCGCTGAATCTCAGAACCCGGGCCGGTCGCGAACAGCAGCGGGATCAGGCCGAAGGCGGTGATCGACGCCGTCATCAGCACCGGTCGCAATCGCCGCTTCGCGCCCTCGGTCACGCACGCCCGCATCGACAAGCCCTCGGCATGTAGCTGGTTGAAGTAGCTGACCAGCACCACGCCGTTGAGTACGGCGATACCGAGCAGCGCGATGAACCCGACCGATGCGGGCACCGACAGGTACTCGCCCGTGACCCACAGCGCGACGATGCCGCCCACGAGCGCAAACGGGATGTTGCTGAGCACCAGCAACGCCTGCCGGACCGAACCGAAGGCCGTGAAGAGGATGACGAAGATGACGCCGAGTGCGAGTGGCACCACCAGCGTGAGCCGGGCCGCGGCACGCTGCTGGTTCTCGAACTGACCGCCCCAGGTGATCGTGTAGCCGATCGGCAGCTTCACCGCCGAAGCAACGCTGGCCTTGGCTTCGCTGACGAATCCGACCAGATCACGACCCGTGACGTTGGAGATCACGACACCGTAGCGGCTGCCCATCTCGCGGTCGATCTTGACCGGGCCGCTCTCGCGTTCGAGCTTGGCGAGCGTCTGCAGCGGCACGCTCTGGCCATCGGCAGACATGATGCTGAGCGATGCGAACTCGGCCGGCGAGACCTTCACGGCATCGGGTCCGCGCAGCACTATCGGAATGCGCCGGTTGCCGTCGATCACGGTGCCCACACGCTGCCCCTCGATCTGCGCCCTGAGTGCGTCCTGCACGTCCTCGACCGACAAGCCGTAACGCCCGGCGGCCTGCCGGTCGACCGCCACGCGCAGGTACTGCACGCCGTCGTTCTCGACCGTGTACACGTCCTGGCTGCCAGGCACCTTTTTCAGCACGGCCTCGACCTGGCTGGACAGCTCGTTTAAGGTTTTCAGGTCGGGTCCGAAGACCTTGATCGCCACGTCGCCGCGCACGCCGATGATCATTTCCGAAACGCGCATGTCGATCGGCTGCGTGAAGCTGTAGGTGATGCCGGGCATCTGGTCCAACACGGTGCGGATCTTCGCGATCAACGCGTCCTTGTCCGCGAGCTTCCACTCGTCGCGCGGTTTCAGGACCAGAAAGGTGTCAGTCTGGTTCAGGCCCATCGGATCAAGACCGATTTCGTCCGAACCCGCGCGCGCGACCACGCCGGTGATTTCGGGAATGTTCTTCATCAGCGCCTGATGGATCATCAAGTCCAGCGCGGCAGTCTCCTCCAGGCTGATCGAGGGCAGCTTCTCGATGCCGACGATGATGTCGCCTTCGTCCATCTCGGGCATGAAGGTCTTGCCGACGAAGGTGTAGACAACGGCCGCGCCGACCAGCATCGCGCTGGCCGCGATGAAGACGATGGTCTGGCGACCGAGTGCCCAGGCAAGGGCCGGCTCGTAGGCCTGCAGCAGCTTGCGCGGCAGCCAGGGTTCGCCGTGCGAGACCTTCTGAACATCGCCGGGCCGCCCCAAGGTGTTCAGCTCCCCTCGGGAGACGGACACCGCTTGCGTTGGCCTGCGGGCACCACTCAGCAGGAACGACGAGAGCACCGGGATGACCGTCAGCGACAGCACCAGCGAGCTGATCAGTGCAAACACGATCGTCATCGCGACGGGCACGAAGAACTTGCCTTCGAGACCCTGCAGCGTTAGCAGTGGCAGGAACACGGTGATGATGATCAGGATGCCCGCCGCGACCGGCACCGAGACCTCGCGCACGGCACGGAACACGACGTGGAGCCGCGGCAGCTTGCCCTTGCTGCTGTCGCTGGCCAGGTGCTGCACGATGTTCTCGACCACCACGACGGCCGCATCGACCAGCATGCCGAGCGCGATCGCCAGACCGCCCAGGCTCATCAGGTTGGCCGACATGCCGGCCAGCCGCATCATGATGAAGGTCGAC
>JAYVNL010000065.1:0-6230 GCA_043758495.1 Rhizobacter sp.
GCGTGACGATCGCGCAGCCGCAGGAAAGCGGCTGCAAGACGCCGCTGCTGGCGATCCGGCTCGCCGTCGAGAACCTGCACGGCACGGCGACGTCGGCGATCCACGGCACCTTCAATTTCGCGCGCTCGGCCGGCGACGAGTCGGCCAAGAGCGATCCAGTCGCACCGCCCTTCGTCGCCGACATCATCGGCCCGTTTTCCGAACGGCGCGGCGGCACGATCTACGTCACCGCATATGCAGAGCGCACCGGTGCCGCCGCCGAGGCCGCCCAGTGGGCGGAGGTCGCCGCCGTCAACCCGGCGCGGCTCAAGGTCTGGTTCAGGCCGGACACCTTCTACTACCCCGACGGCACCCAGTACGAAGCGCGCGCCGGCGAAGGCCGGGCCACCCGCGAAGCGCTGCCGTGCGGCGGCCCCGACGTGGCGACGCTGGCGCGCAAGTAGCCCAGCCGTCGATCCGTCGATCCGTCGGGTCGGCTGGCGATCTGTCGCATGGCAAGGGTCGGCGAGGGAGCGCTTCGTACACTGCCGCGCATGACGACCCGAGAGATGCTGCGCCTGTCGTGGCGTGCCTGGCTGAGCCGCAGCGGATCACGCGTCGGGCCGTGGTGGATCGGCACCGCCTGGACCGTCGTCTTCTGCCTCGTCGTCGCCCTCGGCTTCACGATGGTCTCGATGCTGTTCGGCCGCGTCCACGGCAGCCTCGCATCGCTGCCGGCCTGGTGGGCCTGGTATCAGATCAACGTTGTCATCAGCCTTTGCATCGGCTTTGCAGTGCGCATTGCTCCCGCGATATCCGAGCACGCCATCGGCCGCGCTCGCCTGGCCCGCGCCTGGCCCTGGCAACGCTCGCTCTATTTTTTCGTAGTGCCAATGCTCGGCGTCTCGTTCGGGTGGCCGCTCGGCATGCTGCTGGCGATGGGCGTCGACGTGCGCACCTTCTTCTCGGTCGACTATCCCGAGCTGTTCGCGGGCAGCGTTCTCATCGCCGTCCTCATCACCGCCATCTTCCAGCAGCTCTTCTGGACCAAGGCACGCCAGATCCGCGCCGAAAACGCGGCCGCCGAGGCGCAGCTTCGCCTGCTGCAGGCGCAGATCGAGCCGCACTTCCTGTTCAACACGCTGGCCAACGTCACGTCGCTGATGGACACCGACACAGCGCGTGCCAGGTTGATGCTCGAGTCCTTCGTCGACTACCTTCGGGCGTCGCTCTCGGGCCTCGGCCACGCCGGTCACACGCTCGGCGACGAGATCGATCTCGTCGACGCTTACCTGCACATCGTCAAGATCCGCATGGAAGACCGGCTCGACTACCGGGTCGACGTGCCGCCGGCGCTGCGGACGCTGCCGCTACCGGCGCTGACGCTGCAACCGCTGGTCGAAAACGCCGTCGTCCACGGCCTCGAGCCGCAGATCGCCGGCGGCAGCGTGCGCATCGTGGCGCGCCTCGACGGCCGTTCGCTGCGGATCAGCGTCGTCGACGATGGTGCCGGCATCGCCGACGCGGCTGCCGTGAGCCCGCGCTTGCCCGGCAGCGGCACGGCGCTGACCAACATCCGCACGCGTCTGCGCCAGACCTACGGCAGCGGCGCCTCGCTCCTGGTCGAGCCGGCGCCGCCGCACGGCGTTTGCGCAGCGCTCAGCCTGCCGCTGCCCGCCTGAATCCACCCTCGCCATGCCCACCGCCCTGATCGCCGACGACGAGCCGCACCTCGCCGCCTACCTGCGCGACGCGCTCGCCGGGGCCTGGCCGGAATTGCAGATCGTGCACATCGCGAAGAACGGCGTCGAGGCCGCGGAACGGATCGCCGCGCTCCGCCCCGACTTCGCTTTCCTCGACATCAGGATGCCGGGGCTGACCGGACTCGAGGTGGCACAGGGCATCGAGGGCGCGACCCGCGTCGTCTTCGTCACCGCCTACGACGAGTTCGCGGTCGCGGCGTTCGAGCAGCAGGCCGTCGACTACGTGCTCAAGCCGGTCAAGGCCGAGCGCCTGGCCACCACCGTCGAGCGGCTGAAGAGGCAGGCCGCCGGTGACGAAGGCGGCCTGGCCGCCGTGCTTGCGCGACTGCTGGCGTCGAGCGCTGCGCCCCGGCCATCACGGCTGCGCTTCGTTCGCGCCGGCCAGGGCGACCTGACGCATCAGATCGACGTCGGCGACGTGCTCTTCTTCCACGCCGACGACAAGTACACCTGCGTGCAAACGGCGGCCGGCGAGCACCTCGTCCGCACCACGATCACCGAGCTCGCAGCGCAGCTCGATCCCGAGCGGTTCGCGCAGATCCACCGCTCGACGATCGTCAATCTCGACCACCTCGCCGGCACGCGGCGCGACGACCTGGGCCGGCTTTTCGTGCGCCTGCGCGGCCACGCCACCGAGTTGCCGGTGAGCCGGGCCTACGTCCACCTGTTCAAGGCGATGTAGGCGCCGCGAACCTGTCTCAGTTGTCCCAGCTGCCGCCGCCGCCGCCGCCGTCACCGTCGCCGGCGTCCGAAGAACCGCCGGCGTCGCCGCCCCAGTCTTTGCCGCCAGTGCCGAAATCGACGTTGCGATCGGCGAGGTCGGTACCGGCATCGTCGAAGCGGACGGCGTTGTCCGGGCCGAGGCCGGCGAGATGATCGGCGCCGCGGTTGCCGCCGTCGGGGTGCAGCATGCGGTCGACCATCATGCCGGCCGCGAAGCCGCCGGCGCCGGCCAGGCCGGCACCGAGCAGGCCACCGCCGCGCGACGGGGCCATGGCGCCGGGCGGCATCGCCCCCGGCCCGTACGGCGCGTTCGCGGCCATCGCGCCGGGAGTCGCCGCGGCCGGTGCCATCGCGCTCGTGGTCGACGCAGCCGACCGACGCGAGATCGCGCGCCACAGCAGGACGGCGACGACCGCGAAGCCGACACCCCACAACCATGACGGCACGCCCGAGGCCGCGGCCGGCGCCGGCGCCGTGGCGGTCGAGCGCGCCGGCGACGTCAACGGCGGCAATGCGTTCCCGGCCGTTGCCGCAGAACGCGCGCTGCGCGCCGCCGGGCCGGCCTGCGCCCGCTCGAGGGCCTGCTCGAAGCTGCGGAACTTGTCGGCCGAGCCGGCGAAGGCCAGCGTCGGGTCGATCGTCTTCGCCAGCCGCGCCTGCTCCGCGGCACGCGGGAACAGCTCGTTGTGGGCGAGGATTTCGGCGTAGATGTAATGAGCGCGGGCACTGCCCGGCTTGGCGGCGACGACCTCGGCCATCATGGTTTCGGCCTGCGCGTAGCGGCCCTGGGCCACCTCGGCCTCGACCTGCTGCACGCTCGGCAGCGCCAGCGCCAGCGTTGATGCCAGCGCCAAGGCGGCGAAGAAACAGAGTTTGCGAATCATGGCAACGCTTCTCAAAAAAAGTGGGCTGAACGGTAAATGGTGGCAAGCAGCGCGCCTTCAATCCACGGCGACGCCGAGCCGCGCCGCGATCCAGCGGCAGAGCACATTTGTTCGATCGGCGAAGCCCCCGAGAACGCTGAAGTGGTGGGCACCGGCCAGCGGCAGCAACTCCGACGCGTTGCCCGCCGCTCGCCACGCTTCGTGAAACGCCGTCGACTGGCGTGTGAACTCGGCGCTCTCGTCGCCGCCCCACGTCACGAGCAGCGGCGTTGCACTGGGCCGCACCGCGAACAGCGGCGAGCTGCGGGCGACGATGCCGTCGTCGAGGCGGATTTGCGGCTGCAGGTAGCTGTGGCGCAACGGCGACAGGTCGTAGATGCCGCTGATGAGCGCGGCGCCGGCGAGCGGATCGGCGGCCAGGCCGTAGTCGTCGGCCCAGCGCGTCAGGGCGCACATCGCACTCAGGTGACCGCCCGCGGAATGGCCGCCGACGACGACGCGATGGCCGCCGTAGCGACGCAGCGTCCACGCCACGGCGGCGCGGCACTGGCGCGCGATCTCGTCGATCGTCACCTTCGGGGCGAGCGCGTAGTTGACGACGACCGTGGTGATGCCGAGCGCATGCATTGCGACGGCGACGTTGCTGAAGTCCTTCGACGACAGCGCCCGCCAGTAGCCGCCGTGCAGGAAGACGAACACCGGCGCATCGGCGCGAGTGGCGGGGAAGACGTCGAGGGTCTCGTCGAGGGTCGGGCCGTAGGGGACGTCGAGCTCGCACGGCAGGCGCTCTCGAACGGCTGCCGACTCCGCCGCCCAGCGCTCGAGGTACGCGCCGGCGTCGGCCACGGCGGCGCCGGCGTTGTACTGCGCATCGATCTGCGCCCGGGTCGTGAAATCGCGGTACAGAGGAGCATCGGCCATGCGCGCCAGTCTATGACGACGTGCCCGCCGCGTCGCCTGCCAGTGCGATCCCGGGCTATCTCGCGCAGCCCGTCGCGCGTACGATGACTTCGGGTCTTCCTCGACGGGAGTCCGCCTTCAAAAACCAAGGAGACGACATGCATCCCGACATTCCGCTTTCGCCACTCACCAGCCCGCCCGATCGACGCAGGGTCTTGCGCCACCTCGGCGCCGCGGTCGGCGCGGCCGTTCTCGCGCCCGGCCTGGCGCGCGCGCAACCGGCGCGACCGCTCGGTCCGCCGAGCACCGTGACGACACCGCCCCGCGACTTCGGCCCCAACGGCGCGCCGACGACCTACTTCACCGACCCCGACGTGCTCACCATCGACCCGTCGTTCGACGGCCTGCGTCAGCCGAATGCGTCGATCCAGCGCCTGTGGACCGGCGCGCTCTGGTCGGAAGGGCCGGCCTGGAACTCGGTCGGCCGCTACCTCGTGTGGAGCGACATCCCCAACAACCGGCAGATGCGCTGGCTCGAAGACGACGGCCATGTCAGCGTGCTGCGGGCGCCTTCGAACAACAGCAATGGCAACACCTTCGATTTCGCTGGCCGCCAGCTCTCGTGCGAGCACCTGACGCGGCGCGTCGTCCGCTACGAACTCGACGGCTCGGCGACGATCATCGCGTCGATGTTCAACGGCAAGCGGCTGAACTCGCCGAACGACGTCGTCCAGCATCCGGACGGCAGCTACTGGTTCACCGATCCGCCTTACGGCGCCCAACTCTACGAAGGCACGGTCGATGCCGCCGGCGGCCCGGCGAACAAGGCCGGGCGGCTGAACCCGCGGCTCGGCCAGCCACCGGAGTTGGGCAGCTACAAGCGCGAGCTGCCGACCGCCGTGTACCGCGTCGACCCGAGCGGCGCGATGACGCAGGTGGTGGCCGAGGACCAGGTGCCCGACCCGAACGGCCTGTGCTTTTCGCCCGACTACAAGAAGCTCTACGTCATCAGCACCGGCCAGGGGCCGGGCGACACCATCGCCGGCGGCAAGGGCGACATGTATGTGTTCGACGTCGGCGCCGACAACCGCCTGTCGGGCGGCCGGCTCTTCAGCGCCTTCATGATCGACGGCGTCAAGTGCGGGCCCGATGGCGTTCGCGCCGACGTCGACGGCAACCTCTGGTGCTCGAGCAACGCCGGGCGCGCGGTGGGCTACAGCGGCGTGACGGTCTGGAATCCGTCCGGGGCACTGATCGGCCGCATCCGGCTGCCCGAGATCTGCGGCAATATTTGCTTCGGCGGCCCGAAGCGGAACCGCCTCTTCATGGCCGCGAGCCAGTCGCTCTACGCGGTCTACACCGGCACGCAGGGCGCGGCACCGAGCTGATGCGCATCGCCGCCAACGCCTAGACTTTGGGGATCGGTGGCGCGGCGCGCCACCTCTCTCGCAGGTCAGAGCATGGATGTCACCACACTCGTCGAGCCCGATCGCGTTCACAAGACGGTCTACACCGATCCGCGGATCTTCGACATGGAGATGGCGCTGATCTGGGAGCGCACCTGGGTCTATTGTGGTCACGAGTCGCAGGTGCCGAAGGCCGGCGACTACTGCGCGGTGACGATCGGGCGACAGCCGATGATCATGGTGCGCGAGGCCGGCGGCGGCGTCGGCGTGCTCTACAACCGCTGCCCGCACCGCGGCGTCCAGCTCGTCGGCAATCTCAAGGGCAACACCGGCAGCGCCTTCGTCTGCTCGTACCACGCCTGGAGTTTTCACCTCGACGGCCGGGTCCGCGCCATTCCGCTCGCCAGCGGCTACGAAGGCACCCGGATGACGAAGGACAACCCCGACTGCGGCATGAAGCGGGCGGCGCGCGTCGACAGCTATCGCGGCTTCGTGTTCGCGAGCCTCGTGGCCGACGGCCCCTCGCTGCCCGAATTCCTCGGCGAGGCGAAGATCGCCTTCGACGACATGTGCGA
>JAYVNL010000066.1:0-6217 GCA_043758495.1 Rhizobacter sp.
GCACTTTCGCCTGAAGGGCGCGCCCGAGGCGATCTACCGGCGCAGCCTCTGGTACTACAACCTCGTCAACTCGCCGGCGACGATGATCAATGCCGACGATCTCGAGAACTGGAGCAAGGGTCAGTGGGGCCTGGCTTCGAACGGCGGCGACTGGGTCAGCTTTCATCGCTGGTTCGGCGACGACCGCGAGGAGAACGGCGTGACCTACTCGAACCACGGCACCTCGGAAGCGGTGATGCGCAGCCAGTTCAAGGCGTGGTCGACCTACATGCAGGCGGCGTGATGGCAGGCGACCGATCGATCCCGAGCGCCGGCCCCGACTTCGCTCGTCTGCTGGGGCAGGATGTCGTCATCGAAGCCGGCACGGGCGAAGCCCTGAGCGGCGCCCAGCGAATCGCCCCCGACCACTCCCCCCGACCCTCCGCAGACGCCCTCTTCGGTGCGCGGAAGACAGCCGGGGTGGGGGTGTCGCCGGAGCTGCAGCAGGAGGTCGAGCAATTCCTCTACGCCCAGGCCGAGTTGCTCGACGACAAGCAGTGGCAAGCCTGGATCGACCTCTTCGACGACGCCGGCGTCTACTGGATGCCGGCCTCGCCCGAGCAGACCGAGTGGGAAGGCTCGCCATCGATCTTCGCCGAGGACAAGCTGATGATGGAGATCAGGAAAGGCCGGGTTTCCCATCCGAACGCCTGGTCGCAGGCGCCGATGTGGGCGACCAACCATCTCGTCAGCCACGTCACGATCGAGTCCGCGACCGCGACCACGATCGAGGTGCGTTCGCGCTTCCACATGATGGAGCTGCGGCGCGACTCGGTGCGCCACTTCGGCGGCCGCTATCGCCACACGCTCGTGCGCGGCGGCGACGGCGCCCTGCACATCGAACTGCAGCGCGTCGACCTCTTCAACGGCCAGGCGCCGTTCGACTACGTGCTGCAGGTGTGGGTGTAGCGGCAGGTTCCGGGAAGACCAGGCTCAGGCTGGCGCCACCCCAGGCGCTGTCGGTCAGCGCCACGGCGGCTCCGTGCAGCAGGGCGATCTCGCTCACGATGGCCAGGCCGAGGCCGCTGCCCTCGCCCGTCGCCGTGCGACCCCGCACGAAGCGCTCGAACACCGCTTCGCGCTCGCCTTCGGCGACGCCGGGGCCCGAGTCCGACACACGGATCGTCGGCGGCCGTGCCACGACCTCGACGACGATTCGCCCGCCCGCTGGCGTGTGGCGAAGAGCGTTGTCGAGCAGGTTGGCGAGCGCCTCCGCGATCAGCTCGGGGACGACCATCGCAGTCACCGGCCTGTCCAGCGCCGTCAGCTCGAGATCGATGTTCTTCGCGAGCGCCCGGTCGGCATGGCCAGCGCCGATGTCCTCGGCCACGGCAACGAGGTCGCACGCGACGAAGATCGTGTCGCCACGATCCTCGCGGTCGATGCTGCCGAGCGCCAGCAGCTGCTGGACGATGCGACCGGTGCGCTCCGTGAGCTGGCTCAGCTCGGCTGCGACCTTGCGCGCCTCTGCAACGTCGGCCGCCCGCGTGACGCGCGCCAGGCCGAGCTGAAGCCCGGCCAGCGGCGTGCGCAGCTGGTGCGCGGCGGTGGCGGCGAACTGGCGCTCGCGCGCGAGCAGGCGGCGCATGCGTGCCAACAGGTCGTTGAGCGCGGCCGTGAAGGGCAGCAGCTCGCGCGGCACGCCGTCGTCGCCGATCGCCTGCAGCGACACATGCGAGCGCGCGTTCCAGTTCGAGGCGATGCGATGCAGCGGCTGCACCGTGCGCCGGACGGCGAGCAGGATCGAGAGCGCCGCGGCGGCGACCAGCGCCAGCATCGGCCAGAGGACTGCGACGAGCTCCTGCGCCGAGCGCTCGCGCTTCACGCCGGTCTCGGCCACGCGCACGGTGACCGCCTCGGCGCCGTCGTGAGCGACCGTGACGCGGGCGACGCGGACCGGGGCGCCGTCGAGGCTGGCGTCGTACACGCTGCCGTCTGCGACCTGCGACTCGTGATCGCCGGCGAGTGGCACGCCGGGCCGGCCGGCGACCCGGCGGCTGCCCTGGAAGACGCTGTAGTCGGTCCGGTCGTGGTCGTCGAAGAGAAGGATGGACTCGGCGACCGGCGGCAGGTCGAGCAGTGCCACGCCGTGCTCGAAGCGGACCTGCACGGCCACCGAACGTGCGGCATCGAGCAGCCAGCCGTCGTAGACGCGCGCCGCCAGCCGGTGCGTCATGTAGGTGCCGAACGCCGCCGTGACCGCAACGATGACGAGCAGCGGCAGCATCAGCCGCAGCAGCAGGTCGGCCGTGAGCCAGCGGGCGCGCGGCAGGCCCGCCATCACGTCGGCTGCTCGTCGGCAAGCTCGAGCACGTAGCCGAAGCCGCGCAGGGTGCGGATGGTGGCGCCCGAGCCGGCGAGCTTGCGTCGCAGCCGCGAGACATAGACCTCGGCGGCGCTGTCGGCGAGGTTGAGGTTGCGCTCGGCGAGCGCGTCGACGAGCGCGCGTTTGGGCAGCAGCCGCGGCGCCCGGCCGAGCAGCAACCCGAGCACCTGGAACTCGCGCGGCAGCAGCTCGAGGGCATGGCCGTCGATGTAGGCCGCGCACTGCTCGCCGAACCAGGTGATGCGCCCGTACTGCAGGCGCTCGCCGCGCGAGACCTGGCCGCGCCGGCGAACGGCATCGATGCGGGCATCGAGCTCGTCGGGATCGAAGGGCTTGACGAGATAGTCGTCGGCGCCGCAGTTGAGGCCGCGGACGCGATCGGCGATGCGGTCGCGCGCCGTCAGCACGATCACCGCCACACGCAGGTCGGCGCCGCGCCGCTGAACGAGCCAGTCGACGCCGTCGCCGTCGGGCAGGCCGAGGTCGAGCACGATCAGATCGTAGTGGGGGTCGACGGCGTTGCTTGGCAACGCCAGCTCGGCGGCGGCGAGCGTCGCGCAGGCGTCGGCAGACCAGCCTCGGGCATGCCAGCGCAGCAACAACTCGCGCGAGATGACGATGTCGTCTTCGACCAGCAGCAGGCGCATGCCGCACTGTAAGTCCGCGGTCAAGAGGGCTTGCCCCGCAAGCCGTACGCTCTGTCTGACAGGTTGCTGCAAGGTTCGATCGCTAGCCTCGATTCGAGATGAACGACCGCAACCTGGCGAGGGGCCTGTTCCTTATCGCGATCTCCCTCCTGTTCGGTCTGCAGGCCGTGCGCTATCCGATCGGCAGCTTCAGCCGCGCCGGCGCCGGCCTGTTCCCGCTGATGGTCAGCAGCCTGCTGCTGCTGATCGGCGTGATCACGCTCGTACGGTCTCGCTTCGAGACGCATGTGCCGATCGCTTTCAACCCGAAGAACATCGCCATCATCCTGACCAGCCTGTGCGGGTTTGCCGTCATCTCGGCGCATGTGAACATGATCGCCGGCATCGTGTTCATGGTCTTCTTCTCGTCCATCGCGGCGTCGTCGAGATCATGGGTGCGCAGCCTCAAGATATCGGCCGGCCTGGTCGCGATGGCTTTCGCCTTCCAGAAGCTGCTCGGCCTGAACCTGCCGCTCTACTGAGATGATGGAGGTCTTGCACAACCTCGCGTTTGGCTTCAGCCACGCGCTGACGTGGCAGAACCTGATGTTCTGCGCCATCGGCTGCACCGTCGGCACGCTGGTCGGACTGTTGCCCGGGCTCGGGCCGCTCGCCACCATCAGCCTGCTGCTGCCGCTCACGTATTCGATCCCGACCCAGGGCGCGCTCATCATGCTCGCCGGCATCTATTACGGCGCGCAGTACGGCGACAGCGTCAGCGCGATCACGATGAAGATTCCGCACGCGAGCAGCATCGTCGCCTGCATCGACGGCTACCAGATGACGCTGAAGGGCAAGACTGGCCTGGCCCTCTTCACGGCGGGCGTGTCGAGCTTCATCGGTGGCACCGTCGCGATCGTGGTGCTCGCCTTCTTCGCGCCGATGCTGGGCGAGGTCGCCTTCCTGTTCGGGCCGGCCGACTACTGCGCCCTCATGCTCGTGGGCTTCGTGTGCGTGAGCTTCGTGACCACGGGCAGCCTCCTCAACGGCATGGCGATGTGCCTGATCGGCGTGTTGCTCGGCCAGATCGGCACCGACGTGACGAGCGGCATGCAGCGCTTCACGATGAACTTGGACTTCCTAGCCGACGGTGTCGGCCTGGTCAGCATCGCGCTCGGCTGCTTCGGCATCGCCGAGATCACCAAGAACCTCGACAACCGCGACGAGCGCACGCCGTTCAACGGCAAGATCAATCTCATCCCGACCTGGCCCGAGTTCAAGCGGATCATCCCGAGTGCCTTGCGCGGCAGCGCTGTCGGTTCCTTCCTCGGCATCCTGCCTGGCGGCGGCCCGGTGATCGCCCAGTTCGCCGCCTACGCGATCGACAAGAAGGTCAGCAAGTACAAGCACGAGATCGGTTCCGGCGCCATCGAGGGCGTGGCCGGCCAGGCCGCTGCCGACGAAGCCGCGGCGCGCACCAGCTTCATCCCGCTGATGGCCATCGGCATCCCCGAGAACGCGGTGATGGCGCTGATGATGGCCGCCTTCATCGTCAAGGGCATCCAGCCCGGGCCGAACATGATCGCCCAGCATCCCGACCTCTTCTGGGGCCTGGTCGCGAGCATGTGGGTCGGCAACTGCTTCCTGCTGATCCTCAACGTGCCGCTGGTGCGCTACTGGCTTTCGGTGTTCAAGATTCCGTACGCGGTGCTGTTCCCGTCGATCCTGTTCTTCTGCTGCATCGGCACCTTCAGCGTCAACAACAACCTCGACGACATCTTCACGACCGCGGTCTTCGGCTTCATCGGCTACATGTTCCTGCGCCTCGACCTCGACGCGGCGCCGCTCATGCTCGGCTTCATCCTCGGCCCGATGCTCGAGGAGAACTTCCGCCGCGCCCTTCTCATCGGCCGCGGCAACTTCATGGTGTTCATGACGCGCCCGATCAGCGGCACCCTGCTCGGCCTCATCGCCATCTTCATCGTCTGGCAGATAGCGTCGTACTTCATGACGACGCGGCGACCCGACGCGCAGCCGGATCCGCAGCCGGACCCCGTTCCTCTCGGCTAACCGGCTCGCTGCCGGAAGGACCACCGCCGCCGGCGCCGGCGCCCCGGTAGGCCCACCGCGATCGGAGTTCCATCGCGAGTTGCCCGGCGTCGTCGCGCCGCAGTTGCGCGACTGCCTGATCCGGACCGGTCCTTAGAATTGTCGTTCGCATCGGCATTGCCGGGCGTTTCGTCACCCGACCCAAGGCTCGCACCATGCTGCATCTCCGCGCACCCCGCACTCTCGTCGCTCCTGCCCTGCTGCTCGCGGCCCTGGGGCTCGGCGCTGCAGCCGCCGAAGCCGCCGACAAGGTCAAGGTCGGCTTCGTCAGCACGCTCTCGGGGCCATCGTCTGCGCTCGGCGTCGACATCCGCGACGGCTTCCTGCTCGCCGTCAAGCTGAACGGCGGCAAGCTCGGCAACCTGCCCGCCGACGTGCTCGTCAGCGACGACCAGTTCAAGCCCGACGTCGCCAAGCAGTTGTTCGAGAAGAACATCAAGCGCGACAAGGTCGACTTCATGACCGGCGTCGTCTTCTCCAACATCATGCTGGCGGCGCTGCCCGAGGCGCTCGACGCCAACACCTTCTACATCAGCCCCAACGCGGCGCCGTCGTCGATCGCCGGCAAGGACTGCAACCCGTTGTTCTTCGCGGTGTCGTGGCCGAACGACGCATACCACGAAGCGGCCGGCCAGTACGCGAACACGCGCGATCTCAAGAGCGTGTATCTCGTGGCCCCGAACTACCAGGCCGGCAAGGATTCGCTGGCCGGCTTCAAGCGCATGTTCAAGGGCACCGTCGCCGGCGAGAACTACACCAAGCTCGGCCAGCTCGATTACGCCGCCGAGCTTGCCGAGATCCGCGCCGCCAAGCCGCAAGCCGTCTACATTTTTCTGCCCGGCGGCATGGGCATCAACTTCATCAAGCAGTACGTCGGCGCCGGCCTCGGCAAGGACACGACGCTGCTGCTGCCCGGCTTCTCGGCCGACCAGGACGTCATCAACCCGGTCGGCACCGCCATGGCCGGCCTCTTCAACACCGCCCACTGGTCGCCCGACTTCACCAACGCGGCGAACCTGAAGTTCATGGCCGAGTTCCAGAAGGAATACAAGCGCGTGCCAACCCTCTATGCATCGCAGGGCTACGACGCGGCGCTGCTGATCGACGCCGCGGTGCG
>JAYVNL010000067.1:0-6209 GCA_043758495.1 Rhizobacter sp.
CCACGTGGGACGACGTGGCCGCCACCCTCGGCGACAAGCTCGCCGTCTACCTGAGCCCGCGATGACGCCTTCGGCCACCTACGATCCGACACAAAAGCAGAAGGCCGAAGCGAAAACGGCGCGCATTCCGATCCGGATCGTGCCGGTCGGCGAGGTCCTGAAGAAGCCCGACTGGATTCGCGTGCGCGCCGGCTCGGCGTCGACCCGCTTCTACGAGATCAAGCAGATCCTGCGCGAGCACAAGCTGCACACGGTGTGCGAGGAAGCTTCGTGCCCGAACATCGGCGAGTGCTTCGGCAACGGCACCGCGACCTTCATGATCATGGGCGACAAGTGCACGCGGCGCTGCCCGTTCTGCGACGTCGGCCACGGCCGCCCCGACCCGCTCGATGCCGACGAGCCGCTCAACCTCGCCAAGACGATCGCGGCGCTGAAGCTGAAGTACGTCGTCATCACCAGCGTCGATCGCGACGATCTTCGCGACGGCGGCGCCGCCCACTTCGTCGCCTGCATCGAAAAGACCCGCGAACTCTCGCCGGCCACGAAGATCGAGATCCTCACGCCCGATTTCCGGGGCCGCATGGACCGCGCCCTCGAGATCCTGAAGGCAGCGCCGCCCGACGTGATGAACCACAACCTCGAGACGGCGCCGCGCCTTTACAAGGAAGCGCGGCCGGGCTCGGACTACGCGTATTCGCTGAACCTGCTCAAGCGCTTCAAGGAATTCGCGCCGCTGGTTCCCACCAAAAGCGGCGTCATGGTCGGCCTCGGCGAGACCGACGACGAGATCCTGCAGGTGATGCGCGACATGCGCGCGCACGGCATCGACATGCTCACCATCGGCCAGTACCTGGCGCCGAGCGGCCACCACCTGCCGGTGCGCCGCTACGTGCACCCAGACACTTTTCGGATGTTCGAGTTCGAGGCCAAGGCGATGGGCTTCACGCACGCCGCCGTCGGCCCGATGGTGCGCTCGAGCTACCACGCCGACCAGCAGGCGCAAGCCGCCGGCGTCGTAGGCACCGGAGCTGCGGTGAGCGCCGCCTGATGCAGGCGGCGGCGAAGGACCCGCTCCTCGCCTGCGGAAACTGCCGCCGGACCCTGCAGCGTCTGGCATTGCCGGGCCACTACGGCAGCAGCGTCGAGCTCGACCTCTGCCCCGATTGCGACCTGGTCTGGTTCGACCTCACCGAGACCGCGCAGCTCGCCGGCCCGGGCATGCTCGACCTCATCGGCAGGATGGCCGAATCGCACGCGCGGCCGCACGAGCTGCTGCGGCCCGATGCGCGCTGCCCGCGCTGCGACGGCAGGCTGGTGATCGCCCACAACCAGTCGCGCTGGGGTCGCTCGTCGCAGCTGCAATGCGAGCGCCGCCACGGCGCCTATCAATCGTTCGCGCAGTTCCTCGAGGAGAAGGGCCTGGTGCGGCCGATGTCGCGGGTCGACCGCGCCCGGCTGCTGCACGACAAGGGCCGCATCGAGTGCGTGAACTGCGGTGCCGCGCTCGGCGCCGGCGACGAGCGCTGTCGCTCCTGCCTGTCGGTGCCGAGCCTGCTCGACATCGCCCGCCTGGCCCGAGCCGTCGACCCGCTCGACACCATCGAGCCGCACGCGGTCCATGCGACGCCGTCGAAGCCGGGCGCGCTGCAGTGCGCTGCCTGCGGCGCGGCCCTGCCGCCGGGCGAGACGGTGAGCTGCTCGCAGTGCGGTGCGACGCTGGCGATCACCAGCCTGGCCGAGGCCAATGCCAGTGTCCAGGCGCTGGCGCCGGCGCTGCGCGAGGCGGCGGCGCATCCGTCGCCGCGGGTCCTCAAGCGCCGCCTCGACGCGCTCGCTGCCGACCTGCCGCGTCGCCGCGAATGGGCCGCGGGCATGGAGGCCGAGGCGCAGGAACGGCGCGGCCTCGGCCGCGAGTCGTGGGACATGACGAACTGGTTCGAGGGCGATCGCAGCCCGCTCGTCGGGATGGCCATCGGTGCGGTGCTCGTCTTCGCCCTGTGGCTGCTGGACCGCTGGGTCGGTTGAGCGCCGTACTTCGCAGGCGCCGGCCAGCATGACGGCGACGCTGCTCGCCCTCGGCGCCATCGCGCTCTGGGCGACGCTCGCCTCGCTCGGCGTCGCCCTCGCCCATGTGCCGCCGTTCCTGCTCACCGGCCTGGCGCTGTTGATCGGCAGCGTGCCCTCGTGGCCGCTGGCGCGGCAATGGCGGGTGCCGGGGTCGACGCTGGCGCTCGGTGTCTATGGCCTGTTCGGCTTCCATCTGCTGCTCTTCGTCGCCCTCCGCCACGCGCCGCCGCTCGAGGCCAACCTCGTCAACTACCTCTGGCCGCTGCTGATCGTGGTGCTGGCACCGATGCTGCTGCCCGGCGTGCGGCTGCGGCCAGTGCATGTGCTGGCGGCGCTCGCTGGCTTCGCCGGCGCTGGCCTCGCCATCGTCGGCAGCAGCGGCTTCGGCGGCTTTGCCTGGGGCTTCGTGCCGGCCATCGGCTCGGCCTTCGTATGGGCCAGCTACTCGTTGCTCACGCGCCGGGTCGCCGCGTTCCCGACGGCGGCCGTCGGCCTGTTCGGCGTCGTCTCGGGGCTGTTGTCGCTGGCCTGCCACGCCTTGTTCGAGCCCGCGGCCGCACTCTCGGCTCGCGACTGGGCGCTGATCGCGGCCACCGGCCTCGGCCCGCTCGGCGCCGCCTTCTTCTTGTGGGACGCGGCCCTGAAGCGCGGCGACCCGGTGCGCATCGGCATCCTCAGCTACCTGACGCCGCTGGCCTCGACGCTGCTGCTCGTCGCCACCACGGCGCGGCCTCTGACGGCGTGGGTGGTGGCGGCCGCGGTGCTCATCGTCGGCGCTGCCATCGTCGGCGTGCGCAGCGGCTGAGCGACGGCTGAGCGACGGTCAGAATGAGATCTTTCGGCGATGCCGAGCGCGGAGGTCCGCATGCAACGACGTCACGTCCTGATCGTTCCCGTTTCGATGGCACTGCCCCTGCTCGCCATGCCGGCCCGCGCCGAACCGTCCAGCGACGCCGACGCCGCCTCCGGCCTGCGTGCCGCCCTCGAGCGCGGCGCCGTCGCCGCCGTCGGCCTGCTCGGTCGGCCCGACGGCTTTCTCGGCAATCCGAAGGTTCGCATTGCGCTGCCGGGCTTTCTCAATGACGCTGCCAAGGTGCTGAAGTTCACCGGCCAGCAGAAGCGGGTCGACGAGCTGGTAACGGCGATGAACCGCGCTGCCGAAGCCGCCGTGCCTGAGGCGAAGGCGCTGCTCGTCGCCGCCGTCAAGGGTATCTCGGTCGGTGACGCTCGCCGCATCGTCGGTGGTGGCGAAGACTCCGCGACGCGCTTCTTCGCCGACAAGACGCGCAAGCCGCTCGGCGAGCGCTTTCTGCCGATCGTGACCCGCGAGACCAGGAAGGTCGACCTGACCGATCGCTTCAACGCCGTCGCCGGCAAGGCCTCGAGCCTCGGTCTCGTCCGGGGCGACGACGCCAATGTCGAGCGCTACGTGACGAACAAGGCGCTCGACGGCCTCTACTTCATGATCGGCCAGGAAGAGAAGAAGATCCGCAGCGACCCTGTCGGCACGGGCAGTGCGTTGCTTGCGCGCGTATTCGGCCGCTGAGCCCGCTCAGAGGCTTTTCGACAGCTCGAACATCAGGGCCGCCGGCAGCGAGCTGGCGATGACGTCGCGGCCGATACGGGCCATGCGGGCGCCGTTCGTGCCCGACATCTCGAAGGTCGAGCCCTGCTCGAGGATCTCGACGAAGACGAAGCCTGGGACCTCCTCGAGGATCTCGTCGCGGAAGTGAGTGAATCGGCCGCCCTTCTGGATCGACTCGATGATGATGGCGTGCGGCAGGCCTTCCTTGCAGAAGCTGGCGGCCTCGTCGACCGAGCTCACGAAATCGATCAGCAGGCTCATGTTGCGAAGGGCGTCGCGGATCAGCACGCGGACCTCGCGCCGCGAAGCGACGACGAGCACGTGGCTGCCGGCGAGTGCCTTCGAGTTGCCTGATTGCATCGAGGCGTCGTCGATCTCGGAAGCCGACAGGCCTTCCATTTCGTCGCCGGCCGTCTTCGGAAATTCGAACACCAGCGTGCTCACGCCGGCCGCCTCCTTGCGATCGACGACGAGCCCCATCGTCCATGCCGTCTGTTCGATGAGGCGCCAGGTCAGCGAATCGAGGCGTGGCGACACCGGGGCCGGAACCATGTCGTCCTGCCGATCCGGCGGCCGGTTCGAAAACCGGCAGGTCAGCCGCGCGTGCACCGGCCAGGTCTTGAAGTCGACCATGAAATCGATGTGCGCGTGGGCGTTGGCGAGTGCCCAGTCGACGGTCGCATTGAGCAGGCTGAAGAGAAGCGAACCGTCGACGATCACTCGCGCCGACTTGAGCTGTGGCTTCAGCGCGATGCCACGCGCCTGCGTTTCGCGGCTTCGCAGTGCCAGCACGCTCTTCAACACCTCCTCGAGCTGCAGGACCTCGTGCGACTGGCGCACGCGCCCAGACGCAAAGCGGGTCAGCTGCTGGCCGATCATGCCGGCCTGTCTGGCCTGCTCGACCTCGTCGCGCAGCGCGCGCAAACCGGCGCGATCGATCTTGCCGGTGGCTGTAAGGACATGGATGCGCTCAAGCGCAGCGGTGAGCGGCTCGGCGATCTCGGCGCCGACCTGCGAGACCAGCTCCGGCCAGCGCCGGTCATCGTCTTTCGGGGCGAGGGTCGGCACAGCGACGGGAGCGGCAGCGGGGCGGCCTTCGGACATGACGAACATTCTTTTCTCGGGCAGGAAGCGCAGATACCGGCACGGCGCCGTCGAGGCCGGCCGTGGATCAGCAGCGAGTGTCGGCGCCTGCGTTTTCCGGCGCCAGTGCTGCCGTGGCGTTGAACTGCGCGCCTGTGCAGAAAGACGCCATATGTGACAACTTGTTCACTCTTTGCACCACCGCTCAAATTGCCCCAAATTTGCGTAAGTCAGCGATCGCTTCGTCGCTGAAGCCGAACTCTCCGAGAACGGCGTCGGTGTCGGCGCCGAGCAAGGGTGGCGCCCGCCGATAGCGCACCGGCGTCACCGCCAGCTTCATCGGGCTCGCAACGAGGCGCACGCTGCCGGCCAGCGGGTGCGCCATCTCGACCGTCATGGCGCGCTCCCGAACCTGCTCGTCGGCGAAAACTTCGGTCAGGTCGTTGATCGGACCGCACGGCACCTTGGCCGCTTCGAGCGCGGCCAGCCAGTCGGCACGGGGCCGTTGCTTCAGTCGCTCGGCGAGCAAGGGCACGAGCGTCGCTCGCTCGCGGACGCGGCCGGCATTGCGGGCGAAGCGCGGGTCGCGCGCCAGCTCCGGGCAGCCGGCGACGGCACAGAAGCGCACGAACTGGCCGTCGTTGCCGATAGCCAGGATGAGGTGACCGTCGGCCACTTCGAAGACCTGGTAGGGCACGATGTTCTGGTGGGCGTTGCCCGCCCGCTGCGGCGCCGTGCCGGTGGCGAGGTAGCCGGCGCCGAGGTTGGCGAGCATCGCGACCTGGGTGTCGAGCAAGGCCATGTCGATGGCCTGGCCTTCGCCCGTGCGATCGCGGTGGCGCAGCGCCGCCAGGATCGCGGTGGTGGCGTACATGCCGGTGAAAAGGTCGGCAACGGCCACGCCCACCTTCTGCGGGCCGCCGCCGGGGGCGTCGTCGGCGATCTCGGCGCGCGACGGGCCGGTCACGCTCTTCAGGCCGCCGAGGCCCTGAATGGCGTAGTCGTAGCCGGCGCGGTCGCGGTACGGGCCGGTCTGGCCGTAACCGGTGATGGAACAGTAGACGAGGCGCGGGTTGATCGCCAGCAGCGACGCCGCATCGAGGCCGCGGCGCGCCATGTCGCCGACCTTGAAGTTTTCGACCAGCACGTCGGCCCGCCGCGCCAGCGTGCGCACGAGCTCGGCGCCCGCGGCGGTGGCGATGTCGATCGTGATCGAGCGCTTGTTGCGGTTGGTGCCGAGGTAGTAGGCGGCCTCGGCTGTCTCGGCGCCTGTCTCGTCGCGCAGGAAGGGCGGACCCCAGCCGCGGGTGTCATCGCCGCCGGGCTGGCCGTCTTTTGCGGGGCGCTCGACCTTGACGACCTCAGCGCCGAGATCGGCCAGTGTCTGCGTGCACCAGGGCCCGGCGAGGACGCGCGAGAGGTCGAGAACGAAGACGCCGGCCAACGCCTGCGCGCTCGCAGCGGTGTCGCGCGA
>JAYVNL010000068.1:0-6198 GCA_043758495.1 Rhizobacter sp.
CACCCCTACGCCGACTATCTGGCGCTGCTGGCCGCGCTCGACGGCCACTTCGACGCCGCCGCAAGGCTGGCGGGTTATGCCGACGCCGCCAACGCCCGCGTCGGCCAGCGAGAGTCCAACGAAGCCGCGGCCATCGCCCGCGCCGTGCAACTCGCCCGCGCTGCGCTGGGCGATGCCGCCTTCGACCGCCTGCACGCCGAAGGCGCGGCGCTGCGCGATGCGGACATCGAAGCGCTGGCGTTCGGTGAGAGCAACGCGCGCTGAGCGCGCCGGCCACCGCACCGATCCGGAGTGCCCCGCCGCCGTGGCGGCCCGGGATCGGTCTCGACACTCCGGTCGGGCGTTCAGGGCCATGCAGGCCGCCCTGAAGCTGCCCTGCGGCACGGCCCGCTTGTGGCCGATCGCCGACATCCACGATTCCGAGCGGACGGTATGTGCGGCTTCTTACGTTGTCCGGTTGCGTTGCCCGCCATCGCGCGCGAGAGGCGCAGCCGCACCCTCGGCATTCCGTCCGCACGAATCGGCGCTTCGTCGCAAGCCCCTGTCGCTGCCCGCAAGGGCTCCCTACATTGCCTCCCAACGCACCGCCGGTGCCAATTTTCCAGGGAGCCGACCATGACCGACCACATTCTCTCCATCGCCCTCGTCTTCTCGATCCTCGCCGGAGGCACCGCTGCGATCGGCAGCGAACTGGTCGGGACGCGGGGCCGGGCGCCGGCGCCGGCTGCGACGGCGATGGTCACGCTGGCGACGATCGTCGTCACCGGCCGGCGCCCGGCCGCCACGGTGGCGGCCGCCGACAGCGGCGCCGATGCGGCGCAGCGCGTGCAGTGACGGGCGGCGGCCGCGTGGCCGATCTCCTATCCTCGCCACGCCATGACGCTACCTGCCTCGCTCGCAGAAGCCGCGCTCTCGCCGAACCCGCGCCGCGTCTTCCTCCTCGGTGCCACCGGCACTCTCGGCCGCGCCACCACCCGCGCCTTGCTGCGGCGCGGCCACGACGTGACGTGCTTCGCGCGGCCGCCGATGGGTGCGGGCGGCGCGCTCGCCGCGGCCGATCGCAGCCGCGTGTTCGATGGCGCCACGGTCCGCCTCGGCGACGTCACCGATGCCGCATCGTTGGCCCGCGACGGCTTTTGCGGGGAGCGCTTCGACGCGCTCGTCTCCTGCCTGGCCTCGCGCACCGGCGCGCCGGCCGATGCCTGGGCCATCGATCATCGCGCCCATGTCCTCGCGCTCGAGGCGGCGCGCCAGGCCGGCATCTCGCAGGTCGTGCTGCTGTCGGCGATCTGCGTGCAAAAGCCCGTGCTCGCGTTCCAGCAGGCCAAGCTCGCCTTCGAGAAGGTGCTCGTCGAGTCGGGCCTCGGCTACTCGATCGTGCGGCCGACGGCGTTCTTCAAGTCGCTGTCGGGGCAGGTCGAGCGCGTGCGCCGCGGCCAGCCCTTTCTGGTGTTCGGCAGCGGCACGCTGACCGCCTGCAAGCCGATCAGCGACGACGATCTCGCAGCGTATCTGGCCGACTGCCTCGACGACCCCGATCGCGCCGATCGAATCCTGCCGATCGGCGGCCCCGGCGACGCCATCACGCCGCTTCAGCAGGGCGATCGGCTGTTCGCGCTGCTCGGCCGTCCGGCGCGATTTCGCCACGTGCCGGTGGCGCTGCTCGACGCCGTCGTCGTCATGCTCGGTAGTGCCGGCCGCGTCGTGCCGGCGCTGGCTCGCAAGGCCGAACTCGCGCGCATCGGTCGCTACTACGCCACCGAGTCGATGCTGGTGCTCGACCCGGCGAGCGGCCGCTACAGCGCCGCCGCGACGCCATCGACCGGCAGCGTGACCCTGTTCGACTATTACGCCCGCCTCGTCGCCGGCGAGGCCGGGCCCGAGCGCGGCGACCACGCGATCTTCTGAGCCGGCGCCGCGATCCGGTTGCCGCCCGGTGCCGTCGTGTCGTAGCCTCGCCCCTGCGAACAGAGGGCTCATGCCATGACGACGACACGCGGACTGCTGCAGGCCCTCGGCCTGCCTGATAAACCGGTCGCGAAGCCCGGCGCCGGCAACAAGACGACGCTCGACGATGCGGCGCTGGCGAAGGCACTCAAGGAGATGCCTGCCGATCCCGTCAAGCGCGCCGATGCGCTTGCCGAGCTGGCCCGGCAGGTCGGCGACAAGGCACGGCGCGATCCGATCGTGAAGGCGCTGCGTGACCTCGTCGTCAAGATCCAGCCGGTCATGCCCGACGCCGATGCGAGGAAGGCGATCGACAAGGCCATCGACGACGCCGTCGAGAACGGCGCCAAGGCGGCCCTGATGGCGCTCCTGAAAGCCGTCGTCGGCAAGGGGCCGAGCGCCGTCGATCGTGACGGGCCGCGCAACGACGGTCCGAACATGCCCGAGAAGGACCTCGGCGAGCACATCTACAAGCTGCCCGAACTGCCGCTGCCGTTCGACAAGCCGCCCAAGGTGCGGCGCAATTCGTTCGAGCTGATCGGGCTGCAGCCTTCCTACAAAGCGTCGAAGTACTTCGACTTCAAGGTCCGCACGCCCGACTGGCTCGACCTCAGCGGCCACACTGGCGCCAGCTGGGTCGTCGTGTCCACGCAGGAAGATTTCGACAAGAACGGCGGCCGACCGCGCGCTCGCGACCGCAGGATCGACGCCAAGGGCGAACTGTCGATGAGCCTGGCGGCCCCCGACGAGCCGGGCAAGTACGTGCTGTTCATCGTCGTCGGCCCCGGCAACGAAGACCGGCCGATCCACACCTTCGAGGTGAAGTGACGCTGCCGGCTCAGGCTTCGGGCAAGGCGGCGGCGATGCGCTCGATGGCGGCGGCGAGGTGGGCCGGATCGAGCCAGCGCAGCACCACGACCGCGCTGCGCTCGGGCTCGATCCACACCGTGTGGCCGCCGGCGCCGAGCATGAAGAGCGCGCGCGGCGAGGCGCCGGGAAAGGCGCGCCCGGTGCGGTTCAGCCAGAGCAGGCGGCCGTAGAACGGCGCTACCGCGGAGGGCGCCGCCATGCGCTCCAGCCAGGCCTCGTCGATGAGCCGGCGGCCGCTCGGGGCCTTGCCGCCGTCGAGCAGCAACCGGCCGATGCGGGCCTGGTCGCGAGCGCCGATCGAGACGCCGCCGCCCCAGTGCGAGCCGCCCGGCACCGAGGCCACGCGGCCGATGCCGGGCAGCTCGACCCAGGCGTCGTCGTAGCCGCGCCAGGCGAAGCTGCTGCCGCCGCCGAGCGGCCGCAGCAGCTCGTCGAGGAACACCTCGGGCAGCGGCTTGCCGAACAGATGCAGCAGCGCGAGCGCGAGCTGGTTGATGCGCACGTCGTTGTATTCCCAGTACGTGCCCGGCGCCTGCAGCGGCCGGTCGCCGCCCTTGGGGCCGCCGGCCGGCCGCGGGTCCTGCGCCACCTTGCGCCAGCGCTCGACGGTGTCGGGAATCCCGAACGAGCGGCCTTCCCATTCGCTGGTCTGCGTCAGCAGATGGGCCCAGGTGACGGCGCGGTTGTGCTCGCTGTCGAAGCCAATGCCGGGCAGCCGCGCCACCACCGGCTCGTGCTCGTCGGCCAGCAGGCCGTGCCGCCGGGCGACGCCCGCGAGCAGCGCGAGATAGCTCTTGGCGACGCTGAAGGTCAGGTCGGCGCGGTCCGGCTCGCCCCACGCCAGCAGCTCGCGGCCGTGCTGCCAGACCACGCCCGACTGCGGCCCGCGCGCATGCACCGGGCCGCGCAGGCGATCGAACGGCGGCGGGTCGTCGTGATGCACACCCCACGGCAACTGCCCCGCGGCGGGCGCGGCGAAAGGGTCGCGTGGCCACGGCGTTTCGTGAGCCGCGGCGAAGCCAGCCGCGTCGGCGAGCAGGGTCGCGGTCGTCACTCGACTTTGGCGCCCGACGCGTTCACCACCTTCTCCCACTTCGCCGTCTCGGCCGCGATGATCCGGCCGAAGTCTTCCGGCGTGCCGGCGATCGGCTTGCCGCCGAGCTCGGCCATGCGGTCACGGAACTTGGGGTCGGCGAGTGCCCGGTTGACTTCGGCGTTGACCTTGTCGATCACGTCTCTCGGCGTGCCCTTCGGCATGCCGATGCCGAACCACGCCGTCGCCTCGTAGCCGGGCACCGTCTCGCCGATGGCCGCCACGCCGGGCAGCGACGGTTCGCGCTCCTGCGAGGTCACGCCGAGGGCGCGCAGCTTGCCGGCCTTGATGTGGCCGACGGAAGACGGCAGGTTGTCGAAGATCACCTGGACCTGGCCGCCCATCAGGTCGATCAGGGCCGGGCCGGCGCCCTTGTACGGCACGTGCAGCATGTCGCAGCCGGTCATCGACTTGAAGAGCTCGCCCGAGAGATGCACCGAGGTGCCGCTGCCCGACGAGGCCATGTTGAGCTTGCCCGGATTGGCCTTGCAGTAGGCGATGAACTCGGCCACCGTCTTCACCGGCAGGGACGGCGTCACCTCCATCACGTTGGGCGTGCGCACCAGGCCGGCCACCGGCGCGATGTCACGGATGAAATTGAAGGTGAGGTTCTTGTAGAGCGTGGCGTTGATGCCGTTGGCCGGGTTCACGAGCAGCATCGTGTAGCCGTCGGGTGGCGCATTGACCACGAAGTCGACGCCGAGGTTGTTGCCGGCGCCGGGCTTGTTCTCGATCAGGAAGGTCTGCCCCATCTTGTCGGTGAGCCACTGCGCGACGATGCGGGCCAGCACGTCGGTGGTGCCGGCCGGCGTGTACGGCACCACGAACTTCACCGGCCGGGTCGGGTAGTCGGCGGCTCGGGCGACCGGCGCGACAGCGGCGAGGCAGAGCGCGGCGAAGGTGCATAGGCGGGGCAGTGGGTGCATGGGGCGGCTCCTGGCTGAGCCGCGAGTCTTCGGCGCCGCCGGACCGCGGTCAATGCGGGGATTCGAGGTCATCGGCGCTTTGCAGGTCGAGCCGCCGCATCACTTCGTCGGCGATCGCCAGGCACGCTGTCAGGCCCGGCGACTCGATGCCAAACAGGTTCATCAGCCCGTCGACGCCGTGCTCGGCCGGCCCCTGCAGCATGAAGTCGCGAACCGCTTCGCCGGGCCCCTGCAGCTTCGGCCGCACGCCGCTGTAGGCCGGCGCCAGGGCGTCGTCGGCCAGACCCGGCCACCAGCGGCGGATGGCAGCGTAGAAAGCGGCGCTGCGCGATGGGTCGACGGTGTAGTCGATGCAAGCAGGGTCGTCGACGTCGAGCCATTCAACGTCGGGACCGAAGCGGGCCTGGCCGCCGAGGTCGAGCGTGAGGTGGACACCGAGGCCGCCGGGCTCGGGCACCGGATAGACGAGGCGACTGAACGGCGAGCGGCCGGTCAGCGCGAAGTAGCTGCCCTTGGCGAACCGCGGCTTCGGCACGTGCGCCGAAGCCAGACCATCGATGCGCCGCGCCAGAGCCGGCGCCGCAAGGCCGGCGGCATTGACGAACACGCCGGTGGCGATTTCCATCGGCGCGGCGCCACCGACGCGCAGCACGAAGCCGTCGTTTCGCACCTCGGCGCCCTCGACCGGCGAGCGCAGCACGAGACCGCCGCCGGCGCCTTCGAGGTCGCCGAGGCAGGCGAGCATCAAGGCGTGGCTGTCGACGATGCCGGTCACCGTCGACAGCAGCGCCGCCTCGGCCTGCAGCGCCGGCTCGAGCGCGCGCGCTTCGGCGCCGCTCAGCCACCGCAGCCCCTCGACGCCGTTGGCGACGGAGCGGCGCTCGATGGCGCGCAAGGAATCGACCTGCGCAACCGCGGCGGCGACGACGAGCTTGCCGCAGCGACGATGGCCGACGCCGTGCGCTTCGCAGTACGGGTAGAGCGCGCGCCGGCCGGCGCCGCACAGGCGCGCCTTCAGCGAGCCGGGCGTGTCGTAGAGGCCGGCATGCACGACCTCGCTGTTGCGCGAGCTGACGCCGTTGCCGATGCCCGAGTCGGCCTCGAGCACCAGCGTCTCGAGGCCGCGCAGTGCCAGGGCGCGGGCGACCGCGAGCCCGACCACGCCGGCTCCGGCGACGACGGCATCGATGCGCTCCATGATGGCTCGCCTCTCCTCTGATGGTGATGGCCTGACATGGAGCTTACGTGTGCGCCCCGCGCGCATCGGCGCTGAGGTAGTCTCCGCCGCTTTGCTCGAAAGCCATGTTCCTCTACTTCGAACGCCGCATCCGGCCGACCCTCGTGCCGGCCTCGCCACCGCCG
>JAYVNL010000069.1:0-6178 GCA_043758495.1 Rhizobacter sp.
ATACGCGCGCGAGGTCTTCGACCGTTACCGCGCCGACGCGGTGACACTGTCGCCCTTGCTCGGCTTCGATTCGCTCGAGCCCTACCTGCGCTACGCCGGCAAGGGCGTGATCCTGCTTTGCCGCACCTCGAACCCCGGCGGCGCCGACCTGCAGGACCTGCGCCTCGAATCCGGCGAGAAGCTCTACGAGCGCATCGCCCGGCTCGCGGTCGAACAGTGGAACGGCGGTGGCCAGGTCGGCCTCGTCGTCGGTGCCACTTTTCCGAACGAGATCGCCCGCGTGCGCGAGCTGGCGCCGACGCTGCCCTTGCTCATCCCCGGCATCGGCGCCCAGGGCGGCGACGCGGCCGCGACGGTGCGCGCCGGCTGGCGCGGCACGCCGGAGCGGACCACCGGGCCGATCATCGTCAGCTCGTCACGAGCCGTGCTCTATGCCGGCAACGACACACCCGGCGAGGCCGATTTCGCCGCTGCCTCGCGGCGCGCGGCCCAGGCGGCACGCGCCGAGCTGGCTGCGGCCATCGCCTGACTCGGCGCATGGTGGAGCGCGTCTATCACTCGGTCGCTCCTGCCGAGCCGGAACGGGCCTTCAGGATCATCGCCCGGGCCTGCTTCGCGGTTGCCGCCGCCACCGCCCTCATCGCCGCCGTCGTCATCTTCTTCGCAGCCTCGGCACTGACCGACGCGGCGCGGCTCGCGCTCGTCGCCAGCCTCGCCATTTACGCCTGCCTGTCGATAGGGGCATTCTTTCGCAGCGCCCTCCTCGGCTTCCCGATCCCGGGCTCGCTCCTCGCCGCCGCGGTCGGCGCGATGCTGCTGGCCGGTGCGCTCGCCCTGACGCTGCGCGACGGCCTGCACGATCCGGCGCTCGGCGTCCTCGGCCTCGTCGTCTGCGTCGTCGCCGCCGTCGCGAGCATTCGCGCCGGCGCGGCGCTGGCCCTGTTCGCGGTCGTCGAGCTGACGGCGCTCGCGCTGCTGGAGCGGGGCGGCTTTGCAGCGCGCGGCCCGGCCGGCAACCCGCTGGAGCTGATGTTCATGCTGCAGTGCCTGGTCGTGGCCGGCGGCCTTGCCGCCGGGACGCTGACCTCGCGCGTGGTCGCCCACCACCTGCGCGCTGCGGCCGAGCGCGAGCGCCACGCCCGCAACCTGCTGCGGCTGGCCGCCGACCTCTATTGGGAGCAGGACAGCGACTTTCGCTTCACCCACCTCGCCGACCCGCGCGGCCTGATCGATCCGACGTTGGCGGCGGCGCAGCTTGGCAAGACGCCGTGGGAGTCGGGCGAGACCGGCATGAGCGAGTCGCAGTTCGACGCCCATCAGGCCGACCTCGAGGCGCATCGGCCGTTCTCCGGCCTGCTGGTGCGGCGCCGCGACGCAAGCGGCCGCGCCCGCGTCCACAGCGTCAGTGGCGAGCCGAAGTTCGACGGCGACGGCATCTTCGCCGGCTACTGGGGCGTCGCCCGCGACGTGACCGAGGAACTGCGGACGCAGCGCGCTTCGGTCGCCAGCGAGACGCGCTACCGCGAGCTCTTCGAGCGCTCGCCGTCGCCTCTCTACCTGCACCGGCGCGGTGTCGTCTACGACGCCAATCAGGCCGCGGCACGCCTGTTCGGCTTCGACGACGCCAGCGCGATGCACGGCATGCGCCTGGTCGACCTGGTCGCGCCCGGCGAGTCGCAGGCACTCGCCGTGCAGCGGATCGAGATGCTCGAGGCGCTGAAGATCGGCGAAGGTATCCCGGTCGCCGACTTCCAGGCGCTGGCCGCCAACGGTCGCCGCATCAGCGTCCAGGCGACCGGCGTGCGCGTCGATTCGGCCGGCGGTCCGGCGACGCTGTCGATCCTCTTCGACATCACCGCCCGCGAGGCCGCGGAGGCGGCGCTGCGGCGCTCGGAGGCGATGCTGAGCCATCTGTTCGCGACCAGCCCCGACTGCATCACGCTCTCGGAGCTGGAGAGCGGCCACCACGTGATGGTCAATCCCGCCTTCTGCCGGCTGACCGGCTTCGCCGCAGCGGAGGTCGTCGGCCGCAACGCGTTCGAGCTCGGCCTCTGGCACGACCCGCGCGACCGCGACCACCTGCGCGACGCGATGGCCGGCGCCGGTCACATCGAAGGCATGCCGGCGACGATCCAGAAGCGTGCCGGCGGCCTCGCCTCCGTGCTGGTGTCGGCAGCGCGTTTCGCCATGGACGGCCGCGACTACGTCGTCGTCAACGCCCGCGACGTCACCGACAGCGAGCGCACGCGCCTCGAGCATGTGGCGATCCTCGAGCGCGCCTCGATCGGCATCGCCCTGACGCGCGACCGCGCTTTCGTGCAGGCCAATCCGCATTGGGAGGCGATCTTCGGCTGGGACACCGGGTCGATGGTGGGCCAGCCGGGATCCACGGTCTGGGTCGACGCCACCGACTATGCCGAGATCGGCCGCGTCGCCGGGCCCGTGCTCGCCGCCGGCGAGCCGTTCGAGATCGAGCGCGAGATGCGCCGCCAGAACGGCAGCCGCTTCTGGTGCCGCATCCTCGGCCAGGCCGTCGACCCGATGCGGCCCAGCCATGGCGGCACCATCTGGATCGCCGACGACGTGACCGAGCGCCGTCGCCTCGACGCCGCCCTCGCTGCCGCGCGCGACGCCGCCGAGGCGGCCAGCCGCGCCAAGAGCGCCTTTCTCGCCAACACCAGCCACGAGATCCGCACGCCGCTCAACGGCCTGCTCGGCCTGGCCCGGCTGGCGCTGCGCGACAGCATCGACGCGCCGACCCGGCAAAGGCTCGTCGAACAGATCTTCGAGAGCGCGCGCGGCCTCGAAGGCATCCTCTCCGACATCCTCGACTTCTCGAAGATCGAGGCCGGCAAGTTCACGCTCGACGAGACCGTGTTCGACCTGCGCGAGCTGCTCGGCGCCGTGCACGCTTCGTACCGCTCGCTCGCCGAGGCGCGCGGCCTGGGCTTCGAGCTGGCGATCGACGACGGGCTGCCCATGCGCGTCACCGGCGACCCGGTCCGGGTTCGCCAGATCCTCGGCAACTTCATCACCAACGCCGTCAAGTTCACGGCCAGCGGCGGCATCCGCGTCGAGGCCGGCGCCGGTGCCTCCCGCGGCGTGCGCCTCGCGGTTGTCGACACCGGTGAAGGCATCGACACGGCAGGCCAGGAACAGCTGTTCCAGCCCTTCAACCAGGGCGACGTATCGGTGACGCGGCGCTTCGGCGGCACCGGCCTCGGCCTGTCGATCTGCCGCCAGCTGGCGCAAATGATGGGCGGCGACGTCGGCGTCGTCAGCGAACCCGGGCGCGGCAGTACCTTCTGGGCCGAGCTGCCGCTGCCGGCCGCCTTCGCGGTCGGCGACAGCGTCGGCAACGATGCCTTCGACAGCGAGCGACTGAGCTCGGCGCGCGTGCTTCTCGTCGAGGACAACCCGGTCAACATGATGATCGCGGCGGCGACGCTGGCGCAGTGGGGCGTCGACGTCGAAGAAGCGCGCGACGGTCGCATGGCGATCAGCGCCGTCGAGGCGGCGGCTCGCCGAGGCCGGCCGTTCGACGTCGTCCTCATGGACGTGCAGATGCCGGTGATGGGCGGCAACGAAGCAGCCATCGAGCTGCGCAAGGCCTGGAGCGCGCACGCCTTGCCGATCATCGCCCTCACCGCGGCAGCGCTGGTGTCGGAGCGCGAGCAGTCGCTGGCCGCCGGCATGAACGACTTTCTCACCAAGCCGATCGATGCTCCGAAGCTGCGTCGCACCCTGGCGCGCCACGTCCGCAGCAAGCCGGGCGCGGCGACCCACCCGCACCTCGAACACTGACAAGGTCTCAGCCGTCAGCCGCGAGGGGATCGACCGCGGCGCCTGGCTGCTGCCCTCGCTGCGCGTCTGCGGCCTGCACTTCTCCCGAAGCAACGCCAGCAGAACACTCAGGCAAGGATCAGCGGCAACTGCCGCGACCGCTTTCCCGTCAGCGCGAACAACGCGTTGGCGAGCGCCGGCGCCAGCGGTGGCGTGCCGATCTCGCCGACGCCGCCGGGGTGGCGCGTGCTCTCGATCAGGTGGGTTTCGATCAGCGGCGTCTCGGCCAGCCGCAGCACCGGGTAGGCGGGGAAGTTGCGCTGGCGGACGACGCCGCCTTCGATGTCGATGCGGCCGTACAGCGCCGCCGACAGCGCGAAGATGACCGCGCTCTCGATCTGCTGGGCGACGATCCCGGGATTGACGACGGTGCCGATGTCGGCGGCACAGACGACACGGTGCACGCGCGGCTTTCCGTTCTCGATCGAGGCTTCGACGACCTGGGCGACGATCGAGCCGAAGCTCTCGTGCAGGGCGACGCCGCGCGCCCGGCCGGGCGGCAGCGGCCGCCGCGCTTCGCCCTGGCCAGGCCAGCCAGCGCGCTCGGCGGCGAGCTGCAGCACGGCTCGATGGCGCGGCTCGTCGACCAGCATCGCCAGCCGATACGCGACCGGGTCCTGGCCGGCGGCGTGGGCGAGCTCGTCGATGAACGACTCGCTGAAGAAGGCGTTGTGCGAATGGCCGACCGAGCGCCAGAAGCCGACCGGCACGCCGCTGTGCGTGGCGACGTGGGCGATGCGCTGGTACGGGATGCCGTAGGCCTGGTCGAAGAGGCCTTCGCTGGCGGTCTTGTCGGGCGTGTCGACGGGGCCGGCGAGGTAGGGGATCGTGCGCTCCATCCAGCGCCGCATGATGGCGTCGCCAGCGCTGGTGATCGATAGCGTCACCGGTCGGCCATCGGCGTCGAGGCCGGCGCGCAGCACGGCGGCGCCGGCCGGGCGATAGAAGTCGTGGCCGATGTCTTCCTCGCGCGACCAGATCAGCTGCACCGGCCGGCCGCCGCACTCGACGGCGATGCGCACCGCCTGGCCGACGAAGTCGACGTCGAGCCGGCGGCCGAAGCCGCCGCCAAGGTAGGTGACGTGGACGGTGACCGCGTCGACCGGCACGCCGGCGACTTCGGCAGCGATGTCGCGGGCCAGGCCGGGCACCTGCGTCGATGCCCAGATTTCGACCTTGCCTGCGGCGACGCGCGCCGTGCAGTTGATCGGCTCCATCGGCGCGTGGGCGAGATAAGGCGCGCGGTATTCGGCTTCGACGCGGCGCTTGACGCCGGCATCGGCAGCAGCGAAATCGCCGCGGCTGAAGAAGGCGAAACCGCCGCCGGCGTCGGCTGCGGTGCGCGCGGTCTCGGCGAGGCCGTCGAGGATGGCGGCGCTGTCGAGCGGGCCGGCGGGCCGCTGTTGCCACTCGACCCGGATCGCCTCGGCGCCGCGCTGGGCGTGCCACCAGGTCCTGCCGACGACGGCCAGCGCCGCATTCGAGCCGCCGTACGGGCCGAGGCGGACGACGCGCTCGACGCCGGCGAGCGCCATCGCCGGCGCAACATCGACGGCGCCCGCACCGCCGCCCAGCATCGGGCAGTGGCGGATCGCCGCGAACAGCAGGCCGGGCAGCCGCACGTCGATGCCGAACACGGCCGAGCCGTCGACCTTGGCCGGCAGATCGAGGCGCGGTGCTGCCGTGCCGACGAGCTTCCAGTCGGCGCGCGCCTTCAGCCGAACCTCGCCGCTCGGCGTTGCCGCTGCCATCCGGGCCAGCACGCCGAAGTGCGCCGAGGCGCCCGACGGGTGGCTGACGACGCCGTCGCTCACGACGAGCTCGCCGGCCGGCAGCTTCCACGTCAGTGACGCCGCGCCGACGAGGCGGGCGCGCGCTGTCGCCGCAGCGAGGCGGATCACGTCCCAGCCGTCGGCCACCGACGACGAGCCGCCGGTGGCGTTGATGCCGAGCTCGCGCGCCACCTTGGCCACGACCCACCGGCCGCCGCGTGCCGTCTTCGTCTCGCGGCCGGCGTCGCTGTCGCGCGGATGCAGCGGCAGGGCGGCGACGAACATGGCGACGTTGCCGTACAGGCGGTCGTGGCCAGCGGTGACGAGTCGCACCTTGGCCAGCGTCACGTCGAGCTCTTCGGCGGCGAGCATGGCCAGCGCCGTGTGCGCGCCCTGGCCCATCTCGCTGCGGTTCATCGCCAGCAGCACGGTGCCGTCGGCGGCGATCTTGATCCAGCCGTTGAGACCGACCTCAGCCTCGCCACCGGGCCAGCTCTCGGTACCGCCGACGCGGTCGCGCGGCGGCAGCACACCCCAGCCGACGACGAGGGCGCCGGCGGCGC
>JAYVNL010000070.1:0-6175 GCA_043758495.1 Rhizobacter sp.
GCTGCGGACGGCGCCGAGCCGTTTCGGATGCGCAGCCCAGAGGCGCCGGCAGGCTTCGGCGGTCGCGGTCCAGAAGGCGTCGCCGTCGTGCTCCATCCAGTTGGCCTGCGGTGCGGTATAGCCGTCGAGCCCGACCTGCGACTTCGCCACCAGCGTGCCTTCGGCGTCGAACAGCAGGGCACGAATGCTCTGCGTGCCGCAGTCGATGGCGAGCAGGAGATCGCCCGTGCGCAACGCCGTGGCTGCGGCCGCGAAGTCCGTCACGTCAGCTGTCTCGCAGGGGCGCGCACGCGCCGTGCGCGACCGACAGAATGATCCGCATGCCCTGCCGATCGCTCGCCGTGCTGGCTCTCGCCGCCCTGCCGGCGATCGCCTGCGGTCAGCTCGTTGCAACGCGACCCGGCAGCGGCATCGGCTATGCGCTCAGCGGCGGCGCCAGCATGGTCTCGGGAACGACGGCGAATCTGGCGAGCGTGCATCTCGGCGGCGAGGCCGGGCTCGCTACCGCCGACAACCAGTGGCGCATCGGCGCGAAGGCGCTCTGGTCGCGCAACGCCGGCGAGACCACGAGCAAGAACGTGACGCTGCTGCTGACCCAGGAGTCGCGTCATCGCTGGAGCGCCAAGACCTGGTTCTGGGAGCGGCTCTCGCTTGCCCCGGCGATGCGCACCGGCGAGCCCGTGCGCGGCAGCCTCGACACCGGCTTGGCGATCGCGCTGACGCGGCTCTCGAATCTGCACCTCGGCCTGACGCAGCGCTACGACGGCGCCACCCGGCCCGACACGCGCTTCGTCACCGGCATCGCCGTCAGGCTCGACTGAAGCGGCGGCGGCCACGCGCCGTCAACCGACGCGAACGACCTTCAGCATGTTGGTGCCGCCCGGGTAGCCCATCGGCTCGCCGCAGGTGATGCCGTAGGTGTCGCCGGGCTTCAGCACGCCGGCCTCGACGAGCAGTTGCTCGGCGTGCATGAGCGCTTCGTCGCGATCGGCGAAGCTCGGCATCAAGAGCGGCGTGACGTTGCGGTAAATCGCCATCCGCCGCTGGCTGCGAATCTGCGAGGTGATGCCGAAGATCGGCACGTGGATGCGCTGTCGGCTCATCCAGAGCGCCGTCGAGCCCGACTCGGTGAGCGCCAGGATCGCCTTGCAGCCGAGGTGATAGGCCGTGAACAGCGCCGCCATCGCGATCGACTGGTCGATGCGGCCGAAGGTCTTGTTGGTGAAACCGGCGTCGAGCGAGATCTCCTCGGCGCGCTCGGCCTCGACGCAGATCGAGGCCATCATCTCGACCGTCTCGACCGGGTAGCGGCCGGCCGCCGTCTCGGCGCTCAGCATCACCGCGTCGGTGCCGTCGAGCACGGCGTTGGCGACATCGCTGACCTCGGCGCGCGTCGGCACCGGGTTGACGATCATCGACTCCATCATCTGCGTCGCCGTGATCGTGAAGCGGTCGAGCTCGCGGGCCAGCTTGATCATCCGCTTCTGCAGCGCCGGCACCGCGGCGTTGCCGACCTCGACAGCGAGGTCGCCGCGCGCGACCATGATGCCGTCGCTCGCCTTCAGGATCGATTCGAGCGCCGGGATCGCCTCGCTGCGTTCGATCTTGGCCACCAGCTGCGGCTTGTGCTTCCACTTCTCGCCAGCCACGTTGGCGAGCTGGCGCGCCATCTCCATGTCGGTGGCGCTCTTCGGGAAACTCACGGCCAGGTACTCGCACTGGAACGACATTGCGGTCTTGATATCGTCCATGTCCTTGGCCGTCAGCGCCGGCGCCGTCAGGCCGCCGCCGGCCTTGTTGATGCCCTTGTTGTTCGAGAGCTCGCCGCCGACCACGACCGTGGTGTGCACTTCCTCGCCGCGCACGGCATCGACCGTCAAACGGAGCAGGCCGTCGTTGAGGAGCAGGGTGTCGCCGGGCCGCACGTCGCGCGGCAGCTCCTTGTAGTCGAGGCCGACGCGGCCGCTGGTGCCGAGCCCGGTCCAGGCGGCGTCGAGCACCAGCTTCTCGCCGGCGACGAGCATCGTCTTGCCGCCCTCGATCTTGCCAACGCGGATCTTCGGACCCTGCAGGTCGGCCATGATCGCGACCTCCTTGCCGACCTTCTTGGCGACTTCGCGCACGAGCGTGGCGCGGTCGATGTGGTCCTGCGCGGTGCCGTGCGAAAAGTTGAGGCGGACGACATCGACGCCAGCGCGGATCAGCTTTTCGAGCACCTCCGGCGAGCTCGACGCCGGCCCCAGCGTCGCGACGATCTTGGTGGCGCGCGGGGCGGAGGAATCGTTCATTCGGCGTTCTTTCGGTTGCGCCGCTCGAGGATCTCGATCGCCGGCAGGGTCTTGCCTTCGAGCACCTCGAGAAAGGCGCCGCCGCCCGTCGAGATGTAGTCGATGTCTTTCTCGATGCCGTACTTGGCGATCGCGGCCAGCGTGTCGCCGCCGCCGGCGATGCTGAAGGCGGGCGAGGCGGCGATGGCGCGGGCGACGATCTCGGTGCCGTGCGAGAACGCGTCGAATTCGAAGACGCCGACCGGGCCGTTCCAGACGATCGTGCCCGCCGACTTCAGGAGGTCGGCGAGCGCGGTTGCGGTCCGCGGGCCGAGGTCGAGGATGAGGTCGTCGGCGTCGACGGCGGCGGCGGCCTTCACCGTTGCCGCGGCGTCGGCCTTGAACTGGCGCGCCGTGACCACGTCGACGGGGATCGGCACCTCGGCACCGCGCGCCTGCATGGCCGCGATCACCGCCTTCGCTTCGCCGACGAGGTCGGGCTCGGCCAGGCTCTTGCCGATCGGCAGCCCGGCGGCGAGCAGGAAAGTGTTGGCGATGCCGCCGCCGACGATGAGGCGGTCGACCTTCGTGGCCAACGTCTGCAGGATCGCCAGCTTCGTCGAGACCTTGCTGCCGGCGACGATGGCCACCAGCGGCCGCTTCGGTTCGGCGAGAGCCTTCGTGAGTGCGTCGATCTCGGCGGCGAGCAAGGGCCCGGCGCAGGCGATCGGTGCGAACTCGGCGATGCCGTAGGTCGACGCTTCGGCGCGGTGGGCGGTGCCGAACGCGTCGTTGACGAACACGTCGCACAGCGCAGCCATCTTCTTCGCGAGCGTCGGGTCGTTCTTTTTCTCGCCCTTGTTGAGGCGGCAGTTCTCGAGAACGACGAGCTCGCCGGGAGCGACGGTGACGCCGTCGACCCAGTCCTTCTGCAGCGGCGCGGCGCGGCCGAGCAGCTCGCCAAGCCGCGCCGCGACCGGCGCCAGCGAATCGGCCGGCTTCGGCTCGCCTTCCTTCGGCCGGCCGAGGTGCGAGGCGACCATCACCGCGGCACCGGCATCGAGTGCAGCGCGGATGCAAGGCAGCGAGGCACGGATGCGGGTGTCTTCGGTGATGGCGCCAGCGTCGTCCTGCGGCACGTTGAGGTCGGCACGGATGAAGACACGGCGGCCTTTCAGCGCGCCGGCGGCGGCGAGATCGGTGAATCGAAGGGCGTTCATGGGCTGCGGCAAGAGTCGCGCATTTTAGGTGGGCCTTTTCGTGGCGGCCGACTCACCCCGAACCGGCCGACCGCACGTTTCACCCTCGTCGCGCGTCGCCCTTCGCGAAGCGCCAACGTCACGGAGATCTTCTGATGCCCGCTCGCCCGTTCAACCCTAGCCGCCGCCGCGTTGCCGGCCACGCCCTCGCGTTGATTGCCAGCGTCTGCGCGAGCGGCGCGTTCGCGCAGGCCCAACCGCAGATGATCCCGCCACCGACGGCGTTTCGGCCGCCGCTGCTGCAGGTGGCAGGTGCCGAACGGCCGGTGCGGCTCGACGCACTGAAGATCGAAGTCGAGGTCGCCGGCGGCGTGGCCGAGACGCGCGTGCAGATGGTCTTCTTCAACCCCAACGGTCGCACGCTCGAAGGCAAGCTGCAGTTCCCGCTCGCGCCCGGCCAGATCGTGAGCGGCTTCGCGATCGACGTCGACGGCCGCATGCGCGAAGCGGTGCCGGTGGAGAAGGTCCGCGCCCAGCAGGTTTTCGAGGACATCTCGCGCCGCCGCGTCGACCCTGGGCTGCTGCAGACCACGATCGGCAACAACCACGAGCTGCGCATCTATCCGCTGCTGGCCGGCAAGACACGCACCGTGATGCTGAAGATCGTCGAGCCGGCAGGCGCGCGGCTCAATGTGCCGCTGGCGTATGCGTCGCACGTCTTGTCGTTCGAGCTGTCCATGCGCTTTCCGAGCGCGACGAGTGCGCCACAGCTCGTCGGCCATCGCACGCCCGGCCTCGCCTTCGAGCGTGACCCGCGAGGCGGCTTCGTCGCCCGAAGCAGCCTCGGCGAGACCGACCTGCCGGCCGAGCCGCTCATCGTTCGCGTGCCGGCGCCGGCCGGAGACGCACCGGCGATCACCACCGAGGCCCGCAGTGGCCAGCGCTACTTCACGCTCGAGCTGCCGGTGGCCACGGCAACCGCGCCGCGGCCACTGCCGCGCCGCATGCAGCTCGTGTGGGACGCGTCGGCGTCGTCGTTGAACCGACAGATCGACCGCGAGCTGGCGCTGCTCGACGCCTACTTCACGCACGCCGGCAACGTCGGCGTGAACCTCGTTCGCGTCAGCGACACGGTGAGCTCCGCCGAGCGTTTCGAAGTCACCAGCGGCGACTGGAGCCGCCTGCGCCGCGCTCTCGAGGCCACGGTCTACGACGGCGCCAGCCACCTCGGCGCGGTGCGTCACGACGGCACATCGACCGAAGCACTCTGGTTCAGCGACGGCCTCGCCACCTACGGCGCGCCGTGGCGGCTGCAGTTCCCGGTTCCGGTGTTCGCGATCAACAGCGCCGCCAGCAGCGACCCAGCGGCGCTGCAGGCACTCGCCGACGCCAGCGGCGGCCGCAGCATCGACCTCGCGACGCTCTCTCGCCCAGCCGCTGCCGACGCCCTGCTTCGCCGCGGCAGCACCTTGCTGTCGGCGAACGCGGTCGGTGCGAAAGACATCGTCGTTCAGTCGCAGGGCGCGGCTACCGGCCGGCTCGTGCTCGCCGGGGTGCTGACGTCGGCCACCGCCGAGGTCACGGTGCGCGTCCGCGATGCTGGCGGAAGAGTGACGACACGCACCGTCAGCGTCGACACGGAACAAAACCCGTCGCGTCTCGCGGCAGTGCAGTTCGCACGGCTGACCATCGCCTCGCTCGAAGGGGAAGCGCGCCTGAACAAGATGCGCATCCGCGAGCTCGGCAAGCAGTTCGGCCTGGCCACCCGAGAGACCTCGCTGCTCGTGCTCGAGCTCGTCGACGACTACGTACGCCACGAGATCGAGCCGCCCGCGGAACTGCGCGCCGCCTACGAGCAGCTCGCCGCAACGATGACCAAGCGTCGCGTCGACAGCGACGCGGCGCGGCTGGCGCAGGTGGTGCGTCGCTTCGAGGCGCGCGCCGCCTGGTGGGACCGCGACTTCCCGAAAGGCTCGCTGCCGGCGCCGCTGCTGATCGCCAAGGAAGGTGCCAGCGGATCGCTCGACGCGCCCGGTGTGCCATTGCAGGCATCGAACCGCATGCGACAGGTCGGGCCGGAATCAGCGGCGCGCACCGAGGCGGATCCACGCGCCGTCTCCCGGCCGGCGCCGGCGATGCAGGCCGCCGCACCCGCACCGGCCGAGGGCAAGAGCCTCGGCAACAGCCTGGCCAATGCGTTCAGGAATGACGGCGGCCGCGCCGACGCGCCGCCCACGATCAACATCGCCCTGACGCCCGCCGCCAACAGCAGCGCCACCCTGCAGCGCCTGAAGGCCGTCGGTGCCGACGAGTGGCAGCGGATCTACTTCGACGAGCGGCGCGCCAACGCATCGAACGTCGGCTTCTTCCTCGACGCCGGCGAGTTCTTCCTCGCCAGGGGCCAGCGCCCGATGGGCCTGCGGGTGCTCTCGAACCTGGCCGAGATGGACCTGCAGAACCGGCAGGTGCTGCGCCTGCTGGGCTATCGCCTGCAGCAGGCCGGCGAGATCGAGGCGGCGCTGCCGATCTTCGAGCGCGTGCTCGAGCTGGCACCGAACGAACCGCAGTCGCACCGCGACCTCGGCCTCGCACTAGCCCAGGCCGGCCAGCCGCAGCGCGCGATCGAGCGGCTCTACGCCGTCGTCACCGGCGCCTGGGACAGCCGCTTCGCCGACATCGACCTCATCGCGCTGACCGAGCTGAACGCCG
>JAYVNL010000071.1:0-6171 GCA_043758495.1 Rhizobacter sp.
CATTTCGACCTGCCGCTGCACGGCTGCGACGTCTGGCTCGACGACCAAGCCGTGGTGCGCGCCGGCGTGCTGCAGGGCGCGCTCGCCTGAAGCCCGACAGGACCAACCCCATGACCACGACTCGACGCCAGTTCAATCGCACGCTCGCCGCGGCACCCCTGGCAGCGACCGGCCTGTTCGGCGCCCGCCTCGCGCGCGCCCAGGAGGCGCAGGTGCTGCGCTTCAACCTGTTCACGCCCAAGACCCACTTCTATCACCGGCGGATCCTCGAGCCGTGGGCGGCGAACATCGAGAAGGCAACTGCAGGGCGCGTCAAGATCGAGTTCACCACCGCGCCGCTGGGACCCATGACGCGTGCCGTCGAGATCGCGAAGAATGGCATTGCCGACATCGCCGCCGGCAACCACGGTGTGATCCCCGGGCGCTTTCCGCTGACGCAGATCACCGAGATTCCGTTCGTGCAGCCGACCACGCCCGAGGCGATGTCGGTTGCGCTCTGGCGAACCAACGAAAAGTACCTCGCGAAACTGAACGAGCATGAGGGTGCCCACGTGCTGGCGCTCCACACTTCGGGCTCGATGCACCTGTTCTCGCGCGAGAAGCCGCTGCGCAGCGCCGCCGACCTGAAGGGGCGGAAGATCCTCGTGCCGAACACCACCGGCTCGCAGTGGGCGACCAACATGGGCGCGGTGCCGGTGCTGAAGGCGGTGACGGAGTACTACGACGCCATCAGCAAGGGCGTGGTCGACGCCGTCATGGCGACCAACACCTCCATCGCCGGCTGGCGCGCCGAAGACCTGATCAAGCACCAGACCCGCATCCCGGGGGCCACGCTGTACGGCACCTTCTTCGTCGTGGCGAACGCGGAGAAGTGGAACGCGATCTCGGCCGCGGACCGTGCCGCGATCATGGGGCTCTCGGGCGAGGCCTATGCGCGAACCGCAGGCCGGGTGTTCGTCGACGAGGACGAGAAGTCGTTCCAGGCGCGCACCGCCGGCCGCATCCAGGTCGAGGAGGCGTCGCCGGCGTTCCGCGCCGAGATTGCCAAGGGCTTCGACTTCGTCGAGTCGGCATGGCTCGCCAAGGCCAAGGCCGCCGGCATCGATGGGCCGGCGGTGGTCAAGTCCTTTCGCGACGAAGTGAACGGCTACAAGGGCTAGTCCTCAGGATGCCCCGCCACGCCGAGATTGCAGGCGCCGGCTTCGCCGGGCTGGTGTGCGCGATCGCGCTGGCCCGCCGCGGCTGGAGCGTTCGCGTGCACGAGAAAACGCAGCTGCTGCGGTCCGAAGGCTTCGGCATCGCCGTGCACCGCAACGGCATCCTCGTGCTCCAGGCGCTCGGCGTGTTCGAGGCGGTGCGCGCCGGCTCGCTGCGCGTGTCGCATCTCGAGACCCGCGACGCGCACGGTGCGCTCAACGCAAGCACGCCAGCCAAGCTCACCTATCGCATCTCGCGCCAGCATCTCGTGCAGGTGCTGGCCGAGGAGGCACGGCGCCTCGGCGTCGAGATCGTCGTCGGCTCGCAGGTGGCCGGCGCCGACGCCGCCGGCGCGCTGCTGCTGGAGGGCGGGCGGCGCCTCGAAGCCGATCTCGTGGTCGGCGCCGATGGCGTGAATTCGCGCGTCCGCGAGGGGCTCGGCCTGGTCGCCGATCGAACCTGGCTTGCCGATGGCGCGATGCGCTTCGTGGTGCCGCTCCCGCCTGAGGAGCCGCTGGCCGATCCGGCGCGCGGCGCGGTCGCGATCGAGTACTGGTCGGGAACCCGCCGGGTGATCTGGAACGCCTGCGCGCCCGATCAAGTCTACGTCGCGATGAGCTGCCTCCAGAGCGATGCGACCGGCTGCGAGGTGCCCATCCACGTCGCTTCATGGTCGGCAGCATTCCCGCATCTCGCCCCCGAGTTCGCGCGCATGCGCGCCGAGGCCGACTGGGAGCGCGTGAAATGGGTGCGCTTTCAGGTGCTCAAGCTCGACCGCTGGTCAGCCGGCCGCGCCGCCGTCGTCGGCGACGCCGCCCATGCGATGCCGCCCAATCTCGGCCAGGGCGGAGGCTGCGCGATGATAAACGCGCTCTCGCTCGCGATCGAAGTCGCGGAGGCGAGCGATATCGAAGCTGCGCTGCACCGCTGGGAGGCGCGTGAACGGCCGCTCACCGAGCACACCCAGCGCTGGTCGCGGCGCTATTCCGCAACCACGCTCTGGCCGCAATGGCTGCGGGCGTTCGCGTTCCAGGCCTCCGGCCGCATCAGCTGGCTGCGTGCCAGGGTGCAGCGCACCGCCGAGCATGTGCCGACCGGGGCGCGATTGGAGACTTCATGACGGCTACCATCGAAACCCTTCGCGTCGGGCCGGCCCCGGCGATCGCCGTCGACCGCGCCGGAACCGGCGGCGACGTGCTGCTCTTTCTCCACGGCATCGGCGGCAACCGCTCGAACTGGCGCGACCAGCTCCTGCACTTCGCGCCGCGCTTCACCGCCTGCTCGATCGACATGCGCGGCTGGGGCGACAGCGACGACTACGACGGCCCGTTCGATTTCGACGACGTTGTCGCAGACATTGCGCGGGTCCTCGCGCATCTCGGCGCGTCGAGCGCGCACATGGTCGGGCTTTCGATGGGCGGCCTCGTCATTCAGCACATGCTCGGGAAGCAGCCTTCGCTGGTGCGCTCCGCCGTGCTCTGCGACACCTCGTCGGGCCCGGGCGACGAGCACGACGAGGCGTGGGTCGCCGAATTCCTGCGGTTGCGCAAGGCGCCGCTGCTCGCCGGCAAGACGCCTGCCGACATCGCGCCCACGGTCGCGCGCTCGCTCGTCGGCAAGCGCGCAAGCGATGCCGCGTACGAGCGCCTGCGCGCGAGCATCGCCATGCTGCACACCGGCTCCTACCTGAAAGCGCTCGACATGGTCTCGGGCTACAAGCGGCGCGTCGATCTCGGCGCGGTGACGCAACCGGTGCGTGTGCTCGTCGGCGAGGACGACGCGCTCACGCCGCCCGCAGCCGCGCACGCGCTCGCCGCCGCACTTCCGGCCGGCACGCGGGTCGGGATCGTGCCCGCGGCAGGGCACCTTTCGAACATCGAGAACCCGGAAGCCTTCGACCGATTGCTAGACGCGTTCTTCGACGAGATCGACGCCGGCCGCACGCCGTCGGCGCCGATGCGATGAGCGGGCAGCGCGATGCCGCCGTGCGCCTCGCGCGTGGCACGCTCGAGGCGGTGTGCATCGCCTGCCTGGCAATGCTGGTGCTGGTGACGTCGTACGACGTCGTCGGCCGCTACGTCTTCAACGCACCGCTCGCCTCGGCGTTCTCGCTCGCGCGGATGCTGATGGCCCTGATGGTCTTTGCCGCGCTGCCGCTGGCTTCGGCCGCCGACGAGCACCTGCGCGCCGGGCTGTTCGACACGAAGTGGTCGCCCACGGGGCTGCGGATGCGGGCGATCGTCGTGCACGCGGTCTCGACCTTTGCCTGCGCCGTGCTGACCTGGCGGCTGACCACGCAGGCGGGCGAATACGCGAGGAACGGTGACGTGATCGAGGTCATCGACGTGCCGGCGTCGTGGGTCGTGTGGGTCATGGCCGCGCTTGCGCTGATTGGCACCGGCGCGTGCGCGGTGGTCTTCGTGCGGGCCTGGCAAGGGCACGCGGGGGGTTCGGTGCCGCCTTCGGCAACCGCGGCGGAGGCAGCAGCATGAGCGGCGCATTGATCGCCCTCGCGTTGCTGTTCGCGCTGCTTCTTTTCGGCATCCCGCTCGGCTGGGGCATGGGGATCGTCGGCACGGTCGCATTCGGCCTGAGCGTCGGCTGGCCCGGCGCGCTGGCGCTGATCGGCCAGGTCGCGACCGACACCGCGCTCAACTACAACCTCTCGGTGCTGCCGCTGTTCGTGCTCATGGGGAGCCTGTTCGCGCATTCGCGCATGGCCGACGAGCTGTATGCGGCGGCGCACGCATGGCTCGGGCATTTCCGCGGTGGCCTCGCGATGTCCACGATCCTCGCCTGCGGCGCGTTCTCCGCGGTCTCGGGCTCGGCGATGGCCTGCGCGGCGACGATGACTCCGGTCGCCGTGCCGACGATGCGCAAGTACGGCTATGCCCCGGGCTTCGCTGCCGGCACCGTCGCCGCCGGCGCGACGCTCGACATCCTCATCCCGCCGTCGATCGCGATGGTGATCTTCGCCGTCATCACCGACACCAGTCTCGGGCAGCTCATGGCCGCTGGTTTCCTGCCGGGGCTGATCACGGTCATCTGCTACATCATCATGATCGCGCTGGTGACGTGGTGGAAGCCGGCGATGGCTCCGGCCGGCGCACGCAGCACGTGGCGCGAGCGCGTGAAGAGCCTGCTCGGCGTCTGGCCGCTAGCGCTGCTTTTCATGCTCGTGCTTGGCACTGTCTACGCAGGCCTGGCGACGCCGAACGAAGCGGCGGGCCTGGGCGCACTGGGCGCCTTCCTGCTCGCCTGGCTTCGGGGCCGGCTCTCCTGGGCTGTGCTGCGGCGCGCGATGGTCGAGACGGCGCGCGTCACCTCGGTGATGTACATCGTGCTCGTCGGCGCACTGCTGTTCGCGAATTACGTGACGGTGTCGGGCGCAGCGGCGGCGATGGAGCGCTGGGTCGGTGGCCTGCACCTCGGGCCGACCGCGCTCATTCTGGCGCTGCTCGGCATCTACCTGGTGCTCGGCAGCATCCTCGAAGCGAACGCCATGATCCTGCTGAGCGTGCCGATCTTCTATCCGATCATCCTCAAGGCGGGGATCGACCCGATCTGGTTCGGCACCTTCGTGATCATCGTGAGCGGCATCGGCCTGATTCATCCGCCGATGGGCCTGCTCCTTTACGTCGTGAAGTCGCTGGTACCTGATCTGCGCATCGCCGGCATGTTCTACGGCGTGATGCCATACCTCGTCGGCGACGCGGTGCGGCTGGCGATCTTCATCGCCTTCCCCGGTGTCGTACTGTGGTTGCCGCACCTGATGGCCAAGTCATGACGACGCTCGTGACGGGTGCCACCGGCACCACCGGGTACGCGGCACTGCAGGCGCTGCTTGAAGCCGGCGAACCGGTCCGCGCAATGGTCCGGCGCTCCGAGCAGAAGACGCGTTTCGGGTCCGGAATCGAAGTCGTCGTGGCGGACATGACCGACCCGACGTCGCTGCCCGCGGCACTGAAGGGCGTCGAGCAGATGCTGTTGATCTCGCCGCTCGAGCAAGCGCTGCCGATCTTGCAGACCCGCATGGCGGTGGCGGCAAGGTCGGCGGGCGTGGTGCGCATCGTCAAGGTGTCGACCGAGGTGGCGGACCCGGAGTCAGACGACCTGATCGGTCGCTGGCACGGGCAGGCCGAGCGCGCCGTCGAGGCGACCGGTCTGATGAATTTTCACGTGCGGCCATGCAACTTCATGCAGAACCTGTTCTCGTTCGCGGCATCCATTGCACAGACAGGCAGCTTCTGGGCGCCCATGCAGGAGGCTCGCATGAGCCTGATCGATGCTCGCGACGTGGGGCTGGCCGCCGCTGCCGCGCTGCGCGACCGAACGCTCGTGCAAGGGCACCGCGTTGTCACGGGGGCCGACCGCCCGACCTACGCGGAGTTTGCGGCACTGGTCCAGGCCGCAATCGGACGGCCGGTGCGTTACGAAAGCGTGTCGTCGAACGAGGCGAAGCGGCGTTTCCTTGCAACGGGGATGCCAAGCTGGAAAGCCGACGCGCTCGTGCACATGTACGCCTACTTGCAAGACTCGGCGACCACGCCACTCACCGCTGGCTTCACGGCCTTGACCGGCCGACCACCGCGGCGCCTCGACGATTTTGTCATCGAGCATGCGCGCGGCTTTGCCGAAGGCACGCTGCGCCATTGATGCTGGCGCCACGATGCAGCCGTCCGTCTGGCCGAGACGAAAGACTCCGTTTCCGCCAGACGAGCCGCTATGAAGCCTCGGAAAGCGCCCCTGAGGGCTTTTTTCGATCAGGCCATTTCTCAGGTCATGAGCCACCCACCGGCAACATCGATGACCTGTCCGGTCACGAAGGCGGAATCGGGTGACGTGAGATAGCAGCAGACGTCGGCGACTTCCGACGGCTCGCCCAGGCGGCGCAGCGGCGTCACATGCACTACCGCGCTGTTCGCCGCGTCGGACACCGTTCGCACGAGGGGTGTCGCGATGCGCCCCGGCGCC
>JAYVNL010000072.1:0-18008 GCA_043758495.1 Rhizobacter sp.
TGGTCGAGCTGCTCGTTGACCTCGGCGATCAGATGCGTCAGCGGGTAGTCGCGTGCATTGCGGCAGATGAAGACGTACTCGGCCTGCGTTTGCGGGTGCCGGTGCAGCATGGCCTGCCACATCGTGAACTTGTAGAGGTCGGTGTCGAGCAGGCTCGTGATGACGGGGCGCATCGGCACTTTCGGGGCAACGGAGGGGCGAGGTTAGCAAGCGCAGCCGTGCCGCACCCTCAGGGAATGCTCAGGAGCACGCGATCGCCGTCGAGCCGCACCGGATAGACCTGCAGGGCGTGCTTGGCCGGCGCACAGGTCGCTTCGCCGCTGCGGATGTCGAAGCGACCCTGGTGGTGCGGGCATTCGATCTCGTGGCCTTCGAGAAAGCCGTCGCACAGGCGCGCCTGCCCGTGCGTGCAGATGTTGTCGGTGGCGAAGACGGCGCCGTCGACGAGGTAGACGGCGATCTGGCGAGAGCCGACGACGACGGCGATCGTGTCGGTGGCAGCGAACGCGTCGAGGCTGGCGACCTGTTGCTCGCTCATCGAGGCCGTTGCCTGGGCCGCGGCGTAGCCAGCTCGACGTTTCGGGTCGTGCCGTTGATGTTCAGGGCCGGCATGAGAGCTCCGCAATGCAGTGCCGGCGCGCGCCAGCGGTCGATCGAAAAGCGCGAGTGTGCTCGCGCCTTTCGAATCTTGCGGGGAGCGCGCGATGCACCCGAGCGGTGGATGGAGAGGCCGGGCAAAGGTGTTCGCCCCATTGGATGCCCGGCGGTACGCGCGAGCCGGCGCCCGCAACGCAGGCGCAGTTCGGCGCCCTGATCCCGGCCTGGGTCGCGAGCGGTGCTGCCTGCCCCCGTTGAAGGGCCGCGTCTTGCGCTACCGCTTCACGGCCCGGCCGGCGACCAGCATCTGGTAGCGCTGGTCGCGGTGGTCGAGTTCGTCCTTGCGAAGGTCGTCGCAGCACAGGCCTTGCAGGAACGCCGTCGACGCCAGCACGTTGCCGTAGGCCTCGACCGCGACGTTGTCGCTGCCGAAGGGCTCGCCGAGCAGGCGGCCGAGCGACTGCGCCGTGAAGCGCCAGTACTCGCCCCAACGATCGCGGTCGTACGGGCTCATCTGGCTGATGCCGGGCACGGTGGCCAGCAGCACGCCGCCCGGCTTGAGGATCCGGTGGATCGTCTTCACGGCCTGCTGCACGTCGTAGATGAAGGTCAGCGTCTGCGTGCAGATGAAGCAGTCGAAGGTGTCGCCTGGCAGATCGTTCGCGGCACCGAGGTCGCCGATGAAAGTGGCGCGCGGATTAGAGTCGTCGACGTGCAGGATGTCGCTGGCGTCAACGCGGCCGCCGCCGTATTGCACGGTGTACGCGTTTTCGGCGACCTCGAGGACGCGGCCCCGGATGTCGGTGGCGTGGCGGCGCAGGAAATCCTCGATGTAGTGGCGGTCGACCGGCTTGCCGCGGCCGAGGCCGAAGCCGGAACCGATAGGCGTGACGCGGCGCAGGTCGCCAAGATCGAGAACGGGGTGGGAGACGTTCATGCGCATGCTCGCAGCGTCGAAAAAAATTCGGGATGGCAATCGACGCGCCCGCCTGCCGGACAATCCGCGGCTGATTGCTTCGCTCCTGAGTCCATGCCCATGAAGTCCACACTGCCGATCGTCCTCGCTGTCGCCGCCGCGCTGGTCGCCTGCGGCGCACCGTTCTCGTCGCCGAGCGCGGCCGCCGGCGACCGCCGGGCGATCGATCGCATCGACACCGTGGTCGTGATCTATGCCGAGAACCGCGCTTTCGACACGCTGTACGGCCTCTATCCCGGCGCCAACGGCATCCCTGGCGTGAATCCGAACGCCGTCGGCCGGATCGCACCTCAGCGCGACGTTGACGGTTCGGTGCTGCCGGTGCTGCCGCCGGCGTGGGGCGGCCTGACCGCCAACGGTCAGCCTCTCACAGTGACGCAGGCGCAGACGGCCGGCATGCCGAACCAGCCGTTCCAGCTCGACGGCGCCAACGCCATCGACGGTCGCGGCGTCGTCGTGCCGCAGACGGTGATGACGCGCAACCTCGTCCACCGCTACTACAACAACATGATGCAGATCGGCGGCGGCAACAACGACCGCTTCGCCGCCTACTCCGACGCCGGCGGCCTCGCCATGGGTTACTACGACGGCAGCGGCATGGCGCTCTGGAAGATCGCCCGCCAGTACGTGCTCGCCGACAACTTCTTCATGGGCGCCTTCGGCGGCTCCTTCCTCAACCACCAGTACCTCGTCTGCGCCTGCGCTCCCGAATACCCGGGTGCCGACGCGGCCGGCTCGCCGGCGCGCGAGCTGATCGCCGAGATCGAGACCGATCGCGACGGCCGCTTCGTTCGCCTCGCGCCCGCCGCCGATGCCGCCAGCAGCGCCCTTGGCGGCGCTCCGCGCTATCGCCGCGACGGCAGCCTGACGCCGAAGGACGGGGCAGGGAAGATCCACGCCATCAACACCATGCAGCCGCCGTACCAGCCGAGCGGCCTGCCGCCGGCCGCAGCGGGCGACAGCCGCTACGGCGACCCGCAGCAGGCGACGACGCTGCCGGCGCAGAGCGCCCCCACTATCGCCGACCGGCTCGACGCAAAAGGCGTGTCGTGGGCCTGGTACTCGGGCGCCTGGGCGACGGCGAGCGCGGGCGGCGCCGACGGTCGCGCCGTCATCTACAAAGGCAAGGTGCAATTCCAGCCGCACCACCAGCCGTTCAACTACTACGCCAGCTTCGACCCGGCCACGCAGGCCGCCTATCGCGCTGCCCATCTCAAGGACTTCGACCGCGACTTCCTCGCCGACGCGGCGGCCGGCAAGCTGCCCGCGGTCGCCTTCTACAAACCGCAGGGCAACCTCAACCAGCACCCGCAATATTCCGTGATCAGCGACGGCGACGCCCACATCGCCGGCGTCATCGCGGCGCTGCAGAAGAGCCCGCAATGGCCGCACATGATGATCGTCGTCACCTACGACGAGAACGGCGGCTTCTGGGACCATGCGCTGGTGCCGGCCGGCGACCGCTGGGGTCCCGGCACGCGGGTGCCGGCGATCATCGTCTCGCCGCTCGCGAAGAAGGGCTTCGTCGACAAGACGGCCTACGACACCGGCTCGATCCTGCGTTTCATCACGCGGCGCTGGAACCTCGCGCCGCTGCCCGGCGTCACCGAGCGGGACCGCGCCCTCGCTGCCCATGGCCAGCCGCCGATGGGCGACCTTGGCGCCGCCCTGGAGCCGCCGCCGCCATGAGCCGCCGCACCATCATCGTCGCCACCCTTCTGATCGCGAGTGCCATGACTGCTGCCCAACCCGTTCTCCAGCCACCTGTGGCGCCGCGCGAAGCCAAGGACGTGAGCGTCCACGGCGACCGACGCATCGACGACTACTTCTGGATGCGCGAGCGCGACGACGCGCGCACGCTGCCCTACCTGAAGGCTGAAAACGCCTACGCCGACGCCTGGTTCCAGCCGCACGCCGCGCTGAAGGAAAAGCTCTACCAGGAGATGTACGGCCGCATCCAGCAGGACGACGACTCGGTGCCCTACCGCAAGGGCGAATGGTGGTATTCGACCCGCACCGCGCAGGGCGACCAGTACGCGCGCTACATCCGCCGCCGCGCTGCCGGCGCCGATCGCCGCTACGACACCGCGGGCGCCGACGAGACGATGCTCGACCTCAACGAGATGGCGCGCGGCAAGGCTTTCCTGCGCCTCGGTCAGGCGGCGGTGAGCCGCGATGCGACGAGGCTCGCCTACACCGTCGACTTCACCGGCGGTCGCGACTTCGCCCTGCACGTGCGAGACCTCGCCGGCGGCCGCGACGATGCCTGGTCGGTGCCCGAGGTCTCTTCGGCCGCCTGGGGCAACGACAGCCGCACGCTCTTCTACACGACGATGGACGCGACCAAGCGCTCCAACCGGCTCTGGCGCCACGTCCTCGGCGACACCGGTGCCGACCTGCTGCTGCTCGAAGAGAAGGACGAGCTCTTCGACATCGGTGTCGACAAGACCCGCGACGAGCGGTTCGTGACCGTGCTCGCCGAGAGCAAGGACTCGAACGAGATCCGCGTCATCGACGCCGACGCCACCGCGGCGACCGTCGCGATGCGCACCGTGATGCCGCGCCGCGCCGACATCGAGTACCACCTCGATCACCGCGCCGGCAATTTCTACGTGCGCATCAACGACACCGGCCGCAACTTCCGCCTCGTCAGGCTCGATGCTGCGAAGCCCGACCTGGCGCGCGCCGAGGAGCTCGTGGCGGCGCGCGACGATGTCATGCTCGACGACATCGACGTGTTCTCGCATCACCTCGTCGTCACCGAGCGCGTCAAGGGCAGCCTCGAGCTGCGCGTGCTCGACCTCGAGCGCGGCGGCGAGCACCGCGTCGCTTTCGACGAGGCCGCCTACGCCGTGCACGCTGCCGGCAATGCCGAGTTCGACACGACGACGCTGCGCTTCGTCTACACCTCGCTGACCACGCCTGCCTCGACCTACGACTACGACCTCGCGAGCCGCGAGCGCGTGCTCAGGAAGCGCCAGCCGGTGCCCGGCTACGATCCGGCGCTTTACGCCAGCGAGCGCATCAGCGCCCGCGCCGCCGACGGCACCGAGATCCCGATCTCGCTGGTCTGGCGCCGCGACAGGAAGCCCACGGCCGGGCCGCAGCCGCTGCTGCTCTACGGCTACGGCAGCTACGGCATCCCGATCGACCCCACGTTCTCGCAGACCCGGGTGTCGCTGCTCGACCGCGGCGTGGTCTTCGCGATCGCCCACATCCGCGGTGGCGGCGACCTCGGCAAGCGCTGGTACGAGGCCGCCAAGATGGCGACCAAGGCGACCACCTTCACCGACTTCATCGCCTGCGCCGAAGCGCTGATCGCGCGCGGGCGGACGAGCGCCGATCGGCTCGCCATCGAAGGCGGCAGCGCCGGCGGCCTGCTGATGGGCGCGGTCGTGAACCTGCGTCCCGAACTCTTCAAGGCAGTGGTCGCCGAGGTCCCGTTCGTCGATGTCGTCAACACCATGCTCGACGAAACCCTGCCGCTCACGGCCGGCGAGTTCATCGAGTGGGGCAACCCGAAAATCGCCGCGCAATATGCGTGGATGCGCGCCTACAGCCCCTACGACAACCTGCAGAAGGGCGCCTATCCCGCGATGCTGGTGCGCAGCGGCCTCAACGACAGCCAGGTCGCGTACTGGGAGCCGAGCAAGTACGTCGCGAAGCTGCGCACGCTGAAGACCGACGCCCATCCGCTCCTCTTCAAGATCAACCTCGAGGTCGGCCACGGCGGCGCCTCGGGCCGCTTCGACTCGTTGCGCGAGATTGCGGAGGACGACGTGTTCCTGCTCGCGCAACTGGGCCTCGTGTCGCCCTGAGGGTCGTGCGGTTAGGGTTTCGGCGCGGCCTGGCCACCGGCGCCGCCGTCTTCGTCGCGGTCGTCTGGACCGCGACGCTGGCCGTGCGCTTCGGCGGCTCGGGCTGGTGGGCTCTGGAGCTGCTGCGCTTCCTGCCGGCACCCTGGCTACTCGTGCCGTGCGCGTTGGCGCTGTTGCTGTCGTGGCCGCTCGGGGTCCGCTGGCGACTCGCGACGGCCGCGACCTTCGCGCTCGCCGCGAGCGTCGGCATGGGCCTCGCCTGGCGTGCCGGAGCGGCGCCTGTCGAAAGCAGCTTTCGCCTCATGACCTGGAACGCGAAGACGGTGCAGGCCAGCGAGCGCCCTGGCGGCATTGACGCATTGCTGCGCGAGGTGGCGGCGCAGCGGCCGGACATCGTCGTGATGCAGGACGCGAATGCATTGCGCCGCAGCCACGACGCGACACCGGCGGCTCCGATGTTCGGCCTGCCGCATGTGTGGGGCCAGGGCCAGTACCTCGTCGCCAGCCGCTTCCCGCTCGAGGGTTGTACGGAGGTGACGGCCGGCAGCCTCGCCTATGCACGCTGCACCGTGCGCGTTGCCGCCGCTGCCGGCTTCGAGCTGCGCTCGGTGCACTTCGAGTCGCCGCGTGCCGGCCTGCTGGCGGCGCGTCGCGAAGGCGCAGGAGGCGTCGATGCCTGGCGCGCCAACCTCGACGAACGCCTGCTTCAGTCGGCCGCCATGGCGGCGGCACTGCACGATGCGCCGCGGCCGCTGGTCGTGGCCGGCGACCTCAATGCGGCGGAGTCGTCCGACGTCGTCGGTCACTTGCTCGGCGCCGGCCTGCGCGACGCGTTCTCCGAGGCCGGCCGCGGCTACGGCTACACCTACGGCCACACGCTGCGGCCACGCTTCTCGTTCCTGCGCATCGACCACATTCTGGTCAGCCCGCAGGTCGCGGTGCATCGCTGCTTCACCGGGGCGGCCGAGGCGTCCGATCACCGCCCGGTGATCGCCGATCTGACTGTCGGCACGATCGCGCCGCATCGATGACTCGATGTAGATAGGCCCCGTTCTGGTTTTTCCGCTTCGTTCGTGGCCGCCGCGGCTGCCCAGGCCCAGCGGCTCGGGACTCACATCAGACGTCGAAGAACACCGTCTCGTCGTCGCCCTGCAGGCGGATGTCGAAGCGATAGACCGCGGCGCCGTTCGTGGCCTTCGCGTCGAGCCGTTCGGCGACCAGCGTCTTGCGGCGCGCTTCCCACTCGATGAGGTTGATCACTGGATCCTTTGCATTCGCGGCGGCCTCGTCACTGAAGTAGATGCGCGTGTTGAGGCCGACGTTGATGCCGCGAGCGACGATCCAGGCATTCACGTGCGGCGCCATGATGCGGCCGTCGCGGCCTTCGACGGGGCCCGGCTTGACGGTCTCGAACGCGTAGACGCCGCTCTCGAAGTCGGTGCACGCACGGCCCCAGCCGCGAAAGTGCGGGTCGAGCGGCTTGCCTGGCTGGCGGTCGGCCGGATGCGCGTACCTGCCCGCGGCGTTGGCCTGCCAGATTTCGATCAGCACGTCTTTGAGCACCGTGCCGATGCCGTCGAAGACGCGGCCCTCGATGCGGATGCGCTCGCCCTGGGTCCCGGCCGCGACGAGCACCGGGCCGAAGTTATTCGCGAAGATGTCGAAGCCGGCGGCCTCGGGTGCCAGGCCGATGTGGACGTAGGGACCGGCCGTCTGCGAAGCGGTCTCCCTCTTCATGCGGCCGCCTGCACGTGGTTCTCGAACAGCGTTGCCCGCTGCCCGCGCAGCACGATGTCGAAGCGGTAGGCGCGGCTGTCGAGCGGCACGAAGGCGGCGTTGTCCTGCAACGCGATCAGGCCGCGGATCTGTTCCTCGCTCGGCACCACGCCGAGGATCGGGCACGAACGGATCAACGGGTCGCCCTCGAAGTACATCTGCGTGATCAACCGTTGCACCCAGCCGTCGCCGCTGATGGCGTAGTGGATGTGCGCCGGCCGCCAGTCGTTGACGCGGTTGCGCCACGGGTACGGACCGGGCTTGATGGTGCGAAATGAGTAGTAGCCGTCGGCGTCGGTGAGCATGCGGCCGCAGCCGCCGAAGTTGGCGTCGAGGGCACCGATGTACTGGTCGCGCTTGTGCCGGTAACGCCCGCTCGCATTGCATTGCCACACCTCGACCAGTGCGTTCTTCAACGGCCTGCCGAGCTGGTCGTGGACGTGGCCGTGGACGACGATGCGCTCGCCGATCGGCAGGCCGCCCTTGGCGTAGTTGAGGATGAGATCGTTGTCTTTCGGCCCCAGCTCGGAGGCGTCGAAGACCGGCGCGGTCACTTCGGAGAGCGACTGCTGCAGCGAGATCAGCGCCAGCTTCGGGCTGCGCAGCACGCTGGTCTTGTAGGCCGGCGTACAGGCCAGCGGATGCGACGCGGTGTCGCGCATCAGGAATTCGGCGTCGGGTTGCGGCTCTCTTTGCAGTTCCATCATGGCGTTTCCTGCGCGGGGGTCGCAGCGATTCTGCGCTTGCCGCCGAACAGCCTCTTCAGCCACTGCACGCCATCGTCGACGAAGGTGAACACCACCGGGATCACGAGCAGGCTGAGGAAGGTCGACGTGATGAGCCCGCCGATGACGACGATCGCCATCGGCGCCCGAAAGCTCGGGTCGGTGCCGATGCCGAGCGCGATCGGCATCATGCCGGCGCCCATCGCGATGGTCGTCATCACGATCGGGCGGACCCGCTTGTGGCAGGCGTCGAGCAGCGCGTCCGAGCGGCTCATGCCGCGGTCGCGCCGGGCCATGATCGCGTACTCGACGAGCAGGATCGAGTTCTTGGTGGCGATGCCCATCAGCATGATGAGCCCGATCATCGACGGCATCGACAGCGCGGTGTGGGTGACGAAGAGGGCGAGGAAAGCGCCGGGGACCGAGAGCACGAGCGCGGTCAGGATCGTCACCGGCTGCACGAAGTCCTTGAACAGCAGCACCAGCACGACATAGATGCAGGCCACGCCGGTCAGCATCGCCAGGCCGAAGCTGCTGAACAGCTCGGTCATCGCCTCGGCGTCGCCGACGGCGGTCTGCGTCACGCCGGCCGGCAGGGTGGCGAGGCTCGGCAGGGCCAGGGCGTCTTTCTGGACCTGGCCGAGCGGCACGCCGTTGAGCTCGATCTCGAAGTTGATGTTGCGCAGGCGGTCGTAGCGGTCGATTTGCGCCGGGCCGCTGTCGACGGTCAGCGTCGCGACGTTGCCGAGCATCACCGGGCCGCGCGCGCCGGGCACGGCGAGGCGCGACAGCAGGTCGAGGTTGGTGCGCGCATTGGCGGCGAGCTTGACGACCACGGGTACCTGGCGCTGCGAGAGGTTGAGCTTGGCCAGGCCCTGGTCGTAGTCGCCGGCGGTGGCGATGCGCAAGGTGTCGGCGATCGCTGCAGAGGTCACGCCGAGGTCGGCGGCACGGGCGAAGTCGGGCCGCACGATCAGCTCGGGCCGGACCAGGCTCGAGGTTGAGACGACGTTGCCGATGCCGGGAATCGTGCGTAGTTCCTGCTCGACGCGGCGGGCGTGCTCGCCGAGGACGCGGCCGTCCTCGCCCGCCAGCACCAGCACGTACTTCTCGCCGCCGCCGGCGAGGCCGACCTTCACCCGGGCGCCCGGCAGCACGACGAGCGCATCGCGCAACTGCTGCTCGATGACCTGCTTCCTGACGCCGTGGCGCTCATCGCGCGGCGTCATGTTGATGGTGAGCGTCGCCTTGGTCACCTCGGCGGTGCCGCCCGGCGCGAACGGGTCGGAGCCGGTGTTGCCGCCGCCGACCGCGGTGTAGATGAGCTTGACGTGCTTGTTCTGCTGCACGATCAGGCGCGCCTGCTCGGCGGCCGCCAGCGTCTGCTGGAAGGTGGCGCCGGGCGGCAGCGTGACCTGCACCTGCGTTTGCGAAAGGTCGTCGGGCGGGATGAAGCCGGTCGGCAGCAGCGGCACCAGCGCCAGCGAGCCGACGAAGAAGACCGTGGCCGCGATCGTGGTCAGCATGCGGTGGCGCAGGCACGCCTTCACCCACGTCATGTAGATGTCGATCCAGCGACCTTCGGTGAACTCCTTCTTCGGCGGCTTCAGCACGTAGGCCGACATCATCGGCGTGAGCATCCGTGCAACGACGAGCGAGATGAAGACGGCGATTGCCGCGGTCCAGCCGAACTGGACGAAGAACTTGCCGGCGATGCCGCTCATGAAGGCGGTCGGCAGGAACACCGCGATCAGTGTGAAGGTGGTCGCGATCACCGCCAGTCCGATCTCGTCGGCGGCTTCCATGGCCGCATCGAACGGCCCTTTGCCCATGCGCAGGTGCCGCATGATGTTCTCGATCTCGACGATGGCGTCGTCGACGAGGATGCCGACGATGAGCGAGAGCGCCAGCAGCGTCACGCTGTTGAGCGAGAAGCCGAGCAGCGACATCAGCCAGAACGCCGGGATGATCGACAGCGGCAGCGCCGTCGTGGCGACGAGCGTGGCGCGCCAGTCGCGCAGGAAGAGGAAGACCACGAGCACGGCCAGCGCCGCGCCTTCGAACAGCAGCGTCATCGAGCCGTCGTAGTTTTCCTGCACGGGGTCGACGAAGTTGAAGGCCTCGACCACCGTGATTTCCGGGTGCGCTGCCTTCAGCACCTCGAGCTGTTTGCGAACACCGGCCGCGACCTCGGTCTCGCCGGCGCCCTTGGTGCGCACGATCTCGAAGCCGACGACGGGCTTGCCGTCGAGCAGCGCCGTCGAGCGCCGCTCGGCCACGGTGTCGCTCACGGCCGCGACCTGGTCGAGGCGAACGCGACGGCCATCGGTCAGCGTGATCTCGAGGTTGGCGAGCTCGGCCGCCGACTGCACTGTGGCGATGGTGCGCACCGACTGCTCGGCGCCGCCGAGGTCGGTGCGGCCGCCGGAGCCTTCGCGCTGGGTCTGCCGGAGCTGCCGCGAGATGTCGGCGGCGGTGGCGTTGAGCGCCTGCAGTCGCGCCGGATCGAGCTCGACGCGGACCTCGCGCGTGACCCCACCGACGCGCGAGACGGCGCCGACGCCACGCACCGAGAGCAGGCTCCTCGTGACCTGGTCGTCGACGAACCACGACAGCGCCTCGTCGTCCATCCGGCTCGAGGCGACGGTGTAGGTGAGGATCGGCGAGCCCGAGAGCTCGACCTTCGACACGATCGGGTCGCGCAGGTCGGTGGGCAGGTCCGAGCGCACGCGCGAAACCGCGTCGCGGACATCGTCGACGGCTTCCTGCGTCGGCTTTTCGAGGCGGAACTCGGCGGTCGTGATCGAGTTGCCGTCCTGCACCGTCGTGTAGATGTGCTTGACGCCCTGCAGCGTCGCGATCGAGTTCTCGATCTTGCGCGCGACTTCGGTCTCGAGCTGCGCCGGCGAGGCGCCGGGCAGCGACGCGCTGACAGTGACGGTGGGCAGGTCGATGTCGGGGAAGTTCTGGATCTTCATCGCCCGAAAGCTCATCAGGCCGATGAGCGTGAGCATGATGAAGAGCAGCACACCCGGGATCGGGTTCCGGATCGACCAGGCAGAGACGTTCAGGGCGGCCATGGCGTCGGCTACTTCTTCGGCGCGGCGCTCGCCGCGTTGCCTGCCGGCGCCGCCTCGACGACGCGCACCGTGTCGCCCTCGGCGAGGAAGCCGCCGCCGGAGACGACGACGCGGGCCGCCGGCTCGAGGCCGCCGGTGACTTCGATGCGGTCGCCGATGCGGCGACCGACGGCGATCTTGGCCTGCGTCACCTTCGAATCGGCGCCAACCTTGAACACATAGCTGAAGCCGTCGCGCAGCTGCACCGCGCTCTGCGGCAGGGTCAGGGCGCTCGAGCTGCCGACCTCGAACTCACCGCGCGCGAACATGCCGGCGCGCGCCGGCCCGGGCCGCGGCAGGTCGACATAGACGATGCCGTTTCGCGTCTGCGGATCGACGGTGGGGGCGACGATGCGGACCGTGCCGTCGACCGTCGCCCCGGTCGCGGCGATGGCACCGGCCGGCGTCACCGCCACCTTCATGCCGGGTCTGATGAGGCCGAGGTCCGACGACGCCACCTCGGCGCGCCACTCGAGCCGGCCCTGGCGGATCATGCGGAACAGCTCCTGGCCGGCCGGCAGCACCGCGCCGACGGTGGCGCTGCGCGCCGAGATCACGCCGCTGTCGGGCGCCAGCACCGCGGTCTGGCTGACGCGCAGTTGCCGCGACTGCACCGCGGCACGCTGGGCATCGAGGCGGGCCTTCGCGGTGCGCTCGGCGGTCACGTACGACGCGATCGTCGCCTCGCTGAGGGCGCCGGTCGCCTGCAGGCTGCGGGCGCGGTCGGCGTTGGCGTGAGCTTCGGCGAGCGTCGCCTCGGCCTCGGCAACGGCGGCCTTCGACTGGGCGAGATCGACCTGCATCGACTCCGGCGCGAAGGTGGCGAGCGTCTGGCCGCGCGCCACGACATCGCCGACATTGACGCGCACGTCGGCCAGACGCAGGCCGTTGGTTTCGGTGCCGATGCTGGCCTCCTGCCAGGCGGCGACGTTGCCGTTGGCCGTGACCCGCAGCGGCGCCGAGCCCTGCACGGGCTGCGTGACGACGACGCTCAGGGCCGGCTTCGGCGGCGGCTTCTTGTCGTCGGCGGCCTGGGCGCGCGCGGCCAGCACGAGGGCGATGCATGCGACCGCTGCGGCGATGCCGGCAACGAAGGCGGTGCGCGTCGTGCGGCGAGGGAGAGGTCGTTTCATGGGCGCAGCGGCGGTGTCTCGTTTGTGGTGGCGAGGCGGGCGGCGTCGGGCCGGGCCCAGCCGCCGCCGAGGGCGCGGTAGAGCGCGATCCAGGCGGCGACGCGCTCGCGGCGCAGGTCGATGAGGGTGTTCTGTGCCGTCAGCGCGTTGCGGCGCGCGTCTTCAAGCTCGAACAGGGTGCCGAAACCGCTCTTGTAGCGCGCTTCGGTGGCGCGGTAGTAGACCTCGAAGTTGTCGGCCGCGATCCGGGCGTCGGCGCTGCGGCCGGCGCTGCCCTGCAGCGTCACGAGGGCGTTCTCGACGTCGCGGATGGCGGTGCGCAGGGTCGCTGCGTAGAGGCTCACGGCTTCCTCGTAGCGGGCGCGCGCGGCGACGACATCGGCGCGGCGGGCGCCAGCGTCGAAGATCGGCACGCTCACCGCCACCGGACCGATGTTCCAGGTCGAGCCGCTGACGCTGCCGAGCGACGACTCGAAGCGTCCGTAGCCGACGCTGCCGGCGAGGCTGATGCGCGGCAGCCGCGCCGCCTCGGCGCGCGAGATGTCGGCGCTGGCGGCGACGACATCGCGGCTGCGCGCGTAGACGTCGGGCCGCTGCGCCAGCGCCGCGGCGGGCACGCCGGGAACGTCGATGTCGGTGGGCACCGGCAGCTTCGCCACCGAGGTGCCGAGCAGGGCTCGCAGCTCGGGTTCGGCGATCGCCGTGAGCGCCACCAAAGCCTTGACGCTGGCCTCGCACTGTTCGCCCTGCTGCTTGACGCCGAGCAGCGCCTGCGCCGCGCTCGCCCGCGCCAGCGCCGCGTTGGCGGGCGACTCGAAACCGGCTTTCATGCTGAGCTCGGTGAGGCGGGCGGTCTCGGCGCGGGAGCCGGCGTCGAGCCGGGCCTGGGCGAGGCGGGCTTCGCAGGCGCGCAGGCTCACGTACTCGTTGACGGTCTCGGCGGCGACGGCGACGCGGGCGTCGTGCCAGCTCGCGTCGGCGCCGACCAGGCGGGCCTCGGCGGCGTCGCGGCCGGCGCGGTTGCGGCCGAAGAGATCGAGCTCCCAGCTCGACTGCAGGGCCGCGCTCCGGCTGCTGCCGAGCGGCACGCTCACGTCCGGGCGGCCGCGTACAGCGCTCACCGACGCGTCGAGCGCGGGCAGCAGAGCGGCACCGGCGGCGACTCGCGTCGCGCGGGCCTGGGCGATGCGCGAGCCGGCGCTGGCGACGGTCGGGCTCACGGCCTCGGCGGCGTCGACCAGGCGGGCCGGCAGGGGGTCATCGAACTGCGACCACCAGCGTGCCAGCTCGGCGCGCGAGCCGTCGTGGGCTACGTCGGCGCCGGCGGTGGGCGTCGGCAAGGGCGCTTGCCAGGCCGGCGCGACGGCGGTTGCGGCCAGGGCAGCCGTCGTGTCCGGCGCGCCGGCGCAACCGGCCAGAGCCACGGCCGTTGCGACCGCGGCCAGCAGCACATCGGCTTTCATCGGGGCGCAGTCTACGGTGGCCCGATGAAAGACATCAGGTCGAGCGAGACTGCCGGTGCTCGAGAAAGAAGCGAAGCATCTCGGCCGAGGCGTCGGGGCCCTCGGGGTCGGTGAATGAGCCGGACCGCGAACCGCCCGACCAGGCGTGCGGTGCGCCTTCGACGACCCATTGCTCGGCGACCGGCCGATCGCCGTCGCGCCAGACGATTCGGCGCCATCGCCTGCCGGCGGCGGCGACGCCGATCGTCTCGATCGGCCGGGCGTCGCCTCGCTCGGCGAGGGCAGCAGCGATGACGGCATCGCCGTTGGCCGGCGCGACCGTGCTGTCGGCGCTGCCGTGGAAGACGATCTGCGGCGCCGATGCCCGGGCCGGCGCGGCAGTCGTCGGCGCAGCGACTGCGCCCGGCCGCACCGACGTCGACGCGCCGAGCGGCCAGCCTGCCATCGCGCCTGCGCCCGCACCGGTCGACGCGGCGCCGGACTTCATCGCCCCGAACGCCGAGGCGACGTCGTGGGCGGCGCCGGCCGGCAGGCCGGAATGCACGCCAGCGGCAGCGAACACGTCGGGGTACTCGCGGGCAAGGATGGCCGCCATGGCGCCACCCGCCGAGAGGCCGGCGACGTAGACACGATCGGGGTCGACGCCGTAGGCTTCGATCACGTGCCGCGTCATGCCGGCGATCAGCGCCGGCTCGCCGACGCCGCGCTGCTGGTCGCCGGGGACGAACCAGTTCCAGCAGCGGTTGACGTTGGAGCGCGCCGCCTGCCCGGGATAGAGCACATAGAAGCCGCTCGCCTCGGCAAGCTCGTTCATGCGGGTGCCGGCGGCGAAATCGTCGGGACTCTGGCTGCAGCCGTGCAGCATCACGACCAGCGGCAGGGCCCGGTTGCCCGAGCCCGCGGGCTCGAACAGCTTGAAGACGCGGGTGCCGTCAGCGCCGGTGAAGCTGGAGGCGGCGAAGCGGCTGATGTCGCGGCGGTCGCCGCTGCCGAGCCCGCCGATGTCGTCGATATCGGTGACGGTGCCGACGTCGTCGCCGCCCGGGTCACGTCGCGTCGAGTCGGCCTTCGCGGACCCCGGCGCCGAGGGGCGGAAGCCAGCCGTGGCAGCGGCCCGAACGGGCGTCGACGGCAGCTGCGCCGCCGCCAGGGCACGCTGGATCGCGGTGGTCGCTTCCATCAACCTGCCGCGGCTCGTCAGGCGGCCGACCGACATCATCTTTCGCAGGAAATTGTTCTTCACGAGGCTCTTGCAAACGCACTTTGCTGCAGTGCAACATAAGAAGGTTAACCGCTGCCCGCGAGGCGCGCTCGCGGATCGCTATTTCGGTCGCGGCTTGGGCAGGTCGGCCAGCTCCGAACCCAGCTCGCCGCGACGCAGGGCCTGGGCGACACGGGCGACGGCGCGGCCGACGTTTCGGGTCTCTTCCTGGACGTTCCCGTCCTTGTCGAGGTCGTCGTGGCTGGTCGCGTAGGGCTGGTAGTAGCCGATGAAGCGGTCGAGCCGGGCCTGGGCGCCGGCGTCGACGAGGCCCATCCAGTCGAGCCAGTCCGAGAGCGCCCGCCGCGAACCTTCGATGCCGGCGACATCGCCGTGCACGACCAGGCCGTAGGCGCGCTTGTCGAGGTGCTTCGGGTAGTCCCAGCCCTTCAGCTCGAGCGCCTTGGCGAGCGCCGGTTTCTTGCCGCCAGTCGAGGTCGGGTCGGGGTTGCCGCCATCGGCGCAGACGAGGCGGTCGATCATCAGCTTCAGCGGGCTCGGGCTCTGGTACCAGTGCACCGGCGTAACGATGACGACGGCGTGGGCGAGCACCCAGCGCTCGTAGATCTCGGCCATCCAGTCGTTGACCTGGCCGAGCGAGTGGTTCGGGTAGCAGCTGCACGGCCAGTGGCAGAGCGGCATCGCCGTCGACACGCAGCCCTTGCACGGATGGATGGTTCGGCCGAACTCGGAGGTGACGAGGCTGAGGTCGAGGAAGTCGACTTCGAGGCCGGCTGCATCCAGAACCTCGTTGATCAGGCCGGCGAGGCGGAAGGTCTTGGAGATCTCGCCGGGGCAGGTGCCGTCGTTGCGCGGCGAGCCGCAGATGACCAACGCGCGCGTCTTCGTCTTCGGGTCGGCCCAGGTTTTCGCAGCGACGTCGAGGCGAGCCCGGGTCTTGCTCCAGTCGACCGAGAGGTCGAAGCCGGGATCGGCGTAGCCCTTGCCCGCTTTCGCGGTTACCGGCGATTTGCGGCCTTCGTGGAAGGCCTGCCAGGCGATCTCCTCGATCCGGGCCAGCGCTGCGTCTTCGTCGCGAAAGGCCGGGTCCGTAAAGCGCTCGCGAAAGCGGACCGCGAATTCGCCACGTGCCAGCGGTTCGGGCGCCTGCCCCTTGCGTACTTGAGTCGTCATCGGATGTCCTTGTTACCGGAGGGGCCCCGGCTCGGTTGCCGGTGCATCGCTAGCATTACAGCTGACTTCACTCAGGAGACACGCGCATGAAAGCCAGCTGGAACGGCACCACCCTCGCCGAGAGCGACGACACCGTCGTTGTCGAAGGCAACCACTACTTCCCCGAGGCGAGCCTGAAGAAGGAATACGTGACCTTCAGCAACCACAAGAGCATGTGCCCGTGGAAGGGCCAGGCCAGCTACCACAGCCTGATGGTCGACGGCGCCATGAACGAGAACGCGGTCTGGTACTACCCCGAGCCGAGCGAGGCGGCTCGGGAGATCAAGGGCCGGGTCGCGTTCTGGAAGGGCGTCACGGTTTCCTGACGAACCGTGCCACGCACGGCCAGGCCGATCGCTTTCAGACTGCCTTCGGCAGAACCCAGCATGAAGCGGACGGACCCGCAGGCCGCGGCAGCGCTGGCGCCATCGAAGGAAAGCGCCGGCCAGCCCGGCTGCTGCCAGAGGGGCCCGGTGCTTCGCATGAGGCGACTGTAGGAAAAATCGACTCAATTCTTGAGTCGATTGGTTCGCTCCATCGGCTCGTGCCTGCAGTGGGGGCCTCCGCCGCCGGTGTCAGCGGCCGGCTTTGAAATTGGTGAAGATCCGCGTCTGCACGCGGCGGATCGCCTGCGGCACCGCATCGGGCGGTGTCATGCGCGCCTTCTCGGCGGCGGGCAGAAAGATCGTCCTGTTGTCGGCGACGTCCTTCTTCACGAACTTCAGCGACGCTGCGTTCGGGTTGGCGTAGAAGACCTTGTTGGTCAGCGCCGCGGCGACTTCGGGGCGCAGGATGTAGTTGATGAAGAGGTGGGCGTTGGCCACGTTCTTGGCATCCTTCGGGATCGCCATCGAGTCGAAGAACAGCGTCGCCCCGCCTTTCGGTACCAACGCCTCGATGGCGGCCGGCTGCTTCGGGTCGGCCTCGAGGGCGCGGGCGCGGGCGATGTTGATGTCGCCCGAGTAGCCCATCACGGCGCAGAGCGAGCCGCCGGCGAGGTCGTTGATGTAGCCCGACGACGAGAAGCGCGTCACGAAGGGCCGCACGGCAGTGAGCATCTTCGCGGCGGCGTCGTAGTCGGCAGCGTTGGCGCTGTAGGCGGACTTGCCGACGTACAGCATCGCCACCGGCAGCACCTCGGAGGCCGAGTCGAGGAAGTTGATGCCGCAGCTCTTCAGCCTGGCGGCGTACTTCGGGTCGAAAAGCAGCGACCAGGCGTTGTCGGGCATCGGCAGCGGATTCGGATTCGCGGCCAGCGCCGCCTTGACCTTCGGCACGTTGATGCCGACGGTGACGTAGCCCCACAGCCAGTCGACCAGGTACTGGTTGCCGGGATCGACGTTCTCCATTTGCCTGAGCAGCGTCGGATCGAGGTTCTTCCAGTTCGTGAGCTTCGAGCGGTCGAGCTTTTGCAGGAGGCCGCTCTCGATCTGCATCTTCGCGAAGTGGGCGCCGGGGACGACGACGTCGTAGCCGGTGTTGCCGGCGACGAGCTTGGCGAGCAGCACTTCGTTGCTGTCGTAGTTGTCGTAGTTGACCTTGATGCCGGTCTCTTTCTCAAAGTTCTTGATCGTGTCGTCGGCGATGTAGTCTGACCAGTTGTAGATGTTGAGGACCTTGGGCTCGGCGGCCACCGCACCGGTCAGGTCGACGAGGCAGCCGAGGCCGACGAAAACGAGGCCGAGCGCTTGGAAGCGGCGGAGAGCGAGTTGACTGCGCATGGCTGTTTGATCCTTGTCGTGTCAGGTTGCACCCAGAGGGGTGACGGGTCTGTAGCCTCGAAGCAGAAACCGAGCCGGCATCGCGGCGTAGAAATTCTGTACGAGAACCGGGGTAACGAAGCACCCACTGGTTTCGATGACCTGCGCACTCGGCTACGCTTGTCGTCTGTCGCCAACGCCCGCGACAGCACCAAAGGAGTCCACTGATGCCTCGCCCCTTGCTCGACGACGCCCGCCTGCACTCCG
>JAYVNL010000073.1:0-6143 GCA_043758495.1 Rhizobacter sp.
GCTACTCGTCGTTCATGTCGAGCGTCATGAACCGGACCCACGCGCGGTGCTGGTTGCGCATCAGCATCTCATTGGTGCCGTTGACCTCACGCGTGGGCGTTGTCAGCTCGCCGGCGTCGAAGCCGCGCTGCAGCCCGACCCATTCGTTGCCTTCGGCGCGCAGGCTCTTCTGGATGCCCTGGAACAGATGCACGTCATCGTGCGCCACCACCGACATCGGCGAGAACGCGAGCCGGTTGTATGTACACGAGCGCTCGAAGAGGAGGTCGGGCGCGCCTTCGACGCGAAAGCTCCAGGCCTCGACGACCGTGCGGTCGGAGCCGAGCGGGCGGATTACGCGGATGGCCTGCGGCGAGCCCTTCAGCGCCAGGCTCGGGTAGCAGAGCGCGTTCTGCGGCGAGCGCTGCAGGATCTCCGCAGCACGCTCGGCGCCGTGTGCCTCGCGCATCGCCGCTTCGTAGTCGGGCAGCTGGGCGTAGCCGGAGTGGATGCTGAATTGCGTGCCGAGCACGCTGTGGCCGTTGGGCAGCACGCGGCCACCCATGCGGTCGAAGAAGTCGTGGCCGGCGCCGAACGGCAGGATCTGCTCGATCGCCATCGGCTTCGGCGCATCGGCCGGGTGGCCCTGCCAGAGCTTCGCCGCCGCCGCGCTCGCCGACTCGTGCGTGGACAGCGGATGCACGGTGTCGTTGACGTTTTCGAGGTAGGTCTTCCAGTTGCAGCGGATCAGCGTGCGAAGGCAGCCGCCCTCGATGCGGATGCGCCCGACCGGCGAGCGATCGACCAGGTTGTCGATCGAGTCGAGCGCCTCGCCGAAGTAGCTCGCGAAGTCGGGGCCGCCGGCGTTGATCTTCGCGAACACGAACTCGCGGTGGACGGCGACGCCTGCCGGTGCCGCCATGCCCTGCCCGGTAGCGGCCGGATCGAAGCTGCTGCCCTGGTAGCCGCTCGCCAGCGGCACGGCACGCAGCGAGCCGTCGAGCCGATACGTCCAGGCGTGGTACGGGCAGCGGAAGAAGCGGCCGGTGTTGCCGCTGCGGTCGCTGACCAGCGGCGTGCCCTTGTGGGCGCAGCGGTTGTAGAGAACGCGCACCGAACCATCGTCGTGTCGCACCATCACCAGCGGCCGGCCGGCAAGGTCGACGCTGACGTAGTCGCCCGGGTTCGGCACCTGGCTGGCGTGGCCGACGTAGTTCCAGGTGTTGGCGAAGAAGTGCTTCTGCTCGAGCGCGAACAAGGATTCGCTGAGGTAGAGGTCGCGGTGGACGCGCTCGTCTTCGACCAGTGCGGCGACGGCAGCGCGATTCATCGGTGTCGAGCCCGCTCAGACCTTGAGGCTGGCGACGCTGCTGCCGCCGCAGACGAAGAGCGTCTGCCCGGTGACGTAGCCGTTGGCCGGGGCGGCGAAGAAGGCCACCGCGCGGGCGACGTCGCCGGCGTCGCCGATGCGGCCGACGGGGATCGAGGCAGCGAGCCGCAGGTCGTGCTCGCTGCCCTCGGCGATGACGGCGTGGTACATGCCGGTGCGGATCGGCCCCGGCGCGACGACGTTGACAGTGATGCCGTCGCCCGCGAGCTCAAGCGCCCAGGTGCGCGCCATGCCGATCAGCGCGGCCTTGGTGGCCGAGTAGGCGGTGCGCGTGGCGGCGCCGAGGGCCGCCCGCGACGAGATCAGCACGACGCGGCCGAAGCGCGCCGCCCGCATCGCCGGCAGCACCGCCTGCACGAGCTGGATGGCGGCGCCGAGGTGCAGCTCGACGAGCACGTCGAAGTCAGCGAGCTTCACCTCGGCGAGCAGCGCCGGGCGGATGACGCCGGCGTTGTGCACCAGCGTCGTCACCTCGAAGCGGTGCGACAGATCGGCCACGGCGACCGCGGTGGCGGCACGATCGGTCAGATCGACGACGACGCTGTGCAGCCTCGGGTGATCGATCGGTGATTTTTCGAGCGATAGCGACACGACTTCGTAGCCGTCGGCCAGCAGCTGCTCGCAGATCGCAAGGCCGATACCGGCGCTGCCGCCGGTGACGGCGGCGACCGGAGCTGCCGCTTCGCTCAAGCAGCCTCCTCCACCAGCGCCAGCACCCGCAGCGGGCTGCCGCTGCCTTTCTCGATCTTCAGCGGCGGACAGATCAGCATCGCTCCGGTCGGCGGCAGCAGGTCGAGATTGGTCAGGCACTGCAGGCCATAGCGACCGGCGCCGTGCATCGTCGAGTGGCACGGATAGGGCGGCCGCAGGTGATAGCCCTGGCCGGCGTCGGTGCCGATCGCTTCGGTGCCGAAGCCGAGCACGCCGCGCTGCTCGACGAGGAAGCGCACCGCTTCGGCGCTCGGCCCCGGCGTGTGCTGGCCGGTCTCGTCGAAGTTCTGATAGGCCACCGGGTCCTTGCGTTTCGACCAGTCGGTGCGCATCAGGAACCAGGCGCCCTCGGCGACGCGGCCGTGCTCGGCCTCGAAGCGCTCGATGTCGCCGACCGTGAGCAGGTAGTCGGGATCGGCGGTCGCGGCAGCGACGCAATCGATCACGAACGCCGGCGCCACGAAGTTCTGCGGCGCAATCGTGTCGACCGAATTGTTGGCGAGGTCGCGGCCGGAGATCCAGTGGATCGGCGCGTCGAAGTGGGTGCCGGTGTGTTCGCCGCAGGAGAAGTTGTTCCAGTACCAGCCGGGGCCGCGCGCGTCGTAGGCCGAGATCTCTTCGATGCGGAACGGCCAGCACTGGCCGAACTCGGGCGGCAGCGCGATCTGCGGGAAGTCGGGCGACAGCGTCTGCGTGAGGTCGACGACGCGGATGCGGCGGCTGGCGAGAGCGGCGGCGAGCTCGGCGAGGAGTGTCGGCGCAGCACCGGTAACGGAATTCATGGACGAATCGTCGCACGGTCCGGTGCGGGGACCGCGCATCCGCGCTCGGTGACGAACCAGTTCAGCAGCTTCGGCGTCACCTTCACGGGCGCCTACGGCAACCCGGATCTTTCGCCGCTGCACCCCAACATCAGCGGCAACCGGATCGGCAACTTCCGGTCCGGCACCGGTGGATCACCCCTCTTCACGCTCGACTTCGCGAGCGATCTGAGCCAGGCCGCGTTCGCGACCTCGTCGACCGGCAGCAGCAACGTCTTCGCCTTCTCGAACATCGTCCTCGACCAGATCGCCATCCGAGTCGAGTCCTTCGACCGGGCATTCCTGCTCGACAACCTGCAGACGGTGGCGGCCGTGACGGCGCCTGTTCCAGAGCCGGAAACGTGGATGCTCACGCTGGCCGGGCTGTGGTCGGTCGGCGAAATCGCGCGCTGGCGCCGCACCCTGCGCAAGCAGCGCTGACGGAAGGGCGTCGGCCCGTCGAGCGTCGGCATGGCAGGCGCGCGGCCTGCGTCTCTTACGATGCACGCCATGAAAGCCAGCGCATGACGACGACAGCCGCCCCGCGGCCCGATGCCCGCATCGCCGTCGTCACCGGCGCCGCCAGGGGCATCGGCTGGGCGACGGTGGAAGCCCTTGTCGCAGACGGCGCCACGCCCGTCCTCTTCGACCGCGACTCCGACGCGCTCGCCGATGCCGGCCGTCGCCTCATGGAGCGCGGCATCGAGCACCTCGCCACCACGCTCGACGTTGCCGACGAAGCCGCCGTCGACGCGGCGATGGCCGCCGTCGTGGCGCGCTTCGGCCGCATCGACATCCTGGTCAACAACGCCGGCATCGCCCGGCGCCGGCCGACGCTGGAGCTCTCGCTCGGCGACTGGCAGGCCGTTGTCGACGTCAACCTGACCGCCGTGTTCCTGTGCTCGCGGGCAGCGGCGCGCGCAATGGTCGACAGCGGCGGCGGCGCCATCGTCAACGTCGCTTCAATCATGGGTTTGTCGGGAGGCGGGCTCTATCCCAACCTGTCGTACCAGGCGACCAAGGGCGCGGTCGTGAACCTCACGCGCGCGCTCGCCGTCGAGTGGGCCGGGCGCGGCATCCGCGTCAACGCAGTGGCACCGACATGGGCGAAAACCGAGCTGACGCAGGGCCTCTTCGAAAGCCCCGAGCTGATGGCGCGGGTGCTCGACATGACGCCGCTGCGCCGCCTCGCCGAGCCCGCCGACGTGGCCGATGCGATCGTGTTCCTCGCCTCGCACCGCGCCGCGATGATCACCGGCCACACGCTGCCGGTCGACGGCGGCTTCCTCGCCCAGTGAGCGCCGCGGCCGACTGGCCGACGCCTGTTGCTCGCTACCGGGCAGCCGCCGAAAGCGAATAGGGAACCGTCTTGCCGCCGCTCTGCTGCCAGGCGTCGATGCCGCCCCGGTACCAGAGCACCTGGGTATAGCCGGCTTCGACGGCTCGCAACGACGCGTTGTACGAATGCCAGCAGCTGCTGCTGCGGCAGTAGAAGACGATCGGCTTGCTCTTGTCGCCACCGGTCAGGCTTTCCAGCGCCTTCGGGAACATCGCCACATCCTTGCCGAACAAGCGCTGCTCGCCGATGCCGTTGCCGAGCCCCTGCGCGGATTCGATCATGGTCGCGCCGCCCAGCGCGTCGATCACGACGGGCTTTGCCTCGGCGTTCAGCATCGACTTCAGTTCGTCGGTCGTGACCGTCTTCGCTCCCGGAACCTTCAGCGGCGTGGCCAGGTTGTACGGCGGCCCTTTGGTCCTCGACATTTCGCCGACGCCGTAGTCCTTCGATTCATCGGCGTAGTCGGCTGCAGATGCGCAGACCGCGGCGGTGCCGATGCAGAAGGCGGCGCAGCAGACTCGGATCGAATGGCGAGTCGGGGACATGAACGGGCTCCTTTCGATGGGCAGGCGCGACAGCTTACTCGTCAGCGCACGGCGCGGAGCGACGCTGCGTCGACCGTCGCCATCGCCTGCAGGAAGCGCTCGGCCTCGGCCAGCTGCGCCAGCGACACGTACTCGTCGGCCTGGTGCGCCTGGGCGATGTGGCCGGGGCCGCACACCACGGTCGGCACGCCGGCGCGCTGGAAGAGACCCGCCTCGGTGCCGAAGGCGACCAGGGTCGTGGCCTCGGCCGCGGCCAGGCGCTGTGCCAGCAGCACGGCGACGTCGTCGGCGCGGGCCAGGAACGCCGGCATCTCGCACAGCGTCTCGAAGGCGATGCCGGCCTCGGGCGCGACCGCCTTCATCGCCGGCTCGAGCGAAGCGGCGTAGGCCCGCACTTCCTCCTGCATGACGCCGGCGTCGCTGCCCGGCAGGTTGCGGAATTCGTAGTTGAAGCGGCAGTCCTCGGGCACGACGTTGTCGGCGATGCCGCCCTCGATCACGCCGACCGAGCCGGTGGTGTAGGGCACGTCGAAGCCCGCGTACCTCGACTCGCCGTCGCGCCAGCGCTCGGCCATGTCGGTGAGCTTGCCGACGACGCGGGCGCCGACCTGGATGGCGTTGACCGACTGCGGCGTCAGCGACGAGTGCGCGGCCTTGCCCTTGACGCAGCAGCGCCAGCGGTACACGCCCTTGTGGGCCAGCGCCGGCACCATGCCGGTCGGCTCGCCGACGATGCAGGCCAGCGGCAGGACGCCGCGGCCGCGCATGTCGGCAATGAGGCGGCGGGCGCCGAAGCCGCCGACCTCCTCGTCGTAGCTGAAGGCGAGGTGCAATGCGAACGGCAGGTCGGCCGCCAGCCAGCCCGGCACCTGCGCGACCGCGAGGCCGATGAAGCCCTTCATGTCGGCGCTGCCGCGGCCGTAGAGGCGGCCGTCCTTCACGTCGGCGCCGAGCGGATCGAGCGACCAGTCCTGGCCGTCCCAGGGCACGGTGTCGGTGTGGCCGGACACGATGACGCCGGCCGGCTTGCCCTCGCCGACCGTGGCGAACAGGTTGGCCTTGCCGCCCTCGTCGTCGAAGGTCAGCGTCGAGGCGACGCCATGGCGAGCAAGCTCGTCGCGGATGAAGTGGATGAGCGCCAGGTTCGAGTTGCGGCTGACGGTGTCCATGCCGACGAGCGTGCGAGCGAGCGCGAGGGCGGGCGGGGAAGGCATGGCTGCGAGGTTCATCGACCCAATATAGCGGTTGGGCTACGCTTTGCGTTGCATGACCGCTGACATCACCCGCGCCGACATCGGCGCCGCCCGCGCCCGCATCGCCGCCGACGTGCGCCACACGCCGCTGATGCGCATCGCCGGCCGCCAGCTCGGCATCGACTG
>JAYVNL010000074.1:0-6117 GCA_043758495.1 Rhizobacter sp.
CGTCGAACGCCTCACGGTCCGCTTTCGCGGCCAGGCCGTCGTCGACGAGGTCTCGTTCGCCATCGCCGCCGGCGAGAAGTTCGCGCTGGTCGGCGAGTCGGGCTCGGGCAAGTCGATCACGGCGCTGTCGGTGCTCGGCCTTGTCGATGCTGCCGAGACCAGCGGCCGCATCGTCTTCGAAGGCGCCGACCTGCGCACGAAGAGCGAGGCCGAGATGCTGGCCGTGCGCGGTAGCGAGATCGCGATGATCTTTCAGGAGCCGATGACGGCGCTCAACCCGCTGCACACCGTCGGCGACCAGATCGGCGAGGTGCTGCGCCTGCACGAGGGCGCGAGCCGCCGCAACGCCCGCGCGCGCGCCACTGAACTGCTCGCGCGCACCGGCGTGCCCGAGCCCGGCCGCCGCGTCGACGCCTATCCGCACCAGCTCTCCGGCGGCCAGCGCCAGCGCGCCATGATCGCGATGGCACTCGCCTGCCGGCCGAAGCTGCTCATTGCCGACGAGCCGACCACCGCTCTCGACGTCACGATCCAGGCGCAGATCCTGGCCCTCCTCGACGAGCTGCAGGCCGAGATGGCGATGGCGCTGCTCTTCATCACCCACGACCTCAACCTGGTGCGGCGCTTTACCCACCGCGTCGGCGTGATGGAGCGCGGCCGGCTGGTCGAGTGCGGGCCGACCGCCGAGGTGTTCGCGGCACCGCGACATGCCTACACGGCCAAGCTGCTCGCGAGCCGGCCGGTGCGCGAGGTCGAGCCGGTGGCGGCCGACGCGCCGACGCTCGTCACCGCGAGCCATGTGCGCGTGAGCTTCGACGTCGCCGCCGGCGACGGCCTCGCCGGCTGGCGCCGCCGCCGCTTCGACGCCGTCAAGGATGCGACGCTGTCGTTGCAGCGCGGCGAGACGCTCGGCATCGTTGGCGAATCGGGCTCGGGCAAGACCACGCTCGGCATGGCGCTGCTGGCGCTGCAGCCAATCGCTGCCGGCGCGATCGCGCTCGACGGCGAGCGACTCGACGGTGCCGACCGCGCCACGCTGAAGGCGATGCGGCGGCGCATGCAGGTCGTGTTCCAGGACCCGTTCGGCTCGCTCAGTCCGCGCATGACGGTTGGTCGCATCGTCGGCGAGGGCCTGGCCCTGCATCGCCCCGAGCTTTCGGCCGCCGAGCGCGCCACCGCCGTCGCCGCGATGCTCGACGAGGTTGGCCTCGGCGCCGCTTCGCAAGTCGGCAGCGACGTTCTCTCGCGCTACCCGCACGAGTTCTCGGGCGGTCAGCGCCAGCGCATCGCCATCGCCCGCGCCGTCATCCTGCGGCCCGAGGTACTGGTGCTCGACGAGCCGACCTCGGCCCTCGACGTCTCGGTGCAGAGGCAGGTGCTGGCGCTGCTCGGCGACCTGCAGCGGCGCCACGCGATGAGCTACGTATTCATCAGCCACGACCTCGCCGTCGTGCGGGCGATGTCGCATCGCGTTCTGGTGATGAAGGACGGCGACATCGTCGAGCAGGGCGATGCCGAAACATTGTTCGCGGCGCCGCGCCAGCCGTACACGCGCGCGCTGCTCGCAGCAGCGCACCTCGCCTGATTCGATTCAGCGCGCCGGCCGCGAAGCCTGGATGCGCACTTCGTAGGCGGCGCCCCGGGCCGCGTCAGTGAAGCGGAGCACGTCGCCGATCCATTCGTAGTCGGCGCTGAACTCGGCGATCTGGGTGTTGCCGTGCATCGTCAGGGCGTCGAGCTGCGAGCTGCGCAGTGCCAACCGCCAGGCGATGTCGGCGACCCGCACCTCGACGCGGCCACCGCCGAGCAACTCGACCATCGCTGCCCCGCAACTCGGCGGTGCGCCGGCGACGGTCGCGACGCAGAGCTGGCCGTCATAGCGGCCCGGCGCCGGCGCTGCGTCGACCGCGGTCGACGCAGCAGCGGCAAGCGCCACGAGCAGCAACGGCCGTCGCATCCTCTTGCCTACTTGATCAGGCCTTCGGCCTTCATCGCCGCCTGCACCGCCGGCCGCGCCGCCATCCGCGTCATGAAGGCGCCGAGGTTCTTCAGGCTGGAGATGTCGATGCCGGCGTGCTTGGTCCAGTTCACGACGGTGAAGAGATACGCGTCGGGAACACTGAACTCCTCGCCCATCAGGTAGTTCTTGCCTTCGAGCTGCGAGTCGACCCACTTGAGGCGGTCAAACGCCTTGGTGCGCATCATCACCTTGGCATCTTCGGCGGCGGGTCCGAACATGAAGCCGATGCCCTTGTGGAGCTCGCTGGTGATGAAGTTGAGCCACTCCTGGAGGCGGTAGCGGGCCATCGTGCCGTTGGCCGGCGCCAGTTTCTTGGCCGGCACCTGGTCGGCGATGTACTGCACGATCGCCGGGCCTTCGCTCAGCCGCTCGCCGTTGTCGAGCTCGAGCAACGGCACGTAGCCCTTGGGACTGACGCCGTAGTAGTCGCTGCCGTCCTCGAGCTTGTGCGCCTTGAGGTCGGCCTTGACGGCCTGGAAGTCGAGGCCGGCTTCACGAAGGACGATGTGCGGGGAGAGCGAGCAGGCGCCGGGTGCGTAGTAGAGCTTCATGGTGTGGGGTCGCGAGAGGAGGGAGGGCTATTACACACCTCGGGCCGCGCCCGCCGTTCGCTTGCCGCGAAGCCATCATGCAAAGCGGGCGCATGGGCGGGGCGCCTTCGAGGCGGTGGTATGGTGCGCTCGCCACATCATCCCTTCCCACCGCCATGCCACGCACCGTCCTCGAAGAAGCGCGCCTCCATCCGGCCATCCGCGACACGGTGGCGATCGCCAATGCCGACATCGTCCACAACGTTCAGGCAGCGTCGACCTCGAATCCGGTGCTGGTCGTGGGCATGGCCGGCAACCCGTTCGTTCGCAAGGCGAGGAAGACGCTCGACGCTGCCGGCATCGCCTTTCACTACCTCGAATACGGCAGCTACTTCAGCGAGTGGCGCAAGCGCAATGCGCTGAAGATGTGGAGCGGCTGGCCGACCTTTCCGATGGTGTTCGTGAAGGGCTCGCTCGTCGGCGGCGCCCAGGAAATCGAGCGCCTGGTCGCGAGCGGTGAACTGAAGCGCACGCTCGGCGAATGAGCGTGGCTGGGCGATCCGGCGCCACGAACGGTGTGGCCGGTCGCGCGGCGCTGCTGCTCGCCGGTGGCCTGGCCGCCGCTGCGGTCCACGCGGCCGACGCACCGGCCGCGGACTGCCACGTCGCCGGCATCCGCAACGGCGTGCTCTGCGGCAGCGTCGAGCGGTCGCTCGACCCGGCCCGGCCCGATGGCACCAAGATCACGGTGCGCTACGTCGTCGTGCCGGCGATGGCGCGCCGGAAGCTGGCCGACCCCGTCTTCCTTCTCGCCGGCGGCCCCGGCCAGAGCGCGGTGGCCTTGGCGGCGACGACGATGCCGACCTTCTCGCGCCTCAACAATCGCCGCGACATCGTCTTCGTCGACCAGCGCGGCACCGGCGGCTCGGCGCCGCTGCGGTGCCAGGATCCTGAGCGCGAGACGCTCGCCGAGCAGTCCGACCCCGACCGCCAGTTCCACCTCGTCATGGCCTGCAAGGCCGAGCTGCTGAAGCTGCCCTACATCGGCGACGAGCGCGCCCTCGGCTTCTTCACGACCTGGATCGCGGTCCAGGATCTTGACGCGGTGCGCCGCGCCCTCGGCGCCGAGCGCATCGACCTCGTCGGCGGCTCTTATGGGACCCGGGTCGCGCTCGAAGTCCTGCGCCAGTTTCCGACCACCGTGCGCCGCACCGTCATCGACGGCGTCGCGCCGCCCGACATGGCCTTGCCGGCGAGCTTTTCCACCGACAACCAGGCTGCCTTCGACGCCCTCGCGCTGGCCTGCAGCGCCGAGCCGGCCTGCGCGCGCCTGCACCCCGACCTGCGCGGTCGCCTCGACGTGTTGCTGAAGTCGCTGCCGCGCCAGGCGACGGCGGCACAGCCGCTGAGCGGGCGCGACGAGACCTTCCTGCTCACGCGCGACATGGTCCTCGGCGCCATCCGTGGCGCCCTCTACGCGCCGGCCGTCGCGGCGGCGCTGCCGCAGGCGATCGACGATGCGTCGCGCGGCAAGGTCGCGGGCCTCGTCGGCCTGGCCTCGACGCTGACCTCGCGCAAGTCGACGCGGCTCGCAACCGGAATGCATCTCTCGGTGGTCTGCGCCGAAGACGTGCCTCGCGTCGACGCCACCGGCGACGCGCCCGGCGCCGACTTCGGCGACCAGTTCGCGCGCTTCTACCGGCGCCTTTGCGCAGACTGGCCGCGCGGCGCCGTGCCGGAGGCGTTCTACAAGATCGGCCCGAGCGCGTCGCCGGTGCTGCTGCTGAGCGGCGGCCTCGACCCGGCGACGCCACCGCGCCACGGCGAGCGCACGGCGAAGCTGCTCGGCCCGAAGGCGCGCCACGTCGTCGTCGCCAACGCTGGCCACGGCGTGATGTCGATCGGCTGCATGCGCGATGTGGTCTTCCGCTTCATCGACGCCGAGACCGACGCCGACGCCTTCGCCGTCGAGACCGGCTGTGCTGCGCAGGTGCCGCGGCCACCGGCATTCCAGCCCGTCGGCACGGACGCTTCCGCAGCGCAGCCGGCACGATGATCGAGGTGCGATCGGTGGCGAAATCGTTCGCGGTGCCGGCTGCGAAAGGCACCGGCCTGCGCGGCCTCGCCCGGCTCGGTCGGCGCGGTGAAACCATCATGGTCAACGCCGTCCGCGACGTCAGCTTCACGGCACCGGCCGGTCAAATCACCGGCCTGCTCGGTCCCAACGGCGCCGGCAAGACGACGACGCTGCGCATGCTGGCGGCGCTGATGACGCCCGACGCCGGCAGCCTCGCCGTGGATGGCATCGACGTCGCGACGCGGCCACGCGAGGTGCTGGCGCGCCTCGGCATGCTGTCCGACGCGCGCGGCCTTTACCCACGGCTGACGGCGCGCGAGAACATCGTCTACTACGGCGCCCTGCAGGGCATGGACGAAGACGCCGCCGAAGCCCGCGCCCGGGACCTCGCCCGGATGTTCGAGATGACCGCCCTCCTCGACCGCCGCACCGACGGCTTCAGCCAGGGCGAGCGGATGAAGACGGCGCTCGCCCGCGCCCTCGTCCACGACCCCGCCAACATCGTCCTCGACGAGCCGACCAACGGCCTCGACGTGCTCGCCACGCGGGCCCTGCGCGAGAGCCTGCGCTGGCTGCGCACGCCCGCCGGCGGCTCGAAGTGCATCGTCTTCTCGACTCACATCATGCAGGAGGTCGAGCGCCTCTGCGACAGCGTCGTCGTGGTTGCTCACGGCCGCACCGTCGCGGCCGGCACGGTGCCGGAGTTGCTCGCGCAGACCGGCGAGACCGACTTCGAGGAGGCTTTCGTGAAGCTCGCCTTCGTCGCCGATCCGGCGCTCGCAGGGTCGGCGCCGTGACCGGTCATCGCGCTGCGTTCTTCGTCGTCCTCAAGAAGGAGCTGACCGATGCCCTGCGCGACCGCCGCACCCTGCTCACGGTGCTTGTCTCGTCGGTGCTGATGGGCCCGCTCGTGCTGATGGCCATCTCGGGGCTGGTGGCGTCGCTCGAATCGCGTGCCGAGCAGCGCGAGGTCTACGTCGACGGCCTCGCCCGTGCGCCGACGCTGCGCAACTTCCTCGAGCGCCAGACCTACACGGTGAAGGCGGCACCGGCCGACTACGAAGCGCAGCTGCGCAAGTCGAAGTTCAGCGATCCGGTCGTCGTCGTGCCTTTGGACTTCGAGGCGGCGCTGTCGCGGGGCGATGTGCCGGTGCTCGAGGTCGTGTCCGACAGTGCCAATCAGCGCTCGGAGGCCGGCGCCGGCCGCATCGAGCGGCTGCTCGGCGGCTTCGCGCGCGAGCGTGCGGTGCTGAGCCTGGCGCTGCGCGGCGTGTCGTTGCAGCTGATCGACCCGGTGCAGGTCGAGGAGCGCGACCTCGCGAGCACCCAGACGCGCGCCACTCGCCTGACCGGCATGCTGCCCTTCTTCGTGATGATGGCGGTGCTCTACGGCGCCCTCAACGCGGCCCTCGACACGACCGCCGGCGAGCACGAGCGCGGCTCGCTCGAGCCGCTGCTGATGAACCCGGCCGAGCGCTGGGCCATCGTCG
>JAYVNL010000075.1:0-6117 GCA_043758495.1 Rhizobacter sp.
GGGCGCGCTGCGACAGGCGGTCATCTCCCATGCAATTCGCTCAGCGCTTCGATGTCATCGTCGTCGGTGGCGGTCACGCCGGCACCGAGGCTGCGCTTGCCGCCGCGCGTATGGGTGCGCGCACGTTGTTGTTGACGCATTCGATCGAGACGCTCGGCCAGATGAGTTGCAATCCGTCGATCGGCGGCATCGGCAAGGGTCATCTGGTCAAGGAGATCGATGCGCTCGGCGGCGCCATGGCGGCAGCGGCCGACGAATCCGGCATTCACTTCCGGATCCTCAATGGTTCGAAGGGCCCGGCGGTGCGGGCGACACGTGCTCAGGCCGACCGGCTGCTCTACAAGGCCGCGATCCGGCGGCGCCTTGAAGGCCAACCGAACCTGTCGCTATTTCAGGCCGCGTGCGAAGACATCTTGGTTGAAGGTGACCGCGCGGTCGGCGTCACCACGCAAGTGGGCGTTCGCTTCAGTGCAGATTCAGTGGTCCTTACCGCCGGCACTTTCCTCGATGGTCGGGTCCATATCGGCCTCGATACTCACGCCGGTGGCCGTGCTGGAGACGCTCCCGCGATCCGGCTTTCCGCCAGGCTGAAGGAACTGCGACTGCCACAAGGTCGCCTGAAGACGGGCACGCCACCGCGGCTCGACGGCCGCACGATCGACTATTCCCGCCTGCTCGAGCAGCCCGGCGACGGCGCGATGCCAGGAACGGACGATCGCGACGATGTCCCGGTCTTCAGCTTCCTCGGTGATGCTGGCCAGCATCCTTCGCAGATCTCGTGCTGGATCACCGCAACCAATGAGCACACCCACGAAATCATCCGGGGCGGCTTCGACCGCAGCCCGATGTTCACCGGCAAGATCGACGGCGCCGGTCCGCGCTACTGTCCGAGCATCGAGGACAAGGTCAACCGATATGCCGGCAAGTCGTCGCACCAGATTTTCCTGGAGCCCGAGGGCCTGACAACGCACGAGGTCTACCCCAACGGAATCTCGACGTCGTTGCCGTTCGACGTCCAGATCGAGGCGGTGCATTCCATTGCCGGTCTCGAGAAGGCACATGTCATCCGACCGGGCTACGCCATCGAGTACGACTATTTCGATCCGCGCGCGCTGCGGCCGAGCTTCGAGACGCAATCGATTCGGGGCCTCTTTTTCGCCGGCCAGATCAACGGCACCACGGGCTATGAAGAGGCCGCGGCGCAGGGTCTGCACGCCGGGATCAACGCGGTCTTAGCGGCCCGTGGCGAAGCGCCTTGGGTTCCCCGGCGTGACCAGGCTTACCTGGGTGTGCTCGTCGACGATCTGGTCGGCAAAGGCGTTACCGAGCCTTATCGGATGTTCACGAGTCGTGCCGAATACCGGCTCCAGCTTCGGGAAGACAACGCCGATTTGCGGCTGACGCCGTCGGGCCGCGCACTCGGCCTCGTTGACGACATCCGGTGGGCGACCTTCTCGAAGAAATGTGAACTGGTTTCACGTGAAACAGCGAGGTTCGCGTCGACTCGAATGGGCCCGTTCGACAGCGACGAATCCGGCTGTCCCGCGCTCAGCCGCGACTACAGCCTCCTTGACCTACTGCGCAGGCCGGACGCCGACTTCGACGCTGTTGTTGCCTGGGCCCGCGCCGCTGGCACCTGCGTGACGGGGCGCGATCTCCTCCGCGCGGAGGCGGGTCGCACGCTTGCTGACCAGGTGATCGAGCAACTCGAGACAGCGACGCGCTATGCGGGCTACATCGAAAAGCAGGCCGACGATATCGCTCGAGCATCCCGCGCTGACCAACTGCCCCTGCCGGCCGATTTCGACTTTGCCGCGGTCCATGCCCTCTCCTTCGAGGCGCGCCAGGTCCTGGCGAGTCGCCGCCCGGCGACGGTGGGGGCCGCATCGCGTCTGCCAGGCATCACGCCAGCGGCCGTGTCGCTGCTCCTTGTTCACCTGAAGAAGCGTCGCGCCGCAGCGACGACAGCGGCGCTGTCCCAGGGATCTTCGGCGTGAGCAACGTTGGGATCGAAGAAACCGCGACGTCGACGCTCGCACCCCTGCTGGATTCCGCGCTCGATCGCCTTCGACTGGACCTGAGTTCGGACCAGCGCGGCCAGTTGTTGCGCTACCTGGCGCTTCTGGGGCAGTGGAACAAGACCTACAACCTCACCTCGGTACGCGACCCACAGGCGATGCTGTCGCAGCACGTGATCGACTGTCTCGCGACCGTCGGGCCCCTGCGACGTGAAATTTCTTCGTCCCCCGGACGGCGCCTGCTCGACGTGGGCAGCGGCGCCGGCTTGCCGGGCATCGTAATCGCCATCGCCGCCCCCGAATTTCAGGTCACCTGTATCGACAGCGTTGGCAAGAAGACGGCGTTCGTCGCTCAGGCTTCGAGCGTGTTGAAGCTGTCGAACGTCGATGCGGTTCATGGCCGGGTCGAGGCGATGGGCGACGACCCCTTCGACGTCATCGCCAGCCGCGCGTTCTCGGCTGCGTCGACCTTTGTCGCGAGCACGCACAGGCTGATCGCTCCCGGCGGGGTCTGGATGGCGATGAAAGGGCAAACTCCTTCCGCGGAGATCAACATGCTTGATTCGAAGAGCTTCCTGTTCCACGTGGAACCCCTCGATGTTCCGAGCCTGGATGCGCAGCGCTGCATCTTATGGATTCGATCGATAAACGAGAGCGAGCGCACGCTTACATGAGTCGCATTTTTTGTGTTGCGAACCAGAAAGGCGGCGTCGGCAAGACGACGACGACCGTGAATCTCGCCGCCGGGCTGGTCAAGCTGGGTCGCCGTGTGCTCGTCGTCGATCTCGATCCGCAGGGCAACGCGACCATGGGGTCGGGCATCGACAAGCGCTCCCTCGAACTGAGCGTGTACGACGTGCTTCTCGAGAACGCGACCGTCGCCGAGGTTCGTGTGCCGAGCCCGAAAGGCGGCTACGACGTGGTCGGCGCCAATCGCGAGCTGGCCGGCGCCGAGGTCGAGCTCGTCGGTCTGGAGCGGCGCGACAAGCGCCTTCGCACTGCCCTGTGGGCTGCATCCGACGACCACGACGTCGTCCTCATCGACTGCCCGCCCAGCCTCAGCCTGCTCACGCTCAATGGCCTCGCCAGTGCCCACGGCGTCATCGTGCCGATGCAGTGCGAGTACTTCGCGCTCGAAGGCCTCTCCGACCTCGTCAACACCATCAAGCAGGTGCACGCGAACCTCAATCCGGCGCTCGAGGTGATCGGCATCCTGCGCGTGATGTTCGATGCTCGCATCACGCTGCAGTCGCAGGTCAGCGAACAACTCAAGGCGCACTTCGGCGACAAGGTGTTCGACACCGTGATTCCGCGCAACGTCCGCCTCGCCGAGGCGCCCAGCTACGGCATGCCGGGGCTGGTGTTCGACCCGGCGTCGAAAGGCGCGCTGGCTTTCCTCGACTTCGCCGGCGAGATGGCGGCGCGGGTCGACGCGGTGCTGCCGGCGCCGGTCGCCGCGGCGTGAATCCGGCGCTCGACGAGGCGCTGCTGGCGCGAATCGAAGACGCCGGCATCAACGCAAGCGCGCCGCGCCAGCAACGCTGGGTCGACGGCTGGCTCGTCCGCACCTGCCCGGGGAAGGCGAAGCGGGCGCGCTGCATCCAGGCCGTTGCCGCCGGCCGCGAGCCGGTCGTCGAGAAGCTGGCACGATGCCGAGCGATCTATGCTGCCGCCGGCCTGCGCATGTACGTGCGCGTCACGCCGTTCTCGCGACCGGACGGGCTCGACGAAGCGCTCGCCGGCCTCGGCATGGAGCTCGTCGACGACACCCGAGTGATGGTGAAGACATGCCTCGGCGACGACGCCGCGCCGGTGTCGGTGCCTGGGGTTCGCGTCGAGGTCGCCGATGCCGCCGCATTCGCCGAATGGGTCGGCGCCGAGCGCGGCTCGAGCGCTGGCGAGCGCGCCGCCCATCGCGACCGCACGGCGCAGTCGCCGGTGCCCTATGGAGCCATGCTCATGCGCAACGCGGCGGGCGACGTCGTGGCTGGCGGCCAGGTCGTTGTCGAAGGCGACCTCGCCGGCCTCTACGACGTATTCACGACCGAGGCCGAGCGCCGTCGCGGCCATGCGGTGACGCTGTGCCGGGCGCTGCTTCGACACGCCACCGAGGGCGGCGCCCGCATCGGCTACCTCCAGGTCGACGCCGCCAACGAAGCCGCGCTCGCGGTCTATGGCCGGCTCGGATTCGTTGCCGGCTACGACTACCACTACCGGTCTCCTGCCGAAGCCGCGTCGATCTGACGCGGCGATTGCGCAACCTCAGAGTCCGGTGCCTTCGTCGAGGCCGAGGTGCACGTTCATCGATTGCACGGCGGCGCCGCTGGCGCCCTTGCCGAGGTTGTCGAGCCGGCACATGAGCAAGGCCTGGGTGGCACTGCCGAACACGAAGAGATCGACGCGGTTGGTGTCGTTGCAGGCCTGGACGTCGAAGAAGCCGTCGGCGAGCGTCGCCGCGTCGTCGAGCGGCATGACGCGAACGAAGCGCTCTCCAACGTAGCGGGCTTCGAGGGCGGCATGGAGTTGCGCCGCACCCGTGCCGCGCTTCAACGTCGACAGATGCAAGGGAATGCTGACCGACAGGCCCTTCAGGAAGCTGCCGACGATCGGCATGAACACCGGCGCCGCTTCGAGGCGGCTGTGCGTCGTCATCTCTGGAAGATGCTTGTGATGCAGCCCCATGCCATACGGCCGGGGCGAGGCGAGGCGGGCATCGGCGCCGCTTTCGTACTGCTCGATCATCCTCTTGCCGCCACCGGAGTAGCCGGAGATCGACGTCGCGGTCAGCAAGGCTGACTGCGAGATCAGGCCGGCATCGATGAGCGGCCGCACGAGGAGGATGAAGCCGGTGGCATGGCAGCCGGGGTTGGCAATGCGCTTCGCGCCACGGATCTTCTGGCGCTGCTCGGCAGCGAGTTCGGGCAGGCCGAAGACCCAGTCGCTAGCAGTCCGGTGCGCGGTGCTGGCGTCGATGAGGCAGGTCGCTGGATTGGTGACGAGCGCCGCGGCTTCGCGGGCCGCCGCGTCGGGCAGGCAGAGGAAAGCGATGTCGGCGGCGTTGAGCAGGCGGGCGCGCTCGGCGCTGTCCTTGCGCAGGTCGGGTGCGGCACGCAGCACCTCGACGTCGGCGCGGCCGGCGAGGTAGTCGTGGATGCGAAGGCCGGTGGTGCCTTCCTGGCCGTCTACGAAAACGGTGGTGCTCATGGCGGTCGCTGAGGTTGAGTCCGCAGCATAAAGCAGAGCGCGGCGACGTGGGCGCCCGCGCCCTCCGGCCCGAGCCGATCCCCGACAATCGGCGCCATGGCGACGAAAAAACCGAAGGGACTCGGGCTGGGACTGGAAGCTTTGCTCGGCCCGCGTGTCGTCGACGCCGTTGCGTCTGGCCCCGGCACGAGCGACGGCGAGCCGCACACGCTGCGCCTCGACCAGCTGCAGGCCGGCAAATACCAGCCGCGCACGCGCATGGACGAAGGCGCCCTCTACGAGCTCGCGGAGAGTATCAAAGCGCAGGGCGTGATGCAGCCGGTGCTGGTGCGGCCGCTGCCGGGAACGACCTCGGGCGGCGCCCGTCGCTTCGAGATCATCGCCGGCGAACGGCGCTTCCGAGCCGCCGGCCTGGCCGGTCTCGACGCCGTTCCGGTACTCGTGCGCGACGTCTCCGACGAAGCCGCAGCGGCAATGGCGCTCATCGAGAACATTCAGCGCGAAGACCTCAACCCGCTCGAGGAGGCGCGTGGCCTCAGGCGCCTCACCGACGAGTTCGGCATGACCCACGAAGCGGCTGCGAAAGCCGTCGGCCGCTCGCGCAGCGCCGCGTCGAACCTGCTGCGCCTGCTCAACCTGAGCGAGCCGGTGCAGCAGCTGCTGCTCGCCGGCGACCTCGAGATGGGCCACGCCCGCGCCCTGCTCGCGCTCGATGGAGCGGCGCAGATCCAGGGCGCGCACGAGATCGTCGCGAAGATGCTCAATGTGCGCGAAGCCGAGAAGCTGGTGACGCGCCGCAACGCCAAGAACGGCCGGCAGTCGCCGCTGCTGCGCGCGAAACGTCAGAAGTCGGGAGATCTCGTCCGCATCGAACAACAACTGTCGGACTTGTTTG
>JAYVNL010000076.1:0-6102 GCA_043758495.1 Rhizobacter sp.
AACGACCTGGTGCGCAGCAAGATCAAGATCAAGAGCATGGCCTTCATGCGCGGCCGCACGTTCCTGAACAAGTTCGTCCTCATCGACGAGGCCCAGAACCTCACGCCCAAGCAGATGAAGACGCTGATCACGCGCGCCGGGCCGGGCACGAAGATCGTCTGCCTGGGCAACCTGGCGCAGATCGACACGCCCTACCTGACCGAAGGCAGCTCAGGCTTGACCTTCGCCGTCGACCGCTTCAAGGGCTGGCCGCATTCCGGCCACGTGACGCTGGCGCGCGGCGAGCGTTCGCGGCTCGCCGACTGCGCTTCCGAAGTGCTCTGACGGGCGGCACGCCGCTCAGCCGGCGGTCGCCGCGGCGATCGCCTTCTTCGGATTGACGAGGTTGCGCCGGCCGTCGGCCGAGCGGTCGGCGGTGTCGACGATGATGCGGATCAGGTCGGTCGGCGTGAGCTTCGGGTTCACGGCGAGCAGCTTGCCCGCCAGATTGGCGACCTGCGGCGATGCCATCGACGTGCCGGAGAGCGGCACCCGGCTTCCGCCCGGCAGATAGCTCTCGACCTGGTAGCCGTTGGCGTGCACCTTGACGGTCGGGCCGTAGCTCGTGAACGGTGCTTCCTCGCCAGCGCTGTCGACGGCGCCGACCGTGATCAGGTTGGGCAGCGTGATGCCGCTCGGCACGAACTCGACGAAGCTGGCGTCGTCGTTGCTGTTCCCCGCCGCGGTGATGAACAGGATCTCCGGCGCGCTGCTGAAGGCGTTGGTCAGAGCGCCCTTCTGCATCTCGAAATACTCGCGCGCCAACGCCTTGCGCTCGTCTGCGGTCTTGCCGATGCCGCACTTCTCGAGGTCCGACTCGAAGTCGCCGACGCTGCCGCCCCAGCTCATGTTGACGACGCGGACGTGCTCGCGCCTGAGGAAGTCGACATAGGCCTGCGCCGCCAGGGCATCGCGCTCGGCGAACTCACGGCTCGGGCACGGATCGGGCTTGAGCGTGTGGCCAAACTCGATGCGCGCGACGACGAGGCGCGCCGCCGGATTGCCTGCCAGCGCGATGCCGGCGACGTGCGTGCCGTGCGAATAGTTGCCTGCCAGCCCCAGCTCCTCGATGGCCGGCCGGTAGCGATCGGCGGTCAGGCTCGAGAGGTAGCTCTTGACCTCGCTCGCTTCCTTGCTGTCGACGTTCGAGCGCAGGTCCGAGAAGCCCTTGGTGCGCGACATCATCTCGGCGAGGTGACCCTGGTTCGCCGCCGGAATCGGCATCAGCTCGCCGGTCGACGGGCGGCTGTACTTGTCGAAGGCGATCACCGCCGGCTGGCCGTTCTCGCGCACCAGCTGGTTGCCGAAGAGCTGGGTGTCGACACCGCTGTCCCACACGCCGATGACGACGGGAGCGCGCGTTTGCGCCGGCTGCAGCGTCACATCGCGCGCTGTCCAGATGTCGGTCTTCTGCACCTGGTGCGCGGCGAGATAGCTGCCATAGGTGTCGATCATCGTCTGCTTCAACGGCAGGAAGGCGGTCAGGGCAAAGCGTGCATTGACGACGCCGGGCGCGAAGTCCGAGCTGAGCGAGCCGCTCTGGTCGACGATGGGCTGCATGACCTCGCGCACCTGGCCGAGGACGAGCGCCTCGCCGATCAGCTCGGCATTGGCCTTGGCGCCCTTGATGTCGTTCTCGATCGTGGCGTAAGGCAGCGGCGCGTCGACTTGTCGGCAATGTCGTAGCCGGCAAGCACGCTCTCGGTGTCGCGCCGAACCGCGGCGGCGAACAGCGCGAAGCGCTCGGTCGAGCGCACCACGTCTTCGACCTTGCCGTCGATCTTGTAGCTGAAGCGCGGCAGGTCGGCCGCCCTGTCGATGCGCGGCTTGACCTGCGCGAAGGCAAGGCCGGTTGCGAGGGCGAGCACGACGGCAACGAGATGGCGTCGCGGGAAGGCTTTGTGAAACATGGGGGGGGTCGGAGGTGGCGGCGCGTGGACGAGCAGCCGCGATGCTAACGGCCGCGCGGCCGCCGATCAGCCGCCCTGCGACGAACTGCGGATTGGCAGCATCAGGCTGCGCCGACGACCTCACGCAAGCCCTGCAAGGCAGCAGGATCCTCGATCGTCGTCAAGTCGCCCGGGTCGCGATGCTCGCAGATCGCCTGGATGGCGCGGCGCAGCAGCTTGCCGGAGCGCGTCTTCGGCAAGGCAGTGACGAAGTGCACGCGCGCCGGTCGCGCCAGCGCGCCGAGCTGCGTGTCGACCGTCTTCATGATGTCGCCTTCGAGCTTGAGCCGCGCCGCCAGCTCGTCGAGCGCGCTTGCGTCACGAGCCACGACGAAGGCCATCGCCACCTGACCCTTCAGCGCGTCGGCGACGCCGACGACGGCGACCTCGGCGACGTTGGGGTGGCTCGAGATGCTCTCCTCGATCTCGCGCGTGCCGAGGCGGTGGCCGGCGACGTTGATGACGTCGTCGGTGCGGCCGAGGATGAAGAAGTAGCCGTCGGCATCGCGAACGCCCCAGTCGAAGGTGTTGTAGACCATGCGACCGGCGATGCTCTTCCAGTAGGTCTCGACGAGGCGCGCGTCGTCGCGCCAGACGGTCTGCATGAAGCCGGGCGGTGTCGGCCCCTCGATGACGACGACGCCCTTGGTGTCCGGCGTCGTGATGTCCCTGCCGGTCGCCTCGTCGACGATCTTCACGTCGTAGCCGTACATCGGCACGCCCGGGCTGCCGAGCTTGCTCGGCGCCTTCTCGATGCCATTGGCGATGGTCAGGATCGGCCAGCCGCTTTCGGTCTGCCAGTAGTTGTCGATGATGGGCTTGCCGATCGCCTCGCCGATCCAGGTCGCGGTCGGCTCGTCGAGCGGCTCGCCGGCGAGAAAGAGCGCGCGCAGGCTCGACAGGTCGTGCTGGCGCAGGAACTTCGGGTCGTGCTTCTTCAGCACGCGGATCGCCGTCGGCGCGGTGAACATCGCCGTCACCTTGTACTTCTCGATCAGGCTCCACCAGATCGCGGCGTCGGGCCGGATCGGCAGGCCCTCGTACATGATGGTCGCCATGCCGGCGATGAGCGGGCCGTAGACGATGTAGCTGTGGCCGACGACCCAGCCGATGTCGCTGGTGGAGAAGTAGGTCTCGCCGGCATTTCCGCAGAAGATGTGCTTCATGCTCGCGGCGAGCGCCACCGCGTAGCCCCCGGTGTCGCGCTGCACGCCCTTGGGCCGGCCGGTCGTGCCGCTGGTGTAGAGCGTGTAGCTCGGCTGCGTCGACTCGACCCAGGTGCAGGGCACGACACTCTCGAGATGACGCTCGCGCCACGGCGCGTACAGCTCGTCTCGGCCTTCGACGAGCGGCATCGCCGCCAAGCCGCGATCGACGAGCAGCACCGTCGCCGGCTTGTGCGCGGCGCGCGCGATCGCCTCGTCGAGCAGCGGCTTGTAGGCGAGCACCTTGCCGGCGCGGCTGCCCGCATCGGCACTGACCACGACCTTGGGCTCGGCGTCGTCGATGCGGTTCGCCAGGCTGACGCTCGCGAAGCCGCCGAACACCACCGAATGGATGGCGCCGATGCGCGCGCAGGCCAGCATGGCGAAGGCGGCCTCGGGAATCATCGGCATGTAGATCAGGACCCGATCGCCCCGCCCGACGCCGAGTTCGATCAGCACCGCGGCCATGCGCTGCACCTCGGCGTGCAACTCGGCGAAGCTGTAGACGCGCTCGCTGCCCGTCTCGGTCGAGACGTGGATGAGTGCCGGTTGGGCGGCGCGCGCCGCGAGGTGGCGGTCGATCGCGTTATGGCACAGGTTGGTACGGCCGCCGACGAACCAGCGCGTGAACGGCGGGTTGGAGTCGTCGCAGACCTGCTCGAACGGATGCTCCCAGTCGATCAGCGCGGCCTGCTCGGTCCAGAAAGCGTCGCGGTCGTGCAGCGAGCGATCGCGAAAGGCGGTGAAGACAGCGCTCACCGAGAGACCTCGCGGCGCGCGGCCGGCATCTCGACCATCGTCGTGGCCGATGGCGGCGTACAACCGGTGTCGCAGCAGCGGCCGGGTTGGCGATTGGCGGTGATCGCCCGTGACGGCTCGTTCAGGATGCCGCGGTTCAGCAGCCGCTCGACGAGTTCGACCTTGTCGCCGACCGGGTAGTTGCGCCAGATCTCCTGCTTCATCGCCGCCGGCGAGCCGCCGCCGTGCAGGCTGATCACCGAGTACCAGCCGCCCTGGTACGAGGCCGTCAGGTCCTCGATGAAACGGGCCGCCTCGATGCGCTTGTCGTAAGGCACGTCGGGGTTGGCACGAAGTACGTCGGCGAGGTTGGCGGCGGTCTCGGGGTTGTGGTCTTCGTCCGGCCCGGGCAAGGTGACGATGAGGCCGCCCGACACGTAGTGGGCGATGCGATGCATCTCGTAGATCTGGTTGGCGAGCAGCAGCTTGCCGATGTTGGCGAACACCGGATCGGGCATGACGATGCCGGAGGCGTCGTCGACGCTGGCATACACGCTTGCCGCGACGCCGCACGCGTAGAAGCCTTCGGTGATCGTGATGAGCTGGACCATCTGCTCGCGCAGGTGCGACTCGGCGCCGGGATCGAAGCCGTTGGCCTCGCACATCAGCGCGCCTGCACCGATGAGGAGGTCGCCGAAGCCGGCCCGGGCGGCGATGCAGGTGTGGCGATGATGGGTGGCGTAGCTGTAGGTCAGGAGGGCCGAGTGCTGCCACTCGCCGGCGAGGAACACGCGCTGCCACGGCACGAAGACGCGGTCGAAGACGACGACGCCGGTCGACTGCCCGTACTTGCTCGAGAACAGCGCCGCCTTCTCGCCCGGCCGGCCGGCGGGGCGGGCGACGATCGTGATGCCGTCGGCGTCGCACGGCACGGCGCAGCAGACGGCGAAGTCGGCGTCGGCCGCACTCATGTTGCGGCACGGCATGACCAGGAACTCGTGGACGTAGGGCGCGCCGGTGACGATCGCCTTGGTGCCCGAGATGATGATGCCCGCCGCGCTCCGTTCGACGATGTGCACGTAGCTGTCGACGTTGGTCTGCTCGTGTGGCCGCTTGCTGCGGTCGCCCTTGGCGTCGGTCATGGCGATGCCGAGTGCGAGGTCGCGGTCCTGTACATCGTGAAGGTATGCGAGCCAGCGCTCGCCGTAGCGGCTGCCGGTGTCGGCGTCGATGCGCGCCGACGACTGGCCGATCGCGGCCATCGCGTCGTGCACCAGGTAGCGTTGCGCGCAACCGGTCTCCTGGCACAGCAGGCGCACCGCCTCGAGCTTGTTGAGCAGGTCGCCGCTCGACGCATCGACGTGCAGCATGCGATTGACCGTCTTGCCGCTGGAGGCCTGCACCGCCCGCATCACCGGCGCCAGCTCGTCGCGCAGCGCGTAGTCGTAGCTGACGCCGATCGCGTCGATGCCCGGCCGCAACATCGGCGCATCGGCGACGCTCTCGATGCGCTGGCCGTCGACGAACACGCGCGGCTTGTAGGCCCGCAGCGATTGCCGATATTGCTCCGATGTCATCATCATGTGGCTCGTCTCCCGGTCATAGGTTGCAGCGTCATTGTGCCGAGCCGAGGACAGCTGACGGAGAATGCCGGCCCATCCACCGGAGCCGCCGATGAGCATCCTTTGCAAGCCCGCCGACTGCACGCTCCTGATCGTCGACCCGCAGACCAAGCTGATGCCCGCCATCCACGACGGCGAGAACGTCGTCGGTCGCTGCGTGCAGTTGGCGACAGCGGCGCGCGAGCTCGGCGTGCACGTCATCGGCACCGAGCAGAACCCCGACGGCCTCGGCCCGCTCGTCGCCGAGATCGCCAAGCTGTGCGACACCGTGCTGTCGAAGTTCCACTTCTCGGCCACCGCCGAGGAAGGCTTCCTGCAGCGGCTGCCGGCGCGCCGCAACACGATCGTCGTCGCCGGCTGCGAGGCCCATGTCTGCGCACTGCAGACTGCGCTCGGCCTGATCGAAGCCGGCCATGCCGTGAAGTGGGTGGCCGACGCAGTCGGCTCGCGTCATCCGCACGACCGCATCGCGGCCACCGAGCGCGCCCGCGCCCACGGTGCCGATGTCGTCACCACCGAGATGGTGATCTTCGAGTGGCTGGCCAGCAG
>JAYVNL010000077.1:0-6084 GCA_043758495.1 Rhizobacter sp.
CATGTGGGTGACGATGGGTATCCCTTCCGACGGCCAGTACGGCATCCCGAAAGACACGATGTTCGGCTTTCCGGTGACCACGTCGAACGGCGAATACAAGCTCGTTGAAGGCCTTGCCATCGACGCCTTCAGCCGGGAGCGCATCGACCTGACGCTGAAGGAGCTGCTGGAGGAGCAGGACGGCGTCAAGGGCCTGCTCTGAGCGGGCCGCCGTGACGAATTGCCCGCGCCTGCCGTAACGGGCCGTAAACCCGCTTTGCGGGCGCCGGCACGGGACCACAATCGGCGGCGCTGCCACTGCCACAGGGTCACGTCATGACTGCACACACGTCGCTTCGCCTCGCCGCCATCGCCCTCGCCTGCGGCCTTGCCGCAGCTCCTGTTGCCGCCGCCGACGCTGCCAAGGCGGCAACCGCCAGACCTGTCGCAAAAGCGGGCAAGAAGTCAGCCGCCCCTGCCGAAGCGCCGGTCCCCGACGCCGCACCCGACCAGGTCGAGGCCGCTGAACTCGTCTTCTACGGCGCCTACGACTGCGAGTTCTCGCAGTCAGTCAGCATCACCCAGAGCGCGAAGCATTCGGCCTATGTCGACGTCAAGCACGGCAAGCGTGACTGGCTGATGAAGCCGGTGCTGTCGTCGACTGGCGCGATCCGGCTCGAAGACGTGCGTGGCGAGACGCTGATGGTGCAGATCGCCGCCAAGTCGATGCTGCTCAACGTCAAGACCGCGCAGCGCATCGTCGACGACTGCGTCAGCCCGAAGCAGCGCGAGCTCGTCGCCGAGGCCAAGGCAGCCAGGGCGGCAGCAGAAGCCGCGCCAGTCAAGGCCGTGGCCGACGCGGCGACCAACAATTCCCTGCTCGGCGCGCCGATGACGGCCACGAAGTAGCGGCAACGCTCGCCCCGGATAACGCGCCCCGAGGGGCGTGTTTGTCATTGGCGATGCCGATAATGACAGCGTCTCCTTGCCGCGCCCCGCCGATGACCCGCCCCTACAACTTCAGCCCCGGCCCTGCCGCGCTGCCCGAGCCCGTGCTCCGCCAGGCCGCCGCCGAACTGCTCGACTGGCACGGCACCGGCGTGTCGGTGATGGAGATGAGCCACCGCGGCAAGGAGTTCATGTCGATCTACCACGAGACGCACGCGCTGCTGCGCGAGCTGCTCGAGGTTCCCGCGAGCTACAAGCTGCTCTTGCTGCAGGGCGGCGCGATCGGCCAGAACGCCATCGTGCCGATGAACCTGCTGCGCGGCAAGACGCGGGCGGACTACGTGAACACCGGCGACTGGGCCAAGCGCTCCATCGAGGAAGCCGGGCACTTCTGCACCGTCAACGTCGCGGCCAGCAGTGAGGCCAGCGGGTTCACCGCGATCCCGCCGCAGCGCGACTGGCAGCTCGACCCCGCGGCCGCCTATGTTCACATCTGCTCCAACGAGACCATCATCGGCCTGGAGTTCCAGTGGACGCCGGATACCGGCGCCGTGCCGCTGGTCGCCGACATGTCGTCGAACATCCTCTCGCGACCCATCGACGTCTCGCGCTACGGCCTGATCTACGCCGGCGCCCAGAAAAACATCGGACCGGCCGGGCTCACGCTCGTGATCGTGCGCGAAGATCTCCTGGGCGGCGCCCTGCCGATCACGCCGAGCGCCTTCGACTACACGGTCCAGGCCGGCAACGACTCGATGATCAACACGCCGCCGACCTACGCGATCTACATCGCCGGGCTGGTGTTCAAGTGGCTGAAGGCGCTGGGCGGCCCGACGGCGATGGCGGCCCTCAACCAGGCCAAGGCCGACCTGCTCTACGCTGCCCTCGACGCCAGCAGCTTCTATCGCTGCCGGATCGCCGCGGCAGACCGGTCGCGCATGAACGTCACCTTCCACCTTCCCGAGCCACGCCTCGACGCGCCCTTCCTCGAAGGCGCCAAGGCAGCGGGTCTGCTCAATCTCAAGGGCCACCGCGTCGTCGGCGGCATGCGCGCCTCGATCTACAACGCCATGCCCATCGAGGGCGTGCGTGCCCTGGTCGCCTACCTCCGTGACTTTGAGACGAAGACCGGCTGATGTCTGCGGAAGGCAGTCTGTCGACTTGAGTATGTATTTGAAAGTATGTATGATTCGTGCGTACTCAACGGAGGTGCAGCGATGGAAGCGACGGTGGCAGAGCGTGGCCAGATCACCCTTCCCAAGGCCGTTCGCGATGCGCTCGGCCTGACCAAGGGCACGTTGCTGAAGGTCGAGCTCGACGGCGGCCGCATCATCCTGCGCAAAAACGTCGACGACGCACTGTCGCGTCTTCGCGGCAAATTCAAGCTGCCCGAAGGCATGACCTCCGATGACGTGATGCGCGAGTTGCGCGGCCGCGCTCCGGGCGACCCCTACCCGCCACCCGACGACACCGCATCACGCAAGCGCCGCAAGTGATCTCCGTCGATTCCTCGGTGGTCGTCGACCTGCTCGGCAACGACGAGCGGGCCGAGGCCGCGGAAGACGCGCTGCGCAGGGCGCTCGCGCTCGGCCCCGTCGTCGTCTGCGACATCGTCGTCAGCGAGGTCGGCGCCGGACTCGGCTACGGCAGCAACTTCGTCGAGACGCTCGAGGAAGCCGGCATCCACTACTCGCCGACCGAGCTGCGCTCCGCGATCCGAGCCGGTGAGATGCAGCGGCGCTACAAGCAGCGCCTGGTGAGCGAAGGCCACGACCCCTCGGCTCGCCGCTCCGTGCCCGACTTTCTCATCGGCGCGCACGCCCTGCTTCAATGCAACGCGCTCATCACCCGCGACGGCGGCTTTTTCCGCGACTATTTCAAGGGCCTGCGCATCATCGTGCCGCAGGCAGGAACCTGAACCTCCTCCACACTGGAATCGACATGCCCCACGCTTTCGCCAACACGTTCAAGACCTTCAAGACGGCCTCCGGCAAGACCGGCGCTTTCTATTCGCTGCCCGAGCTCACGAAGGCGTATCCGAACATCGCCCGGCTGCCGGTGTCGATGCGCATCGTCCTCGAGTCGGTGCTGCGCAACTGCGACGGCAAGAAGGTCACGCCCGAGCACGTCGTCGAGGTCGCCAGCTGGAAGGCGAAGGCGCCGCGGCTCGACGAGATCCCGTTCGTGGTGGCCCGCGTGGTTCTGCAGGACTTCACCGGCGTTCCGCTGCTCGCCGACCTCGCCGCCATGCGCACGGTGGCGCGCGCGATGGGCAAAGACGCCAAGTCGATCGAGCCGCTGGTGCCGGTCGACCTTGTCGTCGACCACTCGATCATGATCGACTACTTCGGCACCGCCAAGGCGCTCGACCTCAACATGAAGCTCGAGTTCAAGAGGAACCTCGAGCGCTACCAGTTCATGAAGTGGGGCATGCAGGCCTTCGACACATTCGGCGTCGTGCCGCCGGGCTTCGGCATCGTCCACCAGGTCAACCTCGAGTACCTCGCGCGCGGCGTCCACAAGATGGCGGCCAAGGCGGGCGACAAGAAGGGCGGACCGGCGGCGAAGCCGGCCGGCCAGGCTGGCGCTCCGGTCTACTACCCCGACTCGCTGGTGGGCACCGACAGCCATACGACGATGATCAATGGCATCGGCGTGGTCGGCTGGGGCGTCGGCGGCATCGAGGCCGAGGCGGCGATGCTGGGGCAACCGGTCTACTTCCTCACGCCCGATGTCGTCGGCTTCGAGTTCAGCGGCCGGCTTCGTGAAGGCGTCACCGCGACCGACCTGGTGCTGGCGGTGACCGAGATCCTGCGCAAGGAAAAGGTCGTCGGCAAGTTCGTCGAGTTCTTCGGCGACGGCACGGCCGGTCTCTCGGTGCCCGACCGCGCCACGCTCGCCAACATGGCGCCCGAGTACGGCGCGACGATGGGCTTTTTCCCGGTCGACGGCAAGACCATCGAATACTTCGAAGGCACCGGCCGGACGAAGGGCGAAATCGAATTTCTGCAGGCCTACTTCGAGGCGCAGGGCCTGTTCGGCGTGCCGCGCTCGGGCCAGATCGACTACACGCAGACCGTCTCGCTCGACCTCGGCACGGTGGCGCCGAGCCTGGCCGGCCCGAAGCGGCCGCAGGACCGCATCGAGCTCGGCAATGTGAAGAGCAAGTTCACCTCGCTCTTCAGCAAGTCGCCGAGCGACAACGGCTTCAACCAGCCGGCAGCTCACCTGCTCACGCGCCACCATGCTCGCGCCGCTGACGCTCGTGCCAACAAAGTGGCAGCCAAAGTGCCGACGACGCCGTCGGTGTCGCCGGGCGCACCGCGCTTCATCGAGGAGATGGCGGCCAACAAGCCGACCCTGGCGGCGGCGCTGAGCGAGGCCGAGCCCGTCCTGCCCGTGACCTCCGACCTCACGATCGGCAACGGCGACGTGCTGATCGCAGCGATCACCTCGTGCACCAACACCTCGAACCCGAGCGTGATGATGGCCGCCGGCCTGCTCGCCAAGAAGGCGGTCGAGGCCGGCCTCAAGGTCAAGCCGCACATCAAGACCTCGCTGGCGCCGGGCTCGCGCATCGTCACCGAATACCTCACCAACGCCGGCCTGCTGCCCTACCTGAACAAGCTCGGCTTCAACGTCGCCGCCTACGGCTGCACGACCTGCATCGGCAACGCTGGCGACCTCACGCCGGAGATCAACGACGCGATTACGAAGAACGACCTGGTCTGCGCGGCCGTGCTTTCCGGCAACCGCAACTTCGAGGCCCGCATCCATCCGAACCTGAAGGCCAACTTCCTCGGCAGCCCACCGCTCGTCGTCGCCTATGCGATTGCCGGCACGGTGCTGAGGGACCTGATGACGGAGCCCGTCGGCCAGGGCAAGGGCGGCAAGGACATTTACCTCGGCGACATCTGGCCGAGCAGCGACGAGATCGCGGCGCTCATGAAGTACGCCATGAACGGCAAGTCGTACAAGGCCAACTACGACAAGGTGACGACGGAGCCCGGGCCGCTGTGGGAAAAGATCAAGGGCGTGAGCGGCCAGGTCTACGACTGGCCCACCTCGACCTACATCGCCGAGCCGCCTTTCTTCCAGGGCTTCAAGATGACGGTCCAGCCGACCCAGCCGGGCTTCAGGGGCGCGCGCGCGATCGGCCTCTTCGGCGACTCGATCACCACCGACCACATCTCGCCAGCCGGCGCGATCAAGGAGTCGTCGCCGGCGGGGCTGTGGCTGAAGGAGAACGGCGTCGTCAAGGCCGACTTCAATTCCTACGGCTCGCGCCGCGGTAACCACGACGTGATGATGCGAGGCACCTTTGCCAACGTTCGCATCAAGAACCTGATGATCCCGGCCGGCGACGACGGCTCACGCGAGGAAGGCGGCGTGACGCTGTTCCAGCCCTCGAGCGAGAAGATGTTCATCTACGACGCGGCCATGAAGTACATCGCCCAGGGCACGCCGACGATCGTGTTCGGCGGCGAGGAGTACGGCACCGGCTCGAGCCGCGACTGGGCCGCCAAGGGCACACAGTTGCTCGGCATCAAGGCGGTGGTCGCGAAGAGCTTCGAGCGCATCCATCGCTCGAACCTGGTCGGCATGGGCGTGCTGCCGCTGCAGTTCGGAGCCGGCGACTCATGGCAGTCGCTCGGCATCCAGGGCAACGAGATCTTCGACATCGAGATCCCCGGCGAGCTGCGGCCGCAGCAGGAAGCGATGTTGCACATCCATTTCGCCGGCGGCAACAACAAGGTCGTCAAGCTCGTGCTGCGCATCGATACGCCGATCGAGGTCGACTACTACCGCCACGGCGGCATCCTGCCGTTCGTGCTCAGGCAACTCCTGGCCGCTTGATCACCGCTCAGCTGCGCTCGTTGGGACCGTCGCAGCCCGGGTCGGAGCCTTGGGCGGCGTCGCGCAAGGTGCCGTCGGGGCGCATGCTCAGCTGGTAGATCACGCAAGCGCTGCGGCTGTAGCGGTAGTTCCAGATCGACAGGCTTTCCTGGCGCACGCCGAAGATCCAGGTCGGCCGGCCGACGCGGGCCAGTACTTCCTGCTGCGTCATCCCGGGCTGCAACGCCATGAAGTCGGCTTCCGTGGGCGACGGGCCGGCCGGTCCGAAGGCCGAGCAGCCGGCGATGCCTGCGACGACAG
>JAYVNL010000078.1:0-17776 GCA_043758495.1 Rhizobacter sp.
ATGTTGCGCGTGCGGTGGAAGAGGCGGCCGTGCGCGGGCCGGTGCTGGTGTGCTGCGCCCTCGGCTTCTCGCGCAGCGCGGCCGTCGCTGCGGTCTGGCTCGGCGTCTACGGGCCACCCCTCTCGAGCGAAGACGCCGTGCGCGAGATCCGCACCGCACGGCCCCAGGCGGTGTTGAAGCGCAGCTGGCTCGACGCAATCGCGCAGGCACTCGCGGCCGGGCCGGTATTTCGTCACGACCTTCGTTCCCGGGATGACCTGCAAGGTCAAGCAACCCATTGGCGCGGCCGATAGTCTGCTGAAGCCGGATCGCCTCTCCGCTTTTCGCCTGCCGCCCATGACCCACCGGATGCGCCCCTCCAACTTCGTGCCGCTGGCCAGCGTCGACTCCGGCTGCGACACCTGCGGAAGCGCGCAGGCCACCAGGTTCGCGTTCAGCTATGCCTATCAGCCCATCGTCGACGTGGTGCAGCGCCGCGTCTGGGGACACGAGGCTCTCGTGCGCGGACCCGGCGGCGAGTCGGCCCATTCGGTGCTCTCGCAGGTCAATGACGAAAACCGCTATCGGTTCGACCAGGCCTGCCGCGTCAAAGCCATCAAGACCGCGGCGCTGCTCGGCATCCAGGAAAGGCTTTCGATCAACTTCCTGCCCAACGCCATCTACAAACCCGAGGTCTGCATCCGGACGACGCTGGCCGCGGTCCGCGCCAGCAAATTTCCGATCGAGCGAATCATGTTCGAGGCGACCGAAGGCGAAGCCGTCAGCGACGGTCAGCGGCTCGCCGAGATCCTGCGCGAGTACAAGCGAATGGGTTTCATCACCGCGATCGACGATTTCGGCGCGGGCTACGCAGGCCTGAACCTGCTCGCCGACTTCCAGCCCGACATCATCAAGCTCGACATGGCGTTGGTCCGCCATGTCGACGGCAGCAAGGCGCGCCAGGCGATCACACGCGGCATCCTGCGGATGTGCGGCGAGCTCGGCATCTCCGTACTCGCCGAAGGCGTGGAGACGGCTGGCGAGCGAGACTTCTTCCTGAGCGAGGGTGTCGCCCTGATGCAGGGCTACCTGTTCAGTCGGCCGGCATTTCAGGCGTGCGGGGACGTCGATCCTCTTTCCTGGCCCGAGTCGTTTCCAGCCTGTCGTTCGACGTAGCGCCGGGCTTTGCGGGCCACCGACTCGAGGTCGGCGCATCGTTGGGATTCGCCTTGTTCCCAGGCCAGGCGCACGGCGTCGAATCGTTGCTGCGATACCGACACTGCCGGCGATGCAGAGCGGTACGATGCCCGGGCTCACCCCGTTTGGTCCCTGCTCCCTTCGCATCCCGTAGCACGAGCGTCCATGCCTCGATCCCTGACAGTGACGACGGGCCGCCCCGGCGCCTCGCGGCCGAGCCTTGCAGTGAGGGCGCCACCGTATCCACTGTCCTGTGCCGGGGGGCGGGCGATCGGCTTCGCGATCCGCGTCGCCGCCCAGGCGATCGCCGGTGTCCGGGCGATCGGACCGCCGGCTCCGAACTGCGCCGCGCCATGCGTCTTCTTCGCGAACCACGCGAGCCACGGCGACATCGCGCTGATCCGGGCGACGCTGCCTAGGTCGTCTCGCAACCCGAGGCCGGTCGCCGGCAGCGACTACTGGGACCGCTCGGCACTGCGCCGCTTTCTCGCACGCCACGTCTTCGACGTGCTGCCCATCGACCGTGCCTCGGCCTGGATCGCAACCACGCCGTTGAACTGCATGATCGGTGCGCTCGATCACGGCGACTCGCTGATCCTTTTTCCCGAAGGCACGCGCAACGCCACCGCCGCGCCGCTGCTGCCATTCAAGGGCGGCCTCTTCTATCTCGGCCAGAGCCGACCGGCCGTCGAGCTCGTGCCGGTGTGGATCGACAACGCCGGCCGCGCCATGCCCAAGGGCCGCTGGTTTCCCGTGCCGGTCCTGTGCACGGTCAGCTACGGCGCGCCGTTGCGTGCCATAGCTGGCGAAGACAAGGCAACCTTCATGCGCCGCGCCGAGGCCGCGGTCCTCGCACTGCAACCCGGGACTGGCGACCGGCCTTGAACGACGAGTCGCTGCTGCAGACCAAGCAGCTCCTGCTCGCCGGCGCGTTCTCGGTGCTGGTCGTCGCTTCGGTGGTCGGCGCGGCGCTCAAGCTGCGCTTCGCGCGAGGGCGAAGCCATACCGTCATCGACAACCTCAACAGCCGCATCAAGGCCTGGTGGGTGATGGTGTTGCTGCTCAGCGTCTCGCTGCTGGCCGGCCCGACGGTCACTGTCGTCCTCTTCGCCTTCATGTCCTTCGTCGCCCTGCGCGAGTACACGACGCTCTGCGCCACGCCGGCCGCCGACCACGCGGTGCTGGCGGCGATGTTCTATCTCGTGCTGCCACTGCAGTACGTGCTCGTGCGTGGCGGCTGGGAGCGACTCTTCGAGGTCTTCATTCCCGTTGTGGCGTTCCTTATGTTGCCGATCGTCGCTTGCAGCGGCACCGACCGCGACCGCTTCCTGGGCCGCATCGCGACGCTGCAGTGGGGCCTCATGGTCTGCGTCTACTGCCTGTCCTTCCTGCCGGCCTTGCTGGCACTCGACATCACCGGCTTCGAAGGCCGCAGCGTGTTCCTCATCGCCTGGCTCGTCATCGTCGTCCAGGGCGGCGACGTGCTCCAGTACATCTGGGGCCAGCTGCTTGGCAAGCGCAGGATCGCACCGGTGCTGTCGCCATCGAAGACGCTGGAGGGCCTCATCGGCGGCGTCGCCTCGCTCCACTGGGTCACGCCGTTCACGCTGCTGCAGTCGGGGCTCGTGTCGCTGCTCGTCTGCCTCACCGGCTTCGGCGGCGGCCTGGTGATGTCGGCCATCAAGCGCGACCGCGGCGTCAAGGACTGGGGCACGATGATCGAAGGCCACGGCGGCATGCTCGACCGGCTCGATTCGCTCTCGTTCGCCGCGCCGGTGTTCTACCTCGCGGTGCGACACTGGTGGGCAATTTGATTTCCGAAAGATCGCCATGCCGTACAACGAACTGATCCAGCTCTACTTCGAGCGTTCGAATGCGCTGCAGGCCTACTGGACGCTGTACGTCGTCGTCGTCGGTGGCCTGCTGGCGTTCTCGTCGATGCGGCGCCATCCGTCGCTGCTCACGACGCTGATCGTCTCGGTGCTGTTCTGCGTCTACGCCTACGAAAGCGTCGACGCGATCACCACCGTGTCGGTCCAGCGACACGCCACGCTCGCTCTCATCAAGCAAGTCGAACCGGCGGCAGTGCCCACCGTCGCGCCGGTCCGGCAACTGTTGGAGCCGACGCTGACGCCAGCCTCGGCGAGCGCGTCGCAGCGCACGCACCTGATCGGCGACGTGCTCACGCTGCTCGCGATCTGGGCCATGGAATTCGCCCGACGCCGCCGTGCCGCGCTGCGGGTCGCGGGCTCGAGTCCGCCGTAGCCGACCCGGGCCGACGCCTCAGCTCGATCCGCTCGACGGCGGCTCGGCGGCGGCGCTCCAGCCTGCCCGCGCCTTGCGCTCCTCCGCCTGCTGGCGCTCGAGCGCGAACAGCTCCTCGAGCTGCTGGCGGCCCTGCCGCGCCGCCGCGATCAGCTTCGCTTCGTCCTTGCGGTGCGGTGCCATCTGGCGCAGCTGCGCGACGTTGTGGCGGCGAAAGCGCAGCGCCAGGTTGCGCGCCTGGTGCGGCTGCCAGCCGAGATGCTCGAGGGCGCTGCGCGCGCTCATCAGCGCCGAGTCGAAGGTCTCGCGCTCGATGAATGCGACGCCGAGTTCGTGCAGCTCGTAGAAGTGCTGGACGTTGCGGGCGCGGGCGACGATCGTGAGGCCGGGGAAGTTCTCCTTCACCATGCGGGCGACGTCGACGCTCTGCTCGATGTCGTCGATGGCGAGGACGAGCAGGCTCGCTTCGGCGGCACCGGCAGTGCGCATCAGGTCGAGCCGCGTCGCGTCGCCGTAGAAGGCGCGCCAGCCGAAGCGGCGCAGGCCGTCGATGGCCTCGGCGTCGTGGTCGAGGATGGTCGGCGTGATGCCGTTGACGAAAAGCATGCGGCCGACGATCTGGCCGTAGCGGCCCGAGCCGGCGATGATCACGCGGGCGTGTTGCGGCTCGCTGATCTCGGCAAGACGCGCTTTTTTCGATCCCGCCAGCAGCGGGATCAGCCAGCGGTCGGCGGCGACCAGCAGCAGCGGCGTCAGCAGCATCGAGATCGCGACCGCAGCGACCAGCAACGACGACTCCGGCGCAGTGATGACGCCAGCCTGCGCCGCCGTCTGGAAGACGACGAAGCCGAACTCGCCGCCCTGGGCCAGCAGGATGATGAAGACCGGCCGCTCCGGCTTCGGGATCGGCATCGCCCGCGCCATCGCCCAGAGCACGCCGGCCTTGACGGCGAGAAAGCCGACGACCACGGCGGCAATCAGGAACGGCCGCTCGCGCACGACCGCGAAGTCGATGCTCATGCCGACGGCGATGAAGAAGAGGCCGAGCAGGAGGCCCTTGAACGGCTCGATGTCGGTCTCGAGCTCGCGCCGGTACTCGCTCTCGGCGAGCAGCACGCCGGCCAGGAAGGCGCCGAGCGCCATCGACAGGCCGACCGCGTTCATGAGCGCCGCCGTGGCGACGACGAGCAGCAGCGACGCCGCCGTGAAGATCTCGGGCGAGTCGCTCTTGGCGACCCAGCGCAGCGCCGGCCGCAGCAGCAACCGGCCGCCGAGGATGACGACGGCGATGGTGCCGATGGCCTTGGCGGGGCCGAGCCAGCCGGCGCCGTCACTGGTGCCAGCGGCCACGGCGAGGAAGGGCAGCAGCGCCAGGATCGGGATCGCGGCGATGTCCTGCAGCAGCGACACCGAAAGCACGCTTTCGCCCGAGGTCGTCGCCATCAGGTTGCGCTCGGCGAGCACGCCGAGGCCGATCGCCGTCGACGACAGTGCCAGGCCGAAAGCGGCGACGACGGCGAGTCGCCAGTCGAGCCAGCTGGCGAACCCGCTCCTCCCGAACGCGACGGCGGCGGCGGCCAGCAGTGCCGCCGAGCCGAACAGCTGCAGGCTGCCCCAGCCGAAGATCGGCTTGCGCAGCGACCACAACCGCTGCGGCACGAGCTCGAGACCGACCAGGAACAGCATGAGGACGACGCCGAACTCGGCGAAGTGCAGCATGTCCTTCGGGTCCGTGACCAGCTTCAGTCCCCACGGCCCGATGAGGATGCCGGCACCGAGGTAGCCGATGATCGAGCCGAGGCCGAGGAACCTCGCCACCGGCACCGCGATCACCGCGGCGCCGAGGTAGACGAGGCTGCCGAGCAGCCAGGAGCCGCTATCCATGCCGGGCCGGCATCAAGCCGCTTCCTCGGCGAGGTTTTCCATCGGCCGCGCCGTCAGCGGCACGTCGCAGGCGATGCATTCGGCCACATCGGCAAGCTCGGGCCAGCGCGGATAGTCGGACAGGCGCGCCGTGTAGGCACCGGCGTGGTTCGCGATCTCGGTGTCGCTCGCCTTGTGGGCGCCGTGAAGCAGCAAAGGCGGCAGGAAGCGCATGCCGCAGAGCGCGGCCGTTTGCTCGTAGGGCGGCAGGAAGGCGTCGAAGAAATAGCGGTTGTAGCTGTCGGGGCGGTAGGAGTCCTCCGGGCCGCCGGTGGTGGCGACGAGCCAGAGGTCCTTGCCGCGAAGGGCCGTGCCGTCGGGCCCGTAGGCCCAGCCGAACGCAAGCACGTCGTCGAGCCAGAGCTTAAGCAGCGGCGGCATGCCGTACCAGTGCACCGGCTGCTGCCAGACGACGAGCCGAGCGGCCGCCAGCGCCTGCTGTTCGGCGGCGACGTCGATCAGGTAATCGGGATAGAGCGCGTAGAGGTCGCGCACCTCGTAGCGCCCGGTGGCGTCGCCGGCTTGCAGAGCGAGGGCTTCACGGAGGAGGCGGCTGTTGACGCGCGATTGCTCGAGCTCGGGATGAGCAACGAGCACGAGGATCTCGGCGCCGGCCGCGACAAGAGGCGCCGATGCGGGCGGGATCGGATCGGCCATGGCACTAACATACCCGGAAAACGAGGACGGAGGCCTGCATGCCGGTGATCGTGGTCGCCAACCCGAAGGGTGGCGTCGGGAAAACGACGCTGTCGACCAACCTCGCAGGCTACCTCGCCTCGCGCGGCCGAGCGGTGATGCTGGGCGACGTCGACCGCCAACAGTCGTCGCGCACCTGGCTCGGTTTGCGACCGGCGGGGCTGCCGAAGATCAGTGCCTGGGAGACGAGCGGCGGCGAGATCGTGCGGCCGCCGAAGGGAACCACGCACGTCGTCCTCGACACGCCGGCGGGTCTTCACGGCAAGCGCCTCGACGAAGTGATGAAGCTGGCCGACAAGGTGCTGATTCCATTGCAGCCGAGCATCTTCGACATCCACGCGACGCACGACTTCATCGACCAGCTGCTGATGCACCGGCGCAGCGACAAGGTCCACCTAGCCGTCGTCGGCATGCGCACACGCGAAGGCACGATCTCGACCGACCAGCTGCGCACCTTCCTCGAAGGCGTGCGGGTGCCGCTGCTCGGCTTCCTGCGCGACACCCAGAACTACGTTCACCTCGCGGCCCATGGCCTGACGCTGTGGGACGTCGCTTCGACGCGCTTTTCCGGCGATCGCGATCAGTGGGCGCCCGTCATCACCTGGGTGAATTGAATCGATGAAAACCTTCGAGTCCATCGCCGCCATGCAGTCGTTCGTGGGCCAGTCGATCGGCGTCAGCGACTGGATCACCGTCACCCAGGAGCGCATCCAGCTGTTCGCCGATGCCACCGGCGACCACCAGTGGATTCACCTCGATACCGAGCGGGCCAGGCAGGGCCCGTTCGGCGCGACGATCGCCCACGGCTTTCTCACGCTGTCGCTGCTGCCGGAGATGGCCGCTTCGGCGTTCTCGGTCGAAGGCACGAAGATGGGCGTGAACTACGGCCTCAACAAGGTCCGCTTCCCGGCGCCGGTACCAAGCGGCAGCCGCTTGCGCGGCCATTTCAAGCTGCTGAAGTACGAGCCGCTCGAGGGCGGCGCCCAGGTCACGGTCGAAGTGACGATGGAGCGCGAAGGATCGGACAAGCCAGTCTGCGTCGCCGAGTCGGTGGGTCGCCGATTTGCATGAAGGTCAAGTGATGAAAGTCCTGCTGATCGACGACCACCCGCTCATCCTGCAGGCCCTGCAGAACGTGATCCAGGGCATGGGCAGCCATGTCTCGGTGGTGGGTGTGAACGGTGCGCGGGCGGCGCGCGAGGCGCTCGCCGCCGACGGCGGATTCGATCTGATGCTGCTCGACCTGCGCCTCGGCGACGCCGACGGTTTCGAGCTGCTCGCCGAGCTGCGTGCCGGCTGGCCGTCCGTTCCCGTCGTCGTCGTCTCGGCCTCGGACCGCAGCGCCGACGTCATCCGCGCCATCGACCTCGGCGCCATGGGCTTCGTGCCCAAGCGGGCCAGCAACGAGATCCTCACCGAAGCGCTCAATATCGTCATGTCGGGCGGCATCTACGTGCCGCCGATGACGATGCGCAGCGATGGCGAGCCACTTGCAGACGACGCCGACGCAGCGATGCATGCGGTCGCAGCCGCCGCCGGCGCCGACGCAGCGAAGCCACCGGCGCTGGCGGCGTTCAAGCTCACGCCGCGCCAGACCGACGTGCTCGGCCTGCTGCTGCGCGGCCAGTCGAACAAGCTCATCGCGCGCGAGCTCAACCTCTCGGTGGAGACCGTCAAGGACCACGTCGCCGCGGTGCTGCGCACGCTCGGCGTCAACTCGCGCACGCAGGCGGTGCTGGCGGTGAGCCAGATGTCAACCCACGGCTCGGTCGCGCCCTGGCTGTCGCGGCCCATGCATTGAGCGCCGTCGCCGGCACGCCGGCGTCGCCACCGGGTCGGGCGCCGGTCAAGGAAGCGCCGCTCGACAGCTTCCTGCTGCTGCGCGATCACGTACGCGGCACCTTCGCCTTCAACCGCACGTCGCTGGCCGGCCACGGCATCGGCGCGGTCATCATCGAGATGGTCTTCGCCGACGTCGCGCCGCGGGCGCCGCGGCTCGTCTGGGGGTTGCTGTTCGCGGCGGTCTGGCTGGTGCGTGCCTGGCTGGCGCTGCGCTTCGAGCACAGCGAGCCGACCGAGGCCGCCGCATTGGAGCGTCGGCTGCGCGTGTGGCAGGCGGGGGTGCTGGCGTCGGGCGCGCTCTGGGGCGTGGCGGCTTGGCTGTTCTCGCCGTACGGCACCGGCCTGCATCTGCTCGCGCTGGTGCTCGTCACCTACACCTTCTGCGTTGCCTGCGTGCCCATCCTGGCGCCGCAGTACCGCCTGTTCATCGTCTTCGTGCTGCTCATCTTCGTGCCGTCGATCGGCCGCATGGCCCAGCAGGACACGGCCGTGAGCTGGCAGGTGGCGGCGGTGATGGCGGTGGCGATGGCGATGACGATGCTGCTCGGCCGCACCTATCGCGATTCGTTCGACAAGGTCACGGCGCTGAAGCTGCGCACCGAGGCGCTGGCGGTGCAGTTGCGGGCCGAGAAGGCGGTGGCTGAAGCGGCCCGCCACGAGGCAGAGATCGCCAACCGCGCCAAGACCCAGTTCTTCACCGCCGCCAGCCACGACCTGCGCCAGCCGCTGCACGCGATGGGCCTGTTCGCCGAGGCGCTGCGGTCGCGCACCCACGAGCCCGAGGTGGCGCAGCTCGTCAACAGCATCAACGAATCGGTCGATGCGCTCGAAGGCCTCTTCAGCGAACTGCTCGACATCACGCGGATCGACAGCGGCGGCGTCGAGGTCAACCCGGAGAGCTTCGAAGTCGGCGAGATCTTCCGCAAGATCCGGCTCCACTTCGAGCCATCGGCGTTCGAGAAGGGCCTCGGCTTGCGGATCCGTGGCGGCCGCCATGTGGCGCTCGCCGACCCGTTGCTGGTCGAGCGCATCGTTCGCAACCTCGTCTCCAACGCGATCCGCTACACGGCCGACGGCACCGTGCTCGTGAGCTGCCGGAAGCGCGGCGACAAGCTGCTGCTGCAGGTCTGGGACACGGGGCCCGGCATCGGCGAGGAAGAGCGCATTCGCGTCTTCGAAGAGTTCTACCAGGTGCCCGGCGTGCAGGCCGTCGCGACCGAGCAGAAGAAGGGGCTGGGCCTCGGCCTGGCGATCGTCAAGCGGCTGGCGGCGCTGATGGCCACGCCGGTCCGGCTGGCGTCGCAGACGGGCCGCGGCTCGGTCTTCACGCTCGAGCTGCCGGTCGGCAAGGTGGCGCGCACGCTGACCCGGTCGGAGCCGGGCAAGGGGCCGGTCGGCATCACGCTCGACGGCCGGCTGATCGTGATCGTGGAAGATGAGCCGGCGGTGCGCGAAGGCCTCGAGGTGCTGCTCGCCGGCTGGGGCGCCGCGATCGTCTCGCTCGACAGCGTCGCCGCGGCAGTGGCCTGGGCGGAAACGGTCGGTGCGGCACAAGCCAGGCCATCGTTGGTCATCGCCGACTACCGGCTCGAGCACGGCACGACCGGCGTCGCCGCGATCGACGCCGTGCGTCGTCGCTTCGGCAGCAGCGTGCCGGCGATCGTCGTCACTGGCAGCAGCATGACGGGGCACGACAAGGAAGCGCTCGAACACGACTTCCATCTGCTCATCAAGCCAGTGCTCCCGAACAAGTTGCGGGCGATGATCTCCTTCAAGCTCGCCGGCCGGTAGCGTGCCTCAGGTCGGTTCGTAAGCCAGCCGCACATAGATCGGCGCGAAGGCCTCGGCCTGTGTCACCTCGAGCAGATGTTCGCGCGCCAGCTCGAGCAGGGCGATGAAGGTGACCACCACCACCGGGGCACCGCGGCTCACGTCGAACAGGTCCTCGAAGAGCGCGAAGCGGCGACCCTGCAGCGCCTTCAGCACGATGCTCATGTGCTCGCGCACGCTCAGGATCTCGCGCGACACACGGTGATTCTGGTTGAGGCTGGCGCGCTTGACGATGTCGGCCCAGGCGCCCCGCAGATCGGCGGCCGAGACCTGTGGCAGCCGCATCGCCGCCGACTCTTCGACGGCCGCCTGCGCGCGCATGAAGTCGCGGCCGAGGATGGGCAGCGCATCGAGGCCGGCCGCGGCGAGCTTCATCTGCTCGTACTCGATCAAGCGCCGCACGAGCTCGGCGCGCGGGTCCTCGGCCTCCTTGCCGTCGGCGCTCTTCTTCGGCGGCAGCAGCATCCGCGACTTGATCTCGATCAGCATCGCCGCCATGAGCAGGTAGTCGCTGGCGAGCTCGAGGTTGCTGTGCCGGATCTGCTCCACGTAAGCCAGGTACTGGCGGGTGACGCTGGCGAGCGGGATGTCGAGGATGTTGAAGTTCTGCCGGCGGATCAGGTAGAGCAGCAGGTCGAGCGGGCCTTCGAACGCTTCGAGAAAGACCTCGAGCGCATCGGGCGGAATGTAGAGGTCGGTCGGCAGGTCGAACAGCGGCTCGCCGTAGAGACGGGCCACGGCGACGTGGTCGACCACGGCCGGATCGGCCGCGACGGGCAGGTCGCGCATGATCGGCGGCAGCCGCTCAGGACTGCTTGGTCTGATAGACGTAGGGCTGCTGGCGCACCCGCGAATCGTCGTGCTCGGCCTCGGCGACGCGGTCGATGCGGCGGTCCCAGAGGAGGGCGCGGCCACGACGCTGCTCGTCCTCGAGCGACGGCTTGGCGGCCCGCAGCGACTCGATGAACGAGGTCGTGTCGGAGGTGTAGGGTTTCCAGAAAAAGGGCATGACGCAGCGCCGGACGAAAACCAGAGTCTATTCGCGGAGCCGCCTCAGACCACGACGCGGCGCAGGTTCTGGCCGTCGCGCAGGAAGGTATTGGGCTCGCCGACGATCCAGCGTGCCAGCTCGTCGAGCCGGGCCGAGCCGATCTCGAAGGCGGGAAACGAGATCGACACGGTCTCGAAGCCGTCGAGGTTGACGAGCTGGAACTGGACCCAGCCGCTGTCGTGGTCGGGAATGATCTTGACCCAGGCGCGGAAGTCGGCCTGGATGTCGAACCGCGTCTCGACGAAGCGGCCGGTCTGCGGGCTGCGCACGCGCTCGCTCTGGAACAGGGCGCCGCATTGCTGCAGCTTGGCCTCGAGCTTTTCGATCTCGGGCGGGAAGTCCTTGGCGAGGCTGACGCGCAAGCCGGTCTTCAGGTTGTAGCGCAGCAGCACGTGGTCGAAGACGTCGGCGTCGCGGAGCTTGCGCTGGCGCCCGTCGGCGATGAAATCGCTGAGCTTCAGAGACGTGAACGAGTGCTTGTTGTCGAAGCGGAAGACCAGCTTCGAGACGGGCTGCAGGACGTTGAGCTGCTGGCCGAGGGCGCCGAAGTAGCGCAACGCCGAAGTGCATGCCGACTCGACCAACTGCATGTTGCGATCGAGGGCGCCGAAGTCGGTGCTCTGCTGCGCCCGGGCGGCGGCGGCTTGCTGTTTCAGTTCGTCGAGATAGCTCACGATGTCGTCGCCTCAGCAGCCTGCAGGCAGGATATCGCACGGCTCGCGGCCGCCGCGCCGCGACAAGCCCCCTTTTCGTGGACTACTTCGCTTCAGTCGAGCAGCCGGCGCCCGGTCAGCCGCTCGAGCACGGCGAGCGGCGAACTCGCGGGATCGGCGAGCGCGCCGGCGTCGAGATAGAAGGTCTGCTCCATCATGTGCTGGCCGCCCATCGCGGCGTGCAGCACCTGGTCGCTGAAACAGACCCAGGTGGTGCCGGGCGCGAAGTCGACGCGAGCCTGCGGGCTGGTCGACTGGAAGGCGGCGTCGGCCTTGGCGAGGTCGTGCAGCTGCAGCATGAAGTGGTCGTAGGGCGTGCGCCGCCGCTTGGTGATGCCGGTGGCCGCCATGAGCCACGCCGAGCCGGGCAGCGGTGGCGCCATGGCAGCGAGGTAGCGCCGCGCATGATCCTCGAAGCACTCGCCGACGCGCCAGCGCCGCGGCTCGCCGATCGGGTTGACGTTGCAGAACACGCGCAGCAGCCGCGTGCCGTGCATCGGATTCGATGGGAAGGCGTCGATGTGCAGGCGGGTGTCGTCCTGGCGCCAGCTGCGGGCACGGCCCGACACGTCGACCGGCCGAAACGAGGTGTTGCCCCGGCGCAGCGTGCCGCGGTAGTGCGGGAAGAGGCGCAGCGCGCAGACTTCGCTCTGCTCGGCGAAGCGCACGATCAGGGCTTTCAGCGCGGCGAGATCGGCATCGTCGCCGGCGGCGCCGCGCAACTCACCCGAAGGCCAGCGCACCGACACGTTCTTGGCCTTGCCGTCGGCCCATTTCGGGTCGAGGAAGCGGCGCTCGTCGTCGGTGAACGTGAAGGCGAGGTGCGGGAAGGCGAGGACGTGGCCGCTCTCGACGACGGCCTCGACGCCGCGGGTCGGGCCGGCCTCGCCCCAGTCGGCGTCGGGGTACTCGCGGACGGCGTCGAGGGCTTCGGCCGCCATCGGTCGCCAGCGGCTCAGCGCACGCGCATGCCGGGCACGGCGCCGGCGTGCGGCTCGAGCACGTAGAGGCCCGGCTGCGACTTCTCGTCGGCATGCGACGCCGCCAGCACCATGCCTTCGCTGACACCGAACTTCATCTTGCGCGGGGCCAGGTTGGCGACGACGACGGTGAGCTTGCCGATGAGCTGCTCCGGCGCGTAAGCCGACTGGATGCCGCTGAAGACGGTGCGCGTGGTCGCCTCGCCGACGTCGAGGGTGAGCTTGAGCAGCTTGGTCGAGCCCTCGACCTTCTCGCAGGCGACGATGCGGGCGACGCGCAGGTCGATCTTCGCGAAGTCGTCGATCGCGATGGCCGGTTCAATTCTTTCTCCGCCCGGTGAAGGCAGGGCGATCTGCGCGCTCACCGGCAGCGCCGGCGCCGCCGCCGCCGCGGTCGCAGGCGAGGGCGTGTCGAAGAGCGCATCGAGCTGCTTTGCGTCGACGCGCTGCATCAGGTGTTTGTACGTTCCGATCGCATGCTGCTCGGCGACGAGGTCGCGGCCGGTCTCGCTCCATGCCAGCGAGTCGACCTTCAGGAAGCGGCGCGCCTCGTCGGTGAGCGCCGGCAGCACCGGCGCGAGGTAGATCGTGAGCAGCCGGAATGCTTCGATGGCTCGGGAGCACACCGCCTGCAGGCGCGCTCGCTCCGCGTCGCCGCCCTTGGCCAGCTTCCAGGGCTCCTGCCGGTCGTAGTCGCCGTTGACCTTGTCGGCCAGCTCCATGATGCGGCGCAGCGCCTTGCCGAACTCGCGGCCTTCGTAGAGCGCTGCGATCTCGTCGGCCGGTGCGCGCACCTCGGCGACGATCGTGCTGGGCTCTCCGGTCGAGTCGCCGAGCCGACCGTCGAACTGCTTTGCGAGGAAGCCAGCCGCACGGCTGGCGATGTTCACGTACTTGCCGATCAGGTCGCTGTTGACGCGCGCCGTGAAGTCATCGGGATTGAAGTCGATGTCCTCGACGTGCGCGTTCAGCTTGGCGGCGATGTAGTAGCGCAGCCATTGCGCATTCATCCCGAGCTCGAGATAGCGCAGCGGCGAGATGCCGGTGCCGCGGCTCTTGCTCATCTTCTCGCCGCTCACCGTGATGAAGCCGTGCACGTAGATGCGGTCGGGCACCTTGCGGCCGCTGAAGTGCAGCATTGCCGGCCAGAACAGGGTGTGGAAGTAGGTGATGTCCTTGCCGATGAAATGAATCTGCTCGACAGCGGGATCGGCCATGAACTCGTCGAACGATCTCGGCTCGCCGCGATCCTTGGCGCCGCCCTTGTCGAACCAGTTCTTCAGCGACGCGAGGTAGCCGACCGGAGCGTCGAGCCAGACGTAGAAATACTTGCCCGGCGCGTCGGGGATCTCGATGCCGAAGTAGGGTGCGTCGCGGCTGATGTCCCAGTCGGCGAGGCCGCCGTGGCCCTGCTCGTCGACCTTGAACCACTCGCTGATCTTGTGCAGAACCTCGGGCTGCAGGCGGTCCTGGTCGTGCGTCCATGCCTTCAGGAAGTCGAGGCAGCGCTCCGAAGACAGCTTGAAGAAGTAGTGCTCGCTCGATTTCAGCACCGGCGCCGCGCCGCTCAGCGTCGAGCGCGGGTTCTTGAGCGCCGTCGGCGAGTAGACCGAGCCGCAGACCTCGCAGCTGTCGCCGTACTGGTCTTCGGCACCGCAGACCGGGCACTCGCCCTGGATATAGCGGTCGGGCAGGAACATGCCCTTCACGGGATCGAAGAACTGCTCGACGCTTCTGACGTCGATGAGGTCGTCCTTGCGCAATGCGCGGTAGATGTCCTGCGCCAGTGCATGGTTCTCGGCGCCGTCGGTCGAGTGCCAATTGTCGAAGGCGATGTGGAAGCCGTCGAGGTACTGCTTGCGGCCCGCGGCAATCTCGGCCACGAACTGCTGCGGCGTCTTGCCGGCCTTCTCGGCGGCGATCATGATCGGCGCGCCGTGGGCGTCGTCGGCGCAGACGAAGTGAACCTCGTGGCCGCGCTGGCGCTGGAAGCGCACCCACACGTCGGCCTGGATGTACTCCATCATGTGGCCGATGTGGAACGGCGCGTTGGCGTACGGCAGGGCCGTCGTGACGAACAGCTTGCGGAGCATGGGGAGCGACGGAGCGGAGCGGGAAAACCGTTGATTTTAAGGACGCTCTGCCAGAATGCCGTTCCCGATGAAGAGCAACATCAGTCCGGCCCTGCTGGCCGGTACCGCCCTGGCCCTGGTGCTGCTGGCCGTCAACCTGGCGTTCACGTTCGAGAACGTGGGCCAGCTGCGCCGCGACGCGACGCTCGTCAAGCACAGCAACGAGGTCCTGCTGTCGCTGCAGGGCGTGCTCGGCCTCGCGGCGCAGGCCGAAGTCGACCAGCGCGGCTACGTGATCACCGGCAAGCCCGAATATCTGCAGCCGTATCGCGCTGCCGTGCAAGCGGTCGGCCGCGAGGTCGAGAACCTGCAGGCGCTGCTGCGCGACGATCCCCAGCGGAAGGCCCACCTGGCCGAATTGCGCCGCCGGCTCGACACCCGGTTCGGCGAGCTCGATCTCGCCGTCGCGGTGCGCGACCGCAGCGGCTTCGCGGCGATGCAGCAGATCATGATGCTCGGCGCCGACCGGCAGACAACGGCTTCGCTGCAGGCGAGCGGCGCCGCCCTTGAGGCGAGCGAGCGGGAGATGCGCGCCGCCCACGAGGAAGGCGCGGCAAAAAGTTACCGAAACGCACTGGTCGCCGACGTCGTCACCGGCGTCGCGGCAGTCCTCGGCGTGCTCGCGTTCGTGGCGCTGCTGGTGCGCTATCTGGCAGCGCGCGACCGCGCCGAGGCCGGCCTCGGCGCCGAAGCCGGCAAGCTGCGCACCACGCTCGCCAGCATCGGCGATGCCGTCATCGCCACCGATGCCAGCGGCCGCATCACGAGCATGAATCCGGCCGCCGGAGCGCTCACCGGCTGGACCGAGGCGGAGGCCGCGGGCAAGGAGCTGAGCGGTGTGTTCCGGGTCGTCGACGAAGCGACCCGCCAGGTCGTGGCCAGCCCGCTCGCGCCGGTGCTGCGCGACGGCGAGGCGGTCAGCGTCGGCCACCACAAGCTGCTACTCGGCAGGGACGGCGTGGAGCGGCCGGTCGAAGACAGCGTCGCGCCGATCCGGTCGCCGGAAAACGGCGTCGTCGGCGCCGTGCTCGTGTTTCGCGACATCTCCGAGCGCAAGAAGACGGAGAAGGCGCTGCGCGACGCCGAAGCGAAGCTGCGACGCGTCGTCATGGACATGGCCGTGCCGACGATGGCGTTTGCCGACGACGGCAGTGTCTTGCTCGTCAACGACGCCTGGATCGACGGCACCGGCTACCGTCGTGACGAGCTCGCCACCATCGCCGACTGGGCGGCGAAGGCCTATCCGGAGCGCAACGGCTTCATGCGCCAGCACATCGACTCGCTGTTCTCGCTGAAGGCCCGCATCGACAGCGGCGAGCGTCAGGTGACGACGGCGAACGGCGTCAAGCGCCTCTGGCATTTCTTCACAGCGCCGATCGGCCGCGACGCTTCGGGGCGGCGGCTCCTCGTCACCAATGCCATCGACGTGACCGAGCGCAAGGCCATCGAGGGCCGGCTGCGCGAGAGCGATGTGCGCTTGCGGTTCGCGCTCGACGCCGCCGGGCTCGGCCAGTGGGAACTGCTCGGCGACGCCGTCCTGCACAGCCTGCGCCACGACCGCATCTTCGGCTACGACGAGCCGATCCCCGACTGGAGCTACCAGCACTTCCTCGGCCACGTCGTCGCCGACGACCGGGCCCGCGTGGAGACGGCATTTCGCGAGGCGACCTCGCATGTGGGCGTTCTCGATGTCGAGTGCCGGATCCGGCGCCGCGACGGCGCCATCCGCCACATCTGGATCCGCGCCAGCGGCCAGCGCGACGGCGACGGCACGCCGCGGCTGCTCGGCCTCGTCGGCGACATGACGCGTGAGAAGGTCGCCGTCGAGGCGCTGCGCCAGGCTGGCCTCGACGTGCCGACACGCGCCGCGGCTCCGGCCGCCTTGGACCCGCCGGCGACGGCGCCGGCCAATCTGGCGGCGATCATCGGCACCGGCCTGCGCATCCTCGTCGTCGAGGACAACGACGACGCTGCCGACGCCCTGGTGATGCTGCTCGGCCTGGCCGGCCACGACGCGCATGTCGCCCGCAACGGTGGCGAGGCGCTCGAGATGGCGGCGGCGCTGCAGCCGCAGGCCCTGCTCCTCGACATCGGCCTGCCCGACATGAGCGGCTACGAGGTCTGTCGGCGCCTGCGCGAGCGCACGGCGGCAGGGCAGGGCGGCGAGCCGCCGATCATCGTCGCCGTCACCGGCTGGGCCCAACAGGAGCGTGACGGCAAGCAGTCGCGCGCCGCCGGCTTCGACGCCCACCTCGTCAAGCCGGTCGGCCTACAGGAGCTCGGCGTCGTACTGGCGCGAGGGCGCTAGACTGCTCGGCAGGGTCGCGGTTGCGGCCCGACCCGCACCTTCTCGTCTCCTCATGGCTGTCCAAGAATCCGATCTCCTGCAGGCGCTGCGCGCCGTCGTCGACCCGCTCACCGGCATCGATGTCGTCGCTGCGAAGCAGCTCCGCAACCTGCGCATCGAAGGCGGCGACGTCGCCTTCGAGGTCGTGCTCGGCTACCCGGCGAAGTCGCAGGCCGACGCGCTGCGGCGGACGCTGATCGAGGCGGCACGATCGGTGCCGGAGGTCGGCAACGTGAGCGTTGCGGTGACTTCGAAGGTCGTCGCGCATTCGGTGCAACGCGGCGTCCAGCTGCTGGCGAACGTGAAGAACATCGTCGCCGTCGCGTCGGGCAAGGGCGGCGTCGGCAAGAGCACGACGGCTGTGAACCTGGCGCTGGCGCTGGCCGCCGAAGGTGCCGCGGTCGGCATCCTCGATGCCGATATCTACGGCCCGAGCCAGCCGATGATGATGGGCATCGACGGCCGACCCGATTCTGTCGACGGCAAGACGATGGAGCCGATGGAGAACTACGGCGTCCAGGTGATGTCGATCGGCTTTCTCGTCGAGCAGGACAACCCGATGATCTGGCGCGGCCCGATGGTCACGCAGGCGCTAGAGCAGCTGCTGCGCCAGACCAACTGGCGCGACCTCGACTACCTGATCGTCGACATGCCGCCCGGCACCGGCGACATCCAGCTCACCCTCAGCCAGCGCGTACCGCTGACCGGCGCCGTCATCGTCACGACGCCGCAGGACATCGCCCTGCTCGATGCCAAGAAGGGCATCAAGATGTTCGAGAAGGTCGGCGTGCCGATCCTCGGCATCGTCGAGAACATGGCGG
>JAYVNL010000079.1:0-17743 GCA_043758495.1 Rhizobacter sp.
GCCGACGTGCAGCAAGACGCGCTCGACAAGGCCGCTGCGGAGATCGAAGGCCTCGGCGCGAAGGTGCTGCCGTTCCGCGTCGACGTGGCCAAGGCGGCCGAGGTCGAGGCGTTGGGCGCCGCGACCGTGGCACGCTTCGGCGCACCGAGCCTGGTGTTCAACAACGCCGGCGTGGGCGCCGGTGGCCTGATCTGGGAGAACACGCTGGCCGATTGGGAATGGGTCATCGGTGTGAACCTCATGGGGGTGGCACACGGCGTGCGCGTGTTCACGCCGCTGATGCTGGCTGCGGCCGAGCAAGACTCTGCGTACGAAGGGCACATCGTCAACACCGCTTCGATGGCCGGGCTCATTAACGCGCCCAACATGGGCATCTACAACGTCAGCAAGCACGCGGTCGTGGCGCTGAGCGAAACGCTGTACCAGGACCTGCGCCTCGTCACCGACCAGATCGGCGCCTCGGTGCTGTGCCCGTTCTTCGTACCGACCGGCATCACCGAAAGCCAACGCAACCGGCCCGACGCGCTCGCCGCCGACAAGCCGACGAAGAGCCAGCTGATCGGCAAGGCGATGAACGACCGCGCCGTCGGCCGCGGCAAGCTGAGCGCCGCCGACATCGCGCGCTACGTGTTCGATGCCGTCGACGCCGATCGCTTCTACGTCTTCAGCCACCCACACGCGCTGGCCAGCGTGCAGACGCGGCTCGAAGACGTGGTTCAGGGCCGCAACCCGACCGATCCGTTCGCTGCCAGACCGGAGATCGGCGTCGAGCTGAAGAAGGCCCTGCGCGCCGACTGAGAGCGACCCCGGCGGGGCAGCGAAGCTGCTGAGCGGACGCGTCCGCTCAGCAGCTGATCTTCAGCGCCTGCACCGGTCGGCCGCTGGCCGCATCGACGACGACGAGGTTGACGCTGCGCGGATGCGCCGGATCGGCCGGCCGACTCGGCCTGAAGCGCAAGGTCTCCGCCGCACCGCTCTGGGCGGCCCAGGCCGACACCGGCTCGTACTCGCGGACCACGAAGTCGTGGTGCAGCGTCACGCCGTCGTTCTCGCCGGCCTTCACTGCGCTGACATGGCCCTGCTCGGTGACGGCCCAGTAGGCCGCGAGTTTCTTCGGTGCGCTCGCACCCGGCACAACGGTTGCCACAACGCGATCGCCATCGCGCGTCAGCGTCACTTCAATCGGCGCGGCAGGCCGGGCTGCCGAGGGCACGGCTGCTGACTGCCAGTCCGTTCGATCACGGCCGTCGACGACGATTTGCGGCGTGTAGCTGAAGCGAGCACCGTTGCTCGCCTGCTGGATTGCCTGCCGCTCGGTGAAGGCGGCACTGGCAAAGCGGTCCTTCCAGCCGAGCCGGTCCCAGTAGTCGACGTGGAAGGCCAGCGCCACCACGGCCGGATCGGCCCTCAGCTTCGACAGCCAGCGATCGGCCGGCGGGCAGGAGTTGCAGCCCTCGGAGGTGTAGAGCTCGACGACCGGCACTGCGGCGCGGGCGCTGCTGGCGGTGCACGCGTCGGTCGCGCGTGCCAAGCCCTGGCCGACACCGAGGCCCGCGACAAGCATCGACACCGCGAGTCTTGGCATGGCACGAAGAGCGAAGAGCCGTCGGGTGGGCAGATTCATGACTCAGCCTTCAGCAGTTTGGGTCGTCGTTGGTCGGTGACGGGACGCACACCTTACCTGCCGTCTCTCCCGGAGCCGGCCGGTTGTCCGACATCGCCGCGACCGTACCGCAAAGAAACTCTCCACGGCCGCATCCGCTGCGCATCGGATTCCGTATGCAGGCGCTACCTCAAGGAGGTAGTCGCCCAGGTCGGTGCACCCCGGATGGTCGAAAACGTTTCCAGGTCATATCCAATCAGGAGCCATGAATGAAGCAAAACAGTCCCCTTGCCAAGGCGCGCATGCTGCCCGTCGTCGCCGCCATCGCGGCGCTGTGTAGCCTCGCAGGCATGCAAGCTCAGGCCTCGAGCCACCGCGAAGCGCCGGCGATCACGAACACGCCAAAGGTCGACGGTACCGACTTCTACATGTTCAACAGCTACGAGCCTGGACGCACCGGCTACGTCACGCTGGTCGCCAACTACCTGCCGCTGCAGGACGCCTACGGCGGCCCGAACTACTTCAAGCTCGACAACAACGCGCTGTACGAGATCCACATCGACAACAACGGCGACGGCAAGGAAGACATCACCTTCCAGTTCCGCTTCAACAGCACATTCAAGGGCACGACGCTACCGATCAACGGTGTCGCCGTCGCCATTCCGCTCACGCAGTCGGGCCAGGTCAGCGCGCCGAACGCAGCGGCGTTGAACGTCAACGAGACCTTCACCGTCGACATCGTCCGCGGCGATCGCCGCACGGGCACCCGCACAGGTCCCTCGGCCGGTGCGATCACCAACATGGCCGGCGGCAGCGCGATCTTCAACAAGCCGTCGGACAACATCGGCACGAAGACCATTCCCGACTATGCCGGCTATGCCAACCAGCACATCTACGACATCACCATCCCGGGCTGCACCGGGCAGGGCAGGCTCTTCGTCGGCCAGCGAAAGGATCCGTTCGCCGTCAACCTTGGCGTGATCTTCGACCTGATCAACGTCCCCGGTGCTGCCGACTTCAGCCCCGCCGAAGCCGCATTCGTGCTCGATCCGACGCAGAAAGATGCCGGCACCGACGACCTGAAATACAAGAACGTCACCTCGCTCGAGCTGGAAGTGCCGACGAGCTGCCTCGTCGCTGGCGGCGACCCGGTGATCGGCGGCTGGACCACGGCCAGCCTGCGTCAGGGCCAGCTCCTGAGCAAGGCGCCGAAGAGCGGCTACAACACGGCGGCGATCAACGGCGGCGCCTGGACGCAAGTCTCGCGGCTCGGCCATCCGCTGATCAACGAAGTGATCATCGGCCTGCCCGACAAGGATCGCTTCAACAACTCGAAGCCCTATCTCGACGGCGACGCGACGGTCGGCTTCGGCAAGTACGTGACCAACCCGACGCTGCCGGCACTGATCGAGATCGCGCTCGGCGCTTCGGGCACCGGCGCCGCGCCGAAAAACTTCCCGCGCAACGACCTCGTCACGACGTTCCTGACCGGCATTGCCGGCGTGACCCAGCCGAAGGCTTTCACCAACACGCCGGCGACCGGTGTGGCGGCAGAGATCCTGCGGCTGAACACCGGCATCGCGCCGACGCCGGAGGCCTCGCAGAACCGCCTCGGCTTGCTGGGTGGCCTGCTCGCGGGACCGGGTGGTGACCTTGCGGGCTACCCGAACGGCCGACGCCCGAACGACGACGTCGTCGACATTTCGCTGGTAGCGATCATGGGTGGTCTGTGCCAGGCCAATGGCGCGGGCGATACCTACAAGTTCGGTGCCGCCTGCAACCCGACCAACGTGCCACTCGGCACGAATGCGTACAAGCTGCACGACGGCGTCGATCAGTCCGGTCCGAAGGTCAAGGCTGCCGGTCCGTTGCTGCCTGGCTTCCCGTACCTCGGCACGCCGCTGCCGGGCGCCAGGTAAGGAGAGCCAGCATGAAGAAATCCATCCTCTCCATGCTCGCCGCGGCCGCGGTCCTCGCGGCCTGCGGCGGCAGCGACTTCCAGAACACGCCCGATACACCGGCCACCAGCGAGGTGCCGGCCAGCGCCAGTGCATCGATCGACGGCTTCATCGCTTATCTGAAGCGGCTGGTGGTGGCTTCGGCCGACCTGCTCGAGCCGGTCGACACCAGCGCCGTGACGGCGCCGAAGGACGAGACCAGCGAACCGCAAGCGGTCGACTGATGGCAAGGGCGGCGGGCATGAGCCCGCCGTCGCTACGATCCTGGCCATGCGAATTTCGATCACCAAGACCGGCGCTCTAGCGGCCGGTCTTTTTTTGCTCTGCGTGACCGCGCCGACGTTCGCCGTACCCATCACGCCGAGTCGCGACGACGAAGTCATCGAAGTGCTGCCGGTGGCTGTCGGCAACCGTGGCGAAGAGCGACAGATGCGAAAGCGCCTGGCCGCAGCGCCCGATGATGCGCCGCTCGCCGTCGCCGTCGCGAAGCGCTATTTCGACCAGGCGCGCGAGAGTGGCGACCCGCGCTTTGCCGGCTTGGCGTTGAACGCGCTCCGGGCCTGGCCCGATCCGGCGCGGGCTCCTGTCGACGTGCTCATGATGCAGGCGACGCTGCAGCAGTACCTGCACGAGTTCGATGCCTCGGTCGCGAACCTGCGCCTCCTGTTGGCGCGGCCGGGCGGACAGCGCCAGCCGCAGGCCTGGCTCACGCTCGCGACGGTGCTGCGCGTGCAGGGCCGCTACGCCGATTCCGACGCCGCCTGCCGCAGCGTCGGTGCTGCCGGCGCGTCTTTGTACGGGTCGGCCTGTCTCGCCGAAAACGCATCGCTGCGGGGTGATGTGGCCGCCGCCCGCCGAGCCTTCGAGGGCCTGCTCGCCGATCCGCGACTCGACGCCAACGCGCGCGGCTGGCTCACGACCTCGCTCGCCGAACTCGAGGAGCGCGACGGCCGCGTCGCCGCCGCCGATACGGCCTACCGCGCGGTGATGCGCATCGCACCTGACACCTACGCGCGTATCGCCTACGCCGATTTCCTCATCGCCCAGAAACGCCCGGGCGAGGCGCTGGCGGTGCTGAAGGACGAAGTCCGTACCGACGCCGTCGTGCTGCGACTGGCCATCGCCGGCACGCTGGCGCGCAGCAAGGGCGCGGAGCGCGACGTCGTCGAGATGCGCGATCGCATCACGCTGGCCAACGAGCGGCCCGACGCGCGGATCTTTCACGGCCGCGAGCAGGCGATGTTCGCTCTCTTCGTCGACCGCGCCGCCGACAAGGCCGTGGCATTGGCGCGCGGCGATCTCACGCAGCAGCGCGAACCGCTCGACCTGCTCGTGTTCGCGCAGGCGGCCCGGGCGAGCGGAGAGGCCGCCGCACTCGACGAAGCGCGCCGGCTGAAGGCGGCGCAGAATCTGCACGATCGGCGCATCGATGCGCTGCTTTAGGCCGGTTGCGCTGCTCGCCGTCGTCGCTGCGATGGCGACACGGCTGACCATTCTGCTGCTCGGCCTCGCACTGGCCGGCCCGGCCGCCGCGCACAAGTCGAGCGACTCGTACCTCCAGATCGCGGCAGCGCCAGGCCAGCTCGACGTCCGCTGGGACATCGCCCTGCGCGATCTCGACGTCGCTCTCGACCTCGACAGCGATGCCGACGGCAAGCTGACCTGGGCCGAAGTCCGCGGCGCCTGGCCGCGGATCGAGGCATACGCGATGCAGCACATCGCCATCGACGGCTGCCCGCTGACGGCGAAGTCGCGCGGCCTGGAGCGTCGCAACGACGGTGCCTATGCCGTTCTCTATTTGTCGTCGCCGTGCACGCTGGCAGCGTCCCCGGTGATCGCGTATTCGCTGTTCGTCGAGGTCGACCCGACGCACCGCGGCATCAGCAAGGTGCAGCGGCCGGGGCAGGAAGTTAGCCTTTCGGTGCTCGAGCCCAGGAGCGTGCGAAGCACGGCCTCGACCTCGGCTGCGAACACGGCATCGGCGTCCACTCCAAGCAAAGCGGCCGCCGACGCGCCGTCGCGCTGGGAATTCCTCGTCGAGGGCGTGCGCCACATTCTCGGCGGTTACGACCACGTGCTGTTCCTCCTCTGCCTGCTGCTGCCCTCGGTGATGCAGCGAACGCCGGCGGGCTGGCGGCCGGTGGAGCGGCTGTTGCAGGCGGTGTGGCCCGTCGTCGGCATCGTCTCTGCCTTCACGGTCGCCCACTCGATCACGCTTTGCCTGGCGGCGCTGAAGATCGTCTCGCTGCCGTCGGCGTTCATCGAGCCGGCGATCGCGGTGACGATCGCGCTCGCGGCCATCGACAACCTGCTGCCGATCTTTCCGGTCCGGCGCGTCGTCGTCACCTTCTTCTTTGGCCTCGTCCACGGCTTCGGCTTCGCCAGCGTCCTGGCCGAGCTCAACCTGCCGACGGGTGCGTTCGCCTGGGCGCTGCTCCAGTTCAACGTCGGCCTCGAGCTCGGCCAGCTCATGATCGTGGCGGTCGCGACGACACTGCTGTTTTCGATTCGGACCTGGACCGGCTACGCGAAAACGGTGGTCGGCGGCGGTTCGGTCGCAGCGCTCGTGATCGCGAGCGTGTGGTTCGTCGAGCGGGTCGCCAACGTGTCCATCATGCCGTTCTGAAGTGCCTCCACTACAATCAACCTGTAATGAAGGTCCAGCAAATGAACGACGGCGAGAAAGGCATCGTGGTTGAGACACCGCGAACTACCACCCGTGTTTCGAAGGTGTAGGCCACCGCGCGTCCAGCACTGATTCCTCGTCCTCATTCGAACAAGCGCGGCCGGTCCGCGCTTTTTTCTTGTCCGGAGCAGTTCCATGATCTCGATCCAACTCCCCGACGGCTCGCGTCGCGAATACCCGGGCCCGGTCACGGTCGGCGAAGTCGCTGTCTCGATCGGCAGTGGCCTTGCGAAGGCGGCGCTGGCCGGGCGGATCGGCCGCGGTGCGTCGCGTCGCGTCGTCGACACCAGCTATTCGATCGATCACGACGAGGAGCTCGCGATCGTCACCGAGAAGGATGCCGACGGCCTCGACGTGATTCGCCACTCGACGGCGCATCTGCTGGCTTATGCCGTCAAGTCGCTGTACCCGGAAGCGCAAGTCACGATCGGCCCCGTCATCGAGAACGGCTTCTACTACGACTTTTCGTACAAGCGGCCGTTCACGCCGGAGGACCTGGCCGCGATCGAAGCGAAGATGACCGAGCTGGCGAAGAAGGACGAGCCGGTGTCGCGCCGTGTCCTGCCCCGCGACGAGGCGGTTGCGCATTTCCAGGCCATCGGCGAGGCCTACAAGGCCGAGATCATCGGCAGCATCCCGGCCGGCGAAGACGTCTCGCTCTACAGCGAAGGCGCTTTCGAAGACCTCTGTCGCGGCCCGCATGTGCCGAGCACCGGCAAGCTGAAGCACTTCAAACTCATGAAGGTGGCCGGCGCCTACTGGCGCGGCGACCATCGCAACGAGATGCTGCAGCGCATCTACGGCACCGCCTGGGCGACCAAGGACGAGTTGCAGAAGTACCTGCACATGCTCGAGGAAGCGGAGAAGCGCGACCATCGCAAGCTCGGTCGCGAGCTCGATCTCTTCCACATCGACGAAGCGGCACCTGGCGTCGTCTTCTGGCATCCGAAGGGCTGGGCGGTGTGGCAGGCCATTGAGCAGTACATGCGCGCCGTGTATCGCGACACCGGCTACCTGGAGGTGAAGGGGCCACAGCTGCTCGACAAGAGCCTGTGGGAGAAGACGGGGCACTGGCAGAACTACCGCGAGAACATGTTCACGACGGAGTCGGAGAAGCGCGAGTACGCGCTGAAGCCGATGAACTGCCCGGGTCACGTGCTGATCTTCAAGTCGAAACTGCGCAGCTACCGCGAGCTGCCGATCCGCTACGGCGAATTCGGCCAGTGCCACCGCAACGAGCCGAGCGGCTCGATGCACGGGATCATGCGGGTGCGTGGCTTCACGCAGGACGATGGCCACGTCTTCTGCACTGAAGACCAGATCCTCGAGGAGTGCGTGGCCTACACGACCAAGCTGCAGGCCGTCTACAAGGACTTCGGCTTCGACGAGATTGTCTACAAGGTGGCAACGCGACCTGCCAACCGCGTCGGCTCCGACGAGTTCTGGGACAAGGCCGAGTTCGCCTTGATGGAAGCGTTGCGGCGCTCGGGCTGCGAGTTCCAGGTTGCCTCCGGCGACGGCGCCTTTTATGGCCCGAAGATCGAATACACGCTGAAAGACGCGCTCGGCCGGCCCTGGCAACTCGGCACTATGCAGGTCGACTACAACACCGCCGAGCGGCTCGGCGGCGACTACGTCACCGAGGCGAACGGGCGCGCTTTTCCGGTGATGCTGCACCGCGCGATCGTGGGCAGTTTCGAGCGATTCATCGGCCTGCTCATCGAGCACCATGCGGGCGACCTGCCTGTCTGGCTGGCGCCGATCCAGGCGAGCGTCCTCACCATCACGGAAAACCAGGGCGATTACGCCCTCGAGGTGGTCAAAGCGCTGCAAAAACAAGGACTTAGAGTAGAAAGCGATTTGCGGAACGAGAAAATCAGCTATAAAATTCGCGAGCACACCATGCAAAAGGTCCCGTACATCCTCGTCGTTGGCGACAAGGAAAAGGCAAACGGGGCTGCATCAGTACGCGCCCGGGGCAACCACGACCTCGGTGCGATGACGCTGGCAGACTTCACCGCGAAGATCGCCTCCGACATTGCCCAGAAACTGTGAGAGCCGTGGCCGGATTCGTCCGGCCCCAGGTCGCGTTTTCATTGTTGGGGTTCCGCTGCCTCGGGGCCCATTGAAAGGCATTCGACATCGCTACGTTCGCTGACCGTCGTCAACCCAACGCCGAGCGCAAGCATCGGCTGAACCGGGAAATCTTGGCTCTGGAGGTCCGGTTGAACGGGCCCGAGAACGAACCGCTGGGCATCGTCCCCATCGCTGACGCCTTGCGAATGGCCGGCGAGCAGGACGTCGATCTCGTCGAGATCGTGGCCCAGGCCGATCCGCCGGTGTGCCGGCTGATGGACTACGGCAAGTTCAAGTATCAGGAGCAGAAGCGGGCGGCGGAGGCGAAGGCCAAACAGAAGGTCATCGAAGTCAAGGAAGTGAAGTTCCGCCCCGGCACCGACGAGGGCGACTACACGATCAAGATGAGGAACCTGCGCCGCTTCATCGAGGAAGACGGCGACAAGGGAAAAGTGACATTGCGCTACCGCGGCCGCGAGATCACGCACCAGGACATCGGCATGCGCCTCCTGGAGCGCATTCGCGACGAACTGGCCGACGTCTCGGTGGTCGAGCACATGCCGAAGCTGGAAGGCCGGCAGATGATCATGGTGCTGGCTCCGAAGCGGAAGTAAGTCGAAAGAATCCATAAGCCTCTGCAGGCCGACAAGACGGTGCGCGTCGTACCGGCGCCTGCAGGTGCATACGAAAAAGGAGCAGAAATGCCCAAGATGAAGACCAAGAAGAGCGCCGCCAAGCGGTTCCGGGTTCGCCCGGGCGGCACCGTCAAGCGCGGCCAGGCGTTCAAGCGCCACATCCTGACGAAGAAGTCGACGAAGACGAAGCGTCATCTGCGCGGAGCCGTCTCCGTGCACGAGACCAACATGGGCCACATGGCGCAGATGCTGCCGTTCGCCGGCCTGTAGCCCCGTCTTCCCGACCCTGTCCGAAGGAGTTAACTCATGCCTCGCGTCAAACGCGGCGTCACTGCACGTGCTCGCCACAAGAAAATTCTCGTCCTCGCCAAGGGCTTCCGCGGCCGCCGCAAGAACGTCTTCCGGATCGCCAAGGAAGCGGTCATGCGAGCTGGGCAATACGCCTATCGCGACCGCCGCACCAAGAAGCGCGTGTTCCGGCATCTCTGGATCGCGCGCATCAACGCCGCGACCCGCAGCCACGGCGTGACCTACAGCAAGTTCATGGCCGGTCTGAAGAAGGCTGGGGTCGGTATCGATCGCAAGGTCCTCGCCGACATGGCTGTCAACGATCCGGCGGGCTTCGGCACGATCGTCGAGAAGGTGCGCCCGCACTTGAGCTGAGGTTCGTCGCCGCTGCCGCTGTCACCCTCAGCGTCGCGAAGCGTCTCGTCGGCGGCGTTGAGATCCCTCGCTTTGCTCAGGATGACAGAGACAGATGAACGACCTGCAATCGGTGGCTGACAGTGCGGCCGTGGAGTTCGCCCGCGCCACAACGCCCGCTGAGCTCGAAGACGCCAAGGCGCGCTTCCTCGGCAAGGCCGGCCGCATTACCGAGCAATTGAAGGCGCTCGGCGCCTTGCCGGCCGATCAGAAGAAGGCCCGCGGCGCCGAGATCAACGTCGCCAAGCAGGCCATCGAGGCGGCCTTGCAGGCGAGGCGCGACGCTCTCGCCGACGCGCAGTTGGAAGCGCAGCTGGCCGCGCAGTCGCTCGATGTCACCTTGCCCGGCCGCACGCGCGGCGGCGGCAGCATCCATCCGGTGAGCCGCGCCCAGGAGCGCATCGAGGCGATCTTCGCGTCGATGGGCTTCGACGTTGCTGATGGTCCCGAGATCGAGACCGACTGGTACAGCTTCACCGCGCTCAACAACCCGGAGAACCATCCGGCGCGCTCGATGCAGGACACCTTCTACGTCGACCTGAAAGACGGCGAAGGGCGACTCCTGAACCTGCGGCCCCACACGTCGCCGATGCAGATCCGCTACGCGCAGGCCCACGCGCGGAAGTACGCCGGTGCCGCGACGATGCCCGACGTGCGCGTCATCGCCCCTGGCCGAACCTATCGCATCGACAACGACGCGACCCATTCGCCGATGTTTCATCAGGTCGAGGGCCTCTGGCTCGGACAGGATGTGAGCTTTCGCGATTTGAAGGCGGTCTATCTCGACTTCATGCGGAATTTCTTCGAGACCGACGCGCTGACCCTGCGCTTTCGCCCGAGCTACTTTCCGTTCACGGAGCCGAGCGCCGAGATCGATCTCATGTTCGAGACCGGCGCCTTCGCCGGCCGCTGGCTGGAAGTATCGGGTGCCGGTCAGGTCCATCCGCAGGTGGTGCGCCACATGGGCTTCGATCCGGAGCGCGTGATCGGCTTCGCCTTCGGCTCCGGCATCGACCGCCTCGCCATGCTGCGCTACGGCATCGGCGACCTGCGGCTCCTCTTCGACGGCGATCTGCGCTTCCTGCGGCAGTTCGCCTGACCTCGACCCGAGCTGCCCGATGCAATTCCCCGAATCCTGGCTGCGCGAGTTCTGCGACCCGCCGATCGACACCGCCGAGCTTGCCGATCGCCTGACGATGGCCGGCCTCGAGGTCGAGTCGCTGCGACCCTTTGCGCCGCCGTGTCATGGCGTCGTCGTCGGCCGTGTCGTCTCGGTCGAGAAGCATCCCGACGCCGACCGCCTGCGTGTCTGCGAGGTCGACGTCGGTGGCGGCGAACACCTGAGCATCGTCTGCGGCGCGCCCAACGTCGAGGCCGGCATTCGCGTGCCTTGCGCGCGGGTCGGCGCCGAGCTGCCACCTGCGGAGGCCGGCGGCGAGCCGTTCCGAATCAAGGTCGGCAAGATCCGCGGCGTCGAGAGTCGCGGCATGCTGTGCTCTGCCCGGGAGCTCAAGCTTTCCGACGATCACGGTGGCCTGCTCGTGCTCGGCGCCGACGCGATCGTCGGCGAAGACATCCGCACAACCCTTCGCCTCGACGACACCCTGTTCACCCTCAAGCTCACGCCCAACCTCGGTCATGCGCTGAGCGTGTTCGGCGTGGCACGCGAGCTGGCCGCGATCACTGGCGCGCCGCTGAAGGTGCCCGCGTATCCGCCCATCGCCGCCAGCAGCGACGTGCGCCTGCCGGTGACCATCGAGGCAGCCGACCTGTGCGGTCGCTTCTCGGGCCGCGTCGTCTGCAATGTCGAGCCCGGCGCGAAGACGCCTGCCTGGATGGCCGAGCGCCTCGCCCGCTGCGGCCAGCGCGCGGTGTCGCCGCTGGTCGACATCTCCAACTATGTGATGTTCGAGCTTGGCCGGCCGTCGCACATCTTCGACCTCGACAAGATCGAAGGCGGACTTGTCGTGCGCTGGGCCCGCTCCGGCGAGTCGCTCGAGCTGCTCAATGGCAGCACTGTCGAGCTCGACGGCCAGGTCGGCGTGATCGCCGACGCCGTCCGCGTCGAGTCGCTCGCCGGCATCATGGGCGGCGCGGCCACGGCGGTCTCCGACGCCACCCGCAACGTCTATGTCGAGGCCGCCTACTGGTGGCCCGATGCTGTTGCCGGCCGCTCGCGCCGCTTCAATTTCTCCACCGACGCCGGCCATCGCTTCGAGCGCGGCGTCGATCCCGCGACGACCGTTCAACACCTCGAGCGGTTGACGAAGCTCATCGTCGACATCTGTGGCGGCCTCGACACGCGCTGCGGCCCGATCGACGACGTCGTCTCGGTCATGCCGAAGACGGCAAAGGTCGAGCTCCGCGTCGACCGTGCCGCCCGCGTCATCGGCATGCCGGTCACGCAAAGCCAGTGCGAAGACGTGATGACGCGGCTCGGCTTCGAGTGGTCGAGCGTGCCGGGCATCGTCGCCGTCGTGCCGCCGAGCTATCGCTTCGACCTGCGCATCGAGGAAGACCTGATCGAGGAAGTGATCCGCCTCATCGGCTACGACAGCCTGCCGGCGGGCGCGCCGCGAGGCCCGCTGCATGCCCACGTCGGCAGCGAATCGCAGCGGCCCAAGACGGTGCTGCGCCATGCCGTCGCGGCGCTCGGCTGGCAGGAGGTCCTGACCTTCAGCTTCGTCGACGCGCGCTGGGAGCGAGACTTCGCCGGCAACGCGGAGCCGGTGCGCGTCGTCAATCCGATCGCCACGGCGTACTCGGTGATGCGATCGAGCCTGATCGGCAGCCTGGTCGAGGTGCTGAGGCTCAACCTCTCGCGCAAGGCCGTACGCGTGCGCCTGTTTGAGCTCGCCAAGGTCTACGAGCGCCGCGCCGCGGCCGACCCCGGCGAGCTGGCGGTGGCCGGAGTGCGGCAGCCGTTGAAGCTGGCCGGCCTCGCCTTCGGGCCCGCCGAGCCGCTGCAGTGGGGCAGGGCCGAGCGGGCCGTCGACTTCTTCGACGTCAAGGGCGATATCGAGACGCTGTTCCTGCCCGCCATCGCCCGTTTCGTGCCGGCGCCGCATCCGGCGCTGCACCCTGGCCGCAGCGCCGTCGTCGAGCTCGGAGGTCGTCGCGTCGGCTTCGTCGGCGAGCTGCATCCGCGCTGGCGGCAGGCCTACGAGCTGACCGGCAACGCCGTCGTCTTCGAGCTCGACGCCGAGGCGTTGATGGAGCGCACCTTGCCGGCTGTCGTGCCGCTGCCCCGGCAGCAACCGGCGCGGCGAGACATCGCGGTCGTTGCTGGCGCCGGGGTCCGTCACGCCGATCTGCTAGCGGCCATCGAGGCCGGTGGCGGCGGCGTCCTCCGCGACGCGACCCTGTTCGACATCTACGAGCCGCAGGCGCCCGGCGCGGGCATGGCCGCCGGCGAACGCAGCCTCGCGGTCCGCCTCGAACTGCGCGACGACGTCGAGACCCTCACCGACGAGCGCATCGACCGCACCGTCGCTGCCATCGTCGCTTTGCTCGGCGAGCGGCTCGGTGTGCGCTTGCGCGGGCAATAGCAGCCGATGACCACCTCCTCCGTACCGGCCGATCGCGTCCTCTCGCCGTCACTGGTCACGCCCACCCTCACCAAGGCCGAGCTGGCGGAGCTCTTGTTCGAGCGCCTCGGCCTCAACAAGCGCGAGTCGAAGGACATGGTCGAAGCCTTCTTCGATCTCATCTACGCGACGCTGCTGTCGGGCGACGACGTGAAGATGTCGGGCTTCGGCAACTTCAACATCCGGCGCAAGGCGCCGCGGCCCGGCCGCAATCCACGGACCGGTGAGGCGATCCCGATCAAGGCCCGTCATGTCGTGACTTTTCACGCGAGCCACAAACTGAAGGGAGTCGTGCAGGGCGACACGCCGCCTTCAATGGACTTCGAGTAAAGTCTAGTTTTATCTCCTGATCTTATTGATTTTCATGGAGAAAACGCTTCCAGCGATCCCGGCCAAGCGCTACTTCACGATCGGTGAGGTGAGCGAACTGTGCGGCGTCAAGCCCTATGTGCTGCGCTACTGGGAGCAGGAGTTCACGCAGCTCAAGCCGATGAAGCGGCGCGGCAACCGGCGCTACTACCAGCATCACGAAGTGCTGCTGATCCGGCGGATCCGCGAGCTGCTGTACGACCACGGCTTCACGATCAGCGGTGCCCGCAACCGGCTGACCGATGGCGCGTCGCATCGCGAAGAAGCCGCTCGTTCGGCGACCGACCCTGCATCCCTGGATCACGCGGGTGAAGGCGGCAGCGACGAGTCGCCTTCGATGAAAGACCGGTTGGACGAGAGCCATCTCGCCGGCGTGGAACGGCTCACGTGGTCGGCCGCGCAGGTTCGCCAGGAACTCATTTCCATTCGCGGCCTGCTCGCACCGTGAGGTCTGCTGCTGCCATAATCAACATCTTCGGGGCGTAGCGCAGCCTGGTAGCGCACTTGCATGGGGTGCAAGGGGTCGCGAGTTCGAATCCCGCCGTCCCGACCAGTGAAATCAATGGGTTAGCAGCGATGAGCTGCTAGCCCATTTTTTATGTCGACCTTCGCGTTCTAGGGGCGTCCTAGAAATCTTGCGCAGTGAGCCCGGGAGAGATGTTGCTCTCGGCACACAGCCAGCAACTTTATTTGCGGCGTCTTGCCTTGGAGGTGCGACATCGCAACCCGCTGGCCACGGAGTGGACGACACCCCCTCAGAGTCAGCGACGGCCCGTACCGTAGCCTCGCTGCGGCCGTTTTAGTGGCGGGAAGATTCCACAGGATCAAACCCTATTCGCGGAATTCCTTTGGGCGGACCTCTTTCGCCGCGTCGCTGCATCACTTCTGCGAACACGCCCAGATTCGGCTCTTTCTGCCGCCATGCAAGTCGCCCACGACACCGGGAATGAAGATGAAGAAGCACCCCGACAGCAGCGGTGCACAGCAGACGGCGGCAAATAGGGCTCTCATTGGTTTCTCCCGTTGTTGCGCGGAGCTTCTCGGTCAGCGCCTGGGGGGCTGCCTCGCGCCGGCGTCACTGGGCCGGCATCGGCTTCCCGTAATCCGGGGATCGTGGTCCCGGCAGCACACCGTTGTACCGAGGCGCTCCGAGCATTCGCCCGTTCGCGATCCCGGCATAGCGATAGGACGCATCGCTCGCCACTCCAATGATCTGCTTGACGACCGCTGTCACCAGCAGCCCGATGAGACCGCCCTGCGACTGCTGCTGCTGTTCGGCGGAGGTAGCGACGGCCTTCCCCTCCCAAAGCAGCGCACCGTTCCGCAAGTCGACAATCTTTCCCTCGACCTCGACGCGGGTCTCGCTGGCGATGACGCTGTACGACGTGCCGTATTTCTTGATCTTGATGTAGACGGCGGCATCCGCCCCAAAGAAGTCGCGTAGCTTCGTGAGCGGGATGTCCTGCGCGTCGCTCGACGTTGTCACGCCGTTTTGGCGAAACGTTTCGTCAACGAGCGTGACGGGCAGGACGTAGTAGCCGGCCTCCGACAACGGCAACGTCGCGTGGGCCCAGACGCCCTGAACGGCGTTGATGTCGGGCGCCTCGTTCACGGGTGGCATGACCAGCAGCGACACTGGTTTCGCTTTGATGAAAGCGCTGTAGTCGTAGGGCGGCGCCTTGGTCGCGCATCCGCTCAGACCAGCGAGCGCCACTGAGCAGGCGAGCAGCAGCGATCTCATGCCGGGTTCTCCTTCTTCGCGGGCGCGTCGAGTCGACGCAGCAGCTGGTCCATGTAGAGCGCGGATTCCGGGAAGACGGCTTTTTCCTCCACCCATAGCTGACGCGCGCGATCAACGTCGCCTCCCGCCAGCTTCAGCATTCCCAGGTGAGCCCGAAACCCCGGCGGAAGCGCTGCGCCGGCGGCGCGTGCCTTTTCGGCCTGGCTCTCAAGCATCGCCACCTGTTCCATTGGGGGCGTACCGGGACGCAGCAGTGCGTCGTACTGGAGCTTCGGGAATGTCTCCCAGAGATATATCGGCGGCCGAGCTTTGCTGGCACAGCTGACCACCGCGGCGCAGGCGACTGTCGCGAGAACGAGCCGTGCCGTCGTCGCGATCATTGCTGGCCCCACTGGCCCGCGTCCTTGGCCGCCACCAAGTTGTTGACCGCTTCGCGCATGGCGAGGTCGAGCACCTTGCCGTTGAGCGTGGAGTCGTAGCCCGCGGTGCCGCCGAACCCGAGCACCTCGCGGTTGGACAGTTCGTACTCGCCAGCGCCGCGCGACGAGAAGACGACTTCCGAGGTCACGCTGTTGACGATGTTCAGGGTTACCTTTGCATATGCAATTTGCGACTTGCCGCGGCCTAAGAGCCCGAAAGCCTGCATGTCGCCGACGTCCTTGCGGCCGAACTCGGTGATATCGCCAGTAACGACATACGACGCGCCACGGAGCCGCTGGGCGGTGCCCTGCAGCTTGGCTTCTCGGCTGGTCTCGGCCATGTTCTCGCGGTCTTGCACCGCGAAGCGCTGCGACTGCTGCAGATGCGAGACGAGAGTCGTCTTCGCCTGGCTACCCAACCGGTCGACACCGTCAGAGAAAACGCCGCGCATGAAGCTCGAGCGGTTGTCGAACTTGCCTACCGAAATTGCCGTCTTCGCTCCGGCGTACGGAGCGGCGGCACTCTGCACCTTCTCGACTTGAATAGATCGCGAGCTCTCCGTGGCGCAGCCGGCGAATAGCAGACATGCGCCCGCGAGAAAAAAGCCGAGACGACGTTGCATGGAATCCTCAATAGAAGCCGCACCGGACGGGCACGATGGACAGAAAGCCTAGTCAGCGGGCCTTTGGCCGCCGACGCCCATAAGGGTCGACACCGCATTGATCCGTGCATTGATGACGCTTCGAGCAGGCCATGTCGACTTGACGTGCCACCTTTGAGTCCCATGCACGAGGCATCGGCGCGCCGCTGCCGCCAACGCCAGCAGCTGCGTCCGAGGGCGGGTGCTGCAGCGCTCCACGGCCCGGAACGGCATCCCTATGGGCTCCTTTTGGGTTGAGACCGTAGTGAGCGGTCAGGCGAGACGACATTCTGCTGGCGCTGCGACATCGAACGCCCGCTTCCGGTTTGGACCGGCGCATCGGGGCGAGACGCCCCCTAAGTCCTAGGTCAGGTTTGCCCGCCAGCCGACATTCGACGATCGGGCTCGACGGGCTGCAACCAGTCTGTATCGGTCGGCGAACAGCAGATGGTGCTGTCCAAAACGGGATGCCCTGAGCTATCCAACAAAGCGGGTTGAAGTTTCGACAGACGAGTCGACCTTCCATGAGCGCTGCATCGGGACCACGTTCGCGCTAGATAGGATTACATCCAGTCGCTCACCCAGTACACGCCAGGCTTCGCGTTTCTCGTCAGCGTAGTCATAGTGCAAATAGTGTCGTCGTACCTTGCTACCAAGCAGCGCATGGTTCTGACAGCGGTCAATGACGTCAGGACTGACCTGCAGTGACTGCATCATGGTCGCGGCAGTGCGACGAAGGTCGTGTGGCGTCCATTCTCACTTGGAGCCGCCGGCGGACTAGCAGCGATGAGCTGCCAACCCATTTTCCTTTGGCGAGGCCGTGCCCTCAGGGTGCCCTCAAAAGCTGCAGCGTCTGTCGACGTTGGAGCGTTGTGGCGATCCAACTGTCCGAACCCGATAGACGGTCTTGAAGTCCGGCGTCAGCCGCTGGGTCAGCCACATGAGCTCGACATTGCGCTGGGCTTCGCGCTCCAGGCGCCGGCTGGACTGGATGCGATTGAGGTAGCCGTAGATGTAGATCTTCAGCAACACCGACGGGTGGTACGCCGGTCGACCCGTGGCTGCAGGATCAACACCTTCGAAGCCCAGACCTCCCAGATCAAGTTCGTCGACGAAAACTTCAACGACCCGGACCGGGTCATCTTCACCCACATAGTCGTCCAGGCACTCGGGCAAAAACGTGATCTGGGTTCGATCCTCGCCTTCGATGAATCGCTTCATGTTGTGGCTGACCTTGCCCCTGGAATCCGTATCCCATAGCCGAGTCACGAATTGGCTTGCGTGGCCTGAGCCGCAAGCCAGTCTTGCTCGAACTGCATCGGGCTG
>JAYVNL010000080.1:0-17655 GCA_043758495.1 Rhizobacter sp.
CCCGAGAGCTGGCGCATGTTGGCGTCGGCCTTGTCGGCGAGGCCGAGGTGGGCGAGCAGCTCGTCGATCCAGGCGTCGTTGTTCCTCACGCCGAAGTAGCCGCTCTGGATCCGCAAGGCTTCGCGGACGCTGAAGAACGGATCGAACACCAGCTCTTGCGGTACGACGCCCAGCTTCAACCGCGCCGCCGCGTAGTCGGTGACGACATCGTGGCCGAGCACCGAGACATGGCCGCTGCTGGCGCGAGCGAGGCCGGCGAGGATGCTGATCAGCGTCGTCTTGCCGGCGCCGTTCGGGCCGAGGAGGCCGAAGAACTCGCCTTCGTCGATGTCGAAGCTCACGTCGTCGAGGGCATGGACTGCGCCTCGCGGCGACGGGTACGTCTTGGCGACGTGGGCGAACGAGATGGCCGGCATGGAGGGGTCGGATTGTAAAGAGGCACCCCGGGGGCGCCAAGAAAAAAGCCCGCCGAAGCGGGCCCTGGAATCCGACCAGTGAAACTCAGCGTCGGCCGCCGCTGAACGTGCCGTCGACCGGCACGCTCGAAGGATCGTGGTAGGTCCCGCTGACCGTACCGGCCTGGAAGTTGAAGGTGCCGGCGGCGGTACCGGTGACGCCGCTGAAGGTGAAGGCGCCGGTAGCGGGATCGGAGATCGTCACGGTGCAAGCTTCCGACATATTGCTGGCGCGATCGAAACACGACGTCGAGCCGTTGGCGCCGATGAAGATCGAGGTGCCGGTCACGGCATCGATCGGCTTGCCGACGCCGCGCACGTCCCAGCTACCCAGGTAGGAGGCCGTGGTCAGCGCCAGCGGCACTTCGGGATTTTCGGCCGTGATGCCGAGTTGGGCCAGGAACGCCACGCTCGCCGTCGTGTTCATGCGCACGCTGTTCTTCGCCAGCGACTTGCTCTGGTAACCGAAGTAGATCAGGCCGCCGCGTTCGACGAAGACCCGGTTGTAGTTCAGCGCTGCGGCTTGCACGGGCGGGTTGTTGAAAGTCATGGCGCGACCGTCGCCGAGCGCCTGGATGGCGTAGCTGCCGGTGCCGATCGCCGCGCAGTTGCGAACCGATCCGTTGTTGAAGCGCTCCTGGCAGGCGTAGTAGGTGACCGGGTTGGTGCCCGTGCCCTTGAAGGCGACGCGCAGATGCGTGTTGCCGCTGTAGAAGCCGGGTGCTGCGCCGCTGTTGACCGGTGCCGAGCCGAGCTTGCCGAGGCTCACCGTGCTGTTGCCCCACCAGACGTTCGACGGGCCGCTGCTGTAGGTCGCGCCGCCGTAGACGAAGCTGGCCGGGCCGAAGACGCAGGGCGTGCCGGTCCTCGAGGCGATCATTCCTTCGAGCGTGGTCGAGTTGGTGCCGCTGCCGTTCGTCTCCGTCGAGTTGCAGGCCACGCCCGCACCTTGCGTCGCCGCATCGCCGCCGGCCGAGACCGCGGCGCTGTATTGCGCGACCGCATTGCTGAAGCCGGGCGCGTTCTGGGCTCCGGACGGGTAGTACGAAAAGGCTTGCGTGAGCGGCGTGTTGGTCTGGTAGAACAGCTTCGAGCCGACCGGGAAGGTTGTGGCGCCGAGCAGCGACGGGTCGGCCACGAACAGGTTGGTGTAGCCGCCCGCCGCGATCTGCGCATAGACCGCGCTCATCGTCTTGTTACCGACGTCGAAGGTCGAGCGGTTGGTCCGGCCGGTTTCGCGCTGGTCGCAGTAGGAGTAGGTGCTTTTGCCCTGCGCATCGCGAACGGCAGACGTGTTCTGGAAGTTGATCGGGCAGCCGACCCAGGCACTGCCGTTCCAGTTGAGGTCGGCGTTGCGCGTCGGATCGCCGCCGGCTCCCCACTTGGCGATGCTGCCGGCATTGCTGCGCGTCCTGCGGTCGACGTATTTCGTCTTGTTGTTCGCATCCGGCGTGGCCTGCGCCAACGAATTGGTCAGAAGGCGGACGTAGTAATTCGACGCGTCGGTGAAGTTGAAGTCGGTGAGCTGGATCCCCGCCGTCGCCGGTGCCGCCGGCTGGGCGACGCTCGCCTGGTTGTTGACGCCGACCGCCACCGCCGCCGAGGCCGCCGTCAGGCCGCCGGCCTGCGCGACGGCCACCGCCTGTGTCCGCAGCGCGGCCTCGCGCTCGGCCGGTGTCGTGGCCGCCTGCACGGCCGGGCTGCCGAGTGTCGTGACGAGGTCGGCGAGCAGGCCGAGCAGGTTCTTCTGGATGGCCTTGTCGAGATCGGCCTGGGTGATGATGCCGCCGTCGATGGCGGCGGTTTGCAGCGTCGCTGCGATCGCCGTCTGCTGCTGCTGGGTGGCGAGCACGATCAGGCGCGCCACCATCGTGGCGCTGGTGCTGCCGTCGGTCGGTGCCGGAACCTTGGTGTAGTCCTGGAACAGCGATGCGGTGATGCCGGTCGTGTCGCGCACGGACAGCGCCGCTTCGGTGCTGGTCGCGCCGGTGGAGGCGATGGCTTGCTGGACCACGGTCGTCAGCGGACTGACGACACTGGTCTGGTCGGCCGGAGCCGCCATCGCATAAGGCACCTGCACGGCGACGCCGTCATCGAAGGCATCGGTGCCGACCAGCGCCAGGATCGCAAACCTGCCGAGATCGGCATTGGGTACCGCCAGCGTGACAGCGCCCAGGGCATCGGTGCGGCCCTGCACCTCGTCGGCGTCGCACTTGCCGTTGCTGTTCTTGTCGAGGCAGACGAGCGCGTTCTTGACGATGCCGTCGATCACCGTCGTTATGACATTGGTGGTGGTCGACGCCGGTGGCGCCGCGGTGTCGTCGCTGCCACCGCCGCCGCAGCCGGCAGCGAGGAACAGACCGAGTGTCGACAGCGCGAGGCTGCATCGTTGGATCCGGATGTTCATGGCGTCCCCTTTTGTTTCGTTGTGGTAGGCACGACACGATCGTCACCCTTTCGGGGGGGTCGCCGCATCCTCAACGTTGAGGGGCTTCGTTCTTAGGGCGCGAACCGATACGGCGCCTCCGGTGCCGGTGCTAGATTGCCTCGGCCATGGCCAAGCCCGCGAAACAGCCCCGTCGTACCGCCGAGCGCATCCTCGACACGACCCTCGCGCTGTTCAACCGCTTCGGCGAGCCCAACGTCTCGACGACGCTGATTTCGGCCGAACTCGGCATCAGTCCCGGCAACCTCTACTACCACTACCCGGCCAAGGAAGAGCTCATCACCAGGCTCTTCGACCGCTATGACGCGGCCCTCACCGAGCTGCTGCGCGCCGCCGACGACGTGAGCAACGTCGAAGACGCATGGCTCTTCTTCCACATGCTGTTCGAGCTGATCTGGGCGTACCGCTTCCTCTACCGCGACCTCAACGACCTGCTCTCCAACAACAGGAAGCTCGAGACCCACTTCCAGTTCGTGCTGCAGCGAAAGGCACGCGCCGTTCAGGCCGTGCTCGACGGCATCGCAGCGCGCAGCGACATCACCATCGACGCCCGCGACGCGGCACCGGTGGCGACGGCGATGGTCGTCGTCCTCACCTACTGGCTCAGCTTCGAATACGTGCGCAACCCGCGCCGCGCGCTTGAGCCAGAACAGGCCGGCGCGGCGCTGCTGCGTGGCGCCTTCCACGTGCTCAGCCTGCTGCTGCCCTACCTCGACGCGGCGCAGCGTGACCACCTGCATTCGCTCGCCCATCGCTACACATCCGGAGGAGACTGACCCATGGCCAAATGGAACGCGTTCCCGCACGACGCCGACGCGTACAGCTACGACATCGCGACGCTGAAGAAAAAGTGGCCACGCCTGCACACCGGCGACGCCGAACCGCTCCCGAAAGACGACAAGGTGCTCGCGGCCTGGGCCCTGTTCCACGCCGGTGAATTCCAGAAGGCGGCGGAGGCCGGGCTGAAGGCACACGCCGCCGGCGCCGCGGCCGGCATGACGGTGGCGAACAAGGCCCAGGCGATCTATGCCACCTACCTCGAGACCAGCGAGAAGACCAAGCTGGCCCTGCTGCTGGAGGCCTCCGAGCGAGCCGAGAAGCAGGCCCGCGACGACCCCAAGGACGCCAACGCGTGGTACTGCATGGCCTACGCGCTCGGCCGCTACAGCCAGGGCATCAGCATCGCCAAGGCACTGGCGCAGGGCCTCGGGTCGAAGGTCAAGAGTGCGCTCGAGACCACGATCAAGCTCTCACCCAGGCATGCCGACGCCCACATCGCGCTCGGCGCCTTCCACGCCGAAGTGATCGACAAGGTCGGCTCGCTGCTCGGCCGCACCCAAGGCGCCAGCAGGGATGCCGGCCTCGCCCACTACAAGACGGCCCTGAAGCTGAATCCCGGCTCGGCGATCGCCATGGTCGAGTACGCCAACGGCCTGGTCATGCTCGAGGGCGACAAGCGGATGAAGGAAGCGACCAAGCTCTACGAGGAAGCCGCTGCCTGCGAGCCGCTCGACGCGATGGAGCGGCTCGACGTCGAGATGGCCAAGGCCGAGCTGGAGGACTGATCGATGGCCGTCGTCGAAGCCCGACTGCAGGCACTCGGCCTGGCCCTGCCGCCACCGTTGCAACCGCCTGGCGGCATGGTGTTCCCGTTCCGCTTCGTGCGGGTCGTCGGCACGCGGGCGCTGATTTCCGGGCACGGCCCGCAGAACGCCGACGGCTCCATCGTCGCCACCCGCGGCAAGCTCGGCCGCGAGGTGACGCTTGAGCAGGGCGTCGCCGCAGCACGGCTCACGGCGCTGGCCATCCTCGGCAGCCTGCAGCGCGAGATCGGCAATCTCGACCGCATCGTCGCCTGGACGCGGCTGTTCGGCATGGTCAACTCGGCGCCGGGCTTCAACCAGCAGCCGACCGTGATCAACGGTTGCTCCGATCTCCTCCTCGAGCTGTTCGGTGCCGAGGTCGGCAACCACAGCCGCAGCGCGGTCGGCATGGCCGAGCTGCCGTTCGACATCCCCGTCGAGATCGAAGGCGAAGTCGAGCTCGCGCCCTGAACTTACCCTGAGAGGATCGAGCCATGGCTGCCTACATTTATGCCGACGTCGAGGTCACCGATGCCGAGGCTTACGAAACCTACCGCCGCCAGGTGCCGGCGCTGATCGCAGCGCACGGCGGTCGCTATCTGGTGCGCGGCGGCGCCGTCGAGGTTCTGGAGGGCGACCGCCAGCCGCGCCGCCAGGTCATCCTCGAGTTCCCCGACATGGTTGCGCTGAAGGCGTTCTATCGCTCGCCGGAATACACGACCCTGATCGCCGTGCGCCGCGGCGCCACGACGAGCCACCTGTTCGCCATCGAAGGCGTCTGAAGCGCGGCGCGCTCCTCAATTTGTAGGAATCGGCGGCGGCGCCTTGGCGCTACGCTGATGTTCTTCTTCCGGGAGCCGTCGTGGCGAAAATCATGTCTTCGAGAATGGCCGTGGCGATCGGGGCCAGCGCGTTGCTGTCGTCCGCGGCGACATTCGCGGCGCTGAGCGGCGACCATCGCCACCTTGCCCTCGCACGGGCGGCGGACGCACCCGTCGTCGCTGCCCCCGTGAAACGTGCCGCCGTGTCGACGGCGACGTTCCGCGACGCATCGGTGCCGGCGGCGTCGAGCGTCGTCATGGTGCCCGGAGCCGGCGCCGCCGTCGAATGCTTCTGAAGGCCGCCGGAGCCCCCGAGGTCAGACGGACCGCGTCAAGGGCACGGCACTGAGTTGGCAATTGTCGGCGGGCGCAGCGATCGCGTGGTGCCGCTCTCGTCGGGCCCGAGCGTGTTGCGGCCCTAGGCGCAGCCGCAGGTCGAAGCGGCCATGGCCGCTGGCGTCATCACGTCGTCGCCGGTCGGCTTGATGCCGTCGAAGGCGATCCCAAGGTCGAACACCGGCCGGGTGCCGCCGGTGATGTTCTTGACCACGGCCAGGTACTTCAAGCCGGTGGCGGCGGCCATCGACGGGAAGGTGGTGAAGAGTGTGTTCGTGACCGGCGTGTTGATCTGGCCGAACTTGTCGGTCGGGTAGCTCGGTACGCTGGCCAGGGCCTGCGCCGTGACCTGCATCGCCGCAAACTCGTTGAGGAGCCCGGTGTCGCCGACCACGCCGCCCATTGGCACAGCGCCAGCGTCGCTGACTTTGTGGACGGCCGAGGCCGCGGCCTCGATGGCGGCGGCTGAGATGTGGCTGCCCATCGATGCGCCGGTGATGTAGCGCTTGGTAGGTGCGGTGAGCGGGCGCGGGGGTCGGACGGCGCGCGATCCGGCCCCGGGTCTGGAAACCGCGAGGCGATCGCTTGCCCAAAGCAGAGCGCGTCCCGAAGGACGCGCTCTGGTGGCCGGCACGACCCGGCCGGTTCCAGCCCTTGCCCCTATTGCCAGCCGGCCGTCACCAGCAACGCGTAGGCAGCGTCGGCCTCCTTCTGGTGCGCATAGGGCGTCGGATGGACGCTGTCGGAGAAGGCGTACTGCGTGCTGCCGGCGACCACGTTCGTCGAATTGCAGACGATCGAAGAGCCCCCGAACGGGTTGTTCCCGCACGCCACGGCGGTGACGCTGGTGTAGCCGTACTTCGCAGGATTGGCGACGGCGTCATTGCTGATCGTGTAGTCGTCCAGGATCACCACCCCGGCCGTTCCGCTGAGGCCGGCCGAAAGCTGGCTGTCGAACGCCTGCGCCATGTTGGTGATGAGCGATTGCGTGCCGGAGTCGAGCGTGCGGCCGTACGGCGTGCCGTTGATGTTGCCCAGGTTGCGGACGACGACATACCTCGCGCCTTTCGCGACGATCAGCGTCTTGATGTAGCCGGCCAGCTCCGTCCCGGCCTGGCCCATCGCCGCGACCGCGGCCGATGCAGCCGCGTTGGTCGCTGCGGCGCCCCCGCCCGCGACCGTGTTGAGCACGCTCTGCGGCCAGCCCGCGATGGTCCCGGCGCCGACCGCCGCGGCGCCGCCGCCGGCCGCGTAGGCCAAGCCGTTGAGCTGCATGAAGGAATCGTTGCCGCCCGAGTTGACGGTGACGAGCTCCTTGCCGCTGTAGGCCCCGCCGACCTTGGTCAGATGCCGGTTCATCTGCTCCATCAGCGAGTTCGCCATGAAGCCGAGGTTCTGCTGGCCGTAGGCCTGCAGCGCCACGCCATTCGGGCCGCTTCCCTCCGAGGTGACCCGGCTGCTGCCCTGGGCGTAGTTGTAGCAGCCGGCGATATCGGTGACGGCGGCCCCGGTGACGCCCGGCTGGTTCGGTAGCAATCCGGTGCGCGCCGCGCACTGAGCCGGCGCCTTCACCGCAACGGCCAGGTCTTCGGTCCAGGTGTAGCTGCTGCTGCCGGCGCCGTTGACCGTGAACTTGCCGCCGCCGAGCGCCGCGATGGTGCCGACCTTGTAGGCGCCGCCGTCGCTCAGGCTGTCGCCGAACGAGACCACGGAGGTGAACTGGACCTTGCTGTCGTCGCTGCTGCCGCCGCAGGCGACGAGGAGGGCGGCAGCCGCGATAGCAGCGCTCAGGTGAATCTGTTTCATCGGATCTCCATCGGAATTGATGGCCGATCGTAGGCGCTTGCATACCCGGCCGGACACGGGGATTCCCACTAACCCGAGCGCTACCGGGGCTGGAATCGGGGGTCGCCGAACTGCCAGAGCATGAAGGTCCAGATGTCTGCGTACTGCTCCTGGCGCTGCGACTTGGTGCTGCCCTGGCCGTGGCCGCCGACATAGTCGAGCCGTAGCAGCACTGGCCTGGCTGAGCTCGTCGCCGCCTGCAGCCGGGCCGCCATCTTGAACGATTCCCAGACCGGAACGCGGGCGTCGTTGATGCCGTGAACGAGAAGCGTCGCCGGGTAGGCGGTGCCGTCCTTGATGTGGTCGAGCGCGTCCATTTCCTGCAGGTCGGCGAACTGCTTCTCGTCCTTGACGGTGCCGAACTCGGGTATGTTGGGAACGCCATTGGCCGAGGTTTCGGCGCGAATGGCATTGAGGACGCCGACCTCGGGCACGGCGACGGCAAATAGATCCGGCCGCTCTGTCATCGCGCGGCCGACGAGAATGCCGCCGGCACTTCCGCCGTTGATCGCCAAGCGGGCGGGCGTCGCCCAACCTTGCTTGACGAGGTACTCGCCGCAGGCGACGAAGTCTTTCCAGGTGTTCGGCTTGGTGGCGCCTTTGCCGGCCAGGTGCCACTCCTCGCCGTAGGCACCGCCGCCGCGCACGTGGCAAGTGGCGCGCACGCCGCCAAGCTCGTACCACGCGAGGAAGCGCGGAATGTAAACCGGGTCGTCGGTGACGCCGTAGGCGCCGTAGCCGTAGAGCAGCGTGGGGTTGGAGCCGTCGCGCTTCGCGTCCTTCGGATAGACGATCGACAGCGGCACCAGGGCACCGTCCCAGCTCTTGACCATCACCTCCTGCGTCGCAAGGCCGGCGGGCGCTCCGAAGGGGCCGATCGCCTGCAGGCCGGTGTCGATGACGCGCCCGCCCTTCGGATCGACGGTGTAGTAGCCGAAGTCGCGCGTCCACGATCCCATCGAGATCAGCGCGCCGGCGATGCGCGGGTCGACCGAGGCAACTACGAGCGAGCCTTCGCGCGGCAAGGCGATCGGCCGCGCTTTCGCGCTCTTGCCGTAAGGAAGGCTGTAGAGCTTGCCGATCGTGCCGTCGCGCGCCTGCACGTAGAGCGCTTCCTTGCCGGCGCTGATGCCGACGACCACTTCCTTGCCCGGCGCGACGACCACCTCCGCGCGCGCCAAGTCGGGTTTCTCGACGCTCGTGCGCAACACCTTGAAGCGCGGCGCGTCGCGATGCGAGACCAGGTAGAGGTTTTCGCCATGAATGGCGAAGCCGACGATGTCGTCTCTGGCGTCGAAGAGCTTGCGCCAGGTCGGCTGGCGCCGGGCGAGGCTGTCGAGCGTGGTGACGTAGAGCGAGAACTCGCGTTGCACGCCGTTCGCCGGAATGGCGCCGACGTACGGCGTGCCGAGAATCGGAAAGACGTTCGGAAATTCCTCGGCCTTGATCTCGATGCTGCCTGGCTTGCCCGCCTCGACGATCGCCCGATCGACGGCGTCGTCCTTCAGGCGGCGAAGGTAGGCGGTCTGGAATCGGTATTTCTCAGCCTCGGGCGTGCCCTTGGGCAGCTCGCGCTGGCGCATGTAGAAGAAGCCGCTGTCGTCGGGCAGCCACGACGCTTCGCTGTAGTGGGCGCGGTCGATGGGGACGATGACCTCCTTCTTCGTCGCCACCTCGATGACGTGGATCGACGCCTCTTCGGAGCCGCCCTCCGACATGCCGTAGGCGACGTAGCGGCCGCTGTCGGACGGCGCGTAGAACGTGATCGCATGCAGCGAGCCGGTGGCCTCTGAGATCGCCTCGGGGTCGACGAGCAGCGTCTCGCCGCCTTGCAGGCCGCGCCGCACGAACAGCTTGAACTGGTTGTCGCTGGCGCCGCGCTTCTCGTAGAAGTACAGCTCGCCCGGCAGGCGGCGCACCGTGGTGACTCGCGCCTGCACCGAAGCCTCGAGCTCCTGGATGCGGGCAAGCAGGCGGGCCCGCGCCGGGATCGTATCGAGCACGCTGCGCGTCGCGTCGCCCTGCGCCTTGGCCCACGCCTGCACCTCGGGCAGCGACACGTCTTCCATGTAGCGATACGGGTCGCTGACCGTCTTGCCGAAGTAGGTGTCGGTTACCGGCTTGACCGCTGCCACAGGCGGCGCTGCCTGCGCAGGACAAGCGGCGGTGAACGCCAGAGCGATAAGAGAACAGGCGAAGAAGTCATGTTTCATGATGAGGGGGAAGGGCAAGTTACGGAACTATTGCTTTGCCTCCGACCACGGCAGCATCATCGTCAGCAGCAGCAGCTTCTCGAACTCGGGCTCGAAGCGATCGACGATGGCCTGCGGGCGGTCGCAAAGCGCGTCGTCGGTGATGAGCCCGAACTGGACGCCGCCGCCGTACGACAGGATGCTGACGCCGACGCCGATGTCACCGGAGGTCGGCACCCAGAACATGGTCTGGCGCAGCGTCGAGCCGCAGAACTTGAGCGGCACCGCGGGGCCGGGCACGTTGGTCATCACCGCGGTCGACTTCTTCGCGAACAGGCCGAGGATCATGTCCTGCACCGGCTTCGGACTCTGGCCTGCGACGGCGAGCACGGCGAAGGCGAGCATCGGCTGGTAGCTCGCCTTCAGCTCGTTCATGCGCGCGCGCACCGCATAGACGCGCTCGAGCGGACTGGCGATGCCGACCGGCAGCACCAGCGGCGCCAGGCCGAAGCGGTTGCCAAGCTGCCAGGCGTGCTCGAGCGGCCGCAGGTTCACCGGCACCATGGCGCGGATCTCCTTGCCGGCGGGCGCGTCGCCCATCTCGGCCAGCCAGCCGCCGATGGCGCCCGACGCGCAGGCGAGCAGCACGTCGTTGATCGAACAGCCGAGCGCCTTGCCGATCGCCTTGACCTGGTCGAGCGAGATCGGCTCGCCCCAGGCGACGCGCTTGACGCCGCTCGGCTTGCCCTTGAGCAGCGTCGGCGAGTCGTCGGGCATGAGCGCCATCGCAGCGACGTCTTTCATCACGCGGGCGCCGAGGCGGGCCTGGTCGAGGCTTCCGAAGAGTCCCTGCCGCGGATCGGCAAGCAGCTCGAGTGAGCGCGCGATGCCGGCCTCGACGAGACCGGCCGCCTTCGCGGACAAGCCGCCGAGCGGCTTCAGCACCGCCTCGCTCAGCCAGTCGCCGCCTTCGCCGGATTCGTCGATGACGCGCTTCTTGCGGCTGGGCGGGTCGCCGCCGCCGTCGGTGATCGTCATCATCACGGAGATCAGGGCGATGCCGTCGCCGATGCAGTGGTGCACGCGCGCGATCAGGGCGCTGCCCCCGTCGTAGCGCTCGATCAGGTGGAACTGCCAGAGCGGCCGGTCGGGGTCGAGCGGCGTCGATGCAAGCTCGCCGGCGCGTGCCTGCAGTGCGGCTCGCTCGCTCTGGCCGCGACCGACGACGAGCTTCTCGCGGACGACATGATGGGAGATGGCGAACGAGTCGTCGTCGCGCCAGTGGGCGCCGTTGGCGTCGCGCACGACGACCTGTCGAAAGCGCGGGTATTGCAGAAGCTTGTCCAGGCTGCGCCGGCAGAGCGCGTCGTAGCCGAGCTTCGGAGTCAGCAGCCAGACGCCGACGATCATCATCAGGTTGACGTCGTTGTCCATGCGCAGCCACGCGGTGTCGACGCGCGACATGCGTTCCTGGCGAGAGGGGGCGAGAGCGAGGTTCATCGGTCGAAGATCGTCGCTAACATCACTGGCGTCAATCGCGACTTTCACTACGAATCAGACCCGAGAAGGAGACACTCCATGGCCGACCTCAAGGCGCAGTTCGCGCAAGCCGTCACTGATTCGAAGAGCCTCGACGAGAAGCCCGACAACATGACGATGCTCAAGCTCTACGCCCTCTACAAACAGGCCTCGAGCGGCGACGCCGATGGCAAGCGGCCGGGCTTCACGGACATGGTCGGCCGCGCGAAGTGGGATGCCTGGAACGGCCTGCAGGGCAAGACGAACGACGAAGCGATGACGCAATACGTGGACCTCGTCGAGTCGCTGAAATGACTTGACGGACTGCGGCAGATCCGCGGCCGCTCAGGGCTCGGATCTCAGGATCGTGGCGATGTCCTGCCGGTCACCGAGCAAGCGCACGACGTCGAGATGAGCGTTCGCCTCGAAGTAGAACTCCTGCATCGGAAAGCCGCTGACCCCCGACGACAGCAGGCCGGGCACGTTGCAATCCTGACCGATCCGCGGCGAGCCGAGCTCCGGCATGCGACCCAGGGCGTCTTGCGCTGCCACGGCTGCATCGAACGCATTGGAGGCCAACCGGCGGCCGCCCTGCTGTTCGCAGTGGCGAGCGGCGTCCAGCGGATCGCGCTCGGCGCGCGGCCGCAGCCTGGCAGCTCTCACTTCCCGCCGTCGAGCGCCTGCCTGCGCAACCCTGCCATGACCACCGGCGTCAGTTCGCGGCACGGGCCGGATTGCCGGCCTTCCTGGATAAGGGAGCCCAGCCAGGCTGGGTCGATGACGTCAGGCCTTGCGCGGCGCCGCGCGCTTCCTGCCGGTCGCGGACGCTTTCGCGGGCGCCTCCTCCAGCAGCTTGTCGAGCTGGGCCTCGATCTCCGATTCGATCCGGCTGCTGAAGGCGCCGAGCAGGAAGCCGAGCTTGGCGGTGAGGTCGAAAGCGTCGGCCTCGACGACGAGGCGGCCCTCGACGCCGGCGCGCGTGAACTCGACGACGTCGCTCGTCTCGCCCTCGATCACGGTGCAATCCATCTCGAATTCCTTCTCGACCGCCTCGGCCCATCGCCAAGCCGTCTTGCGGGCCTTGGCGAGGCCGAGCCGGTGGGCGCGGTGGATGTGAATCTGGGCCATGTCAAAAAATCCTCAGGGCAGGTTCGTGGACGCCGTGGCAGGCCGCGCGCCCGCGCTCAGGGCGCGGCGCCGCTCTGTCAACGGCAAGGCGGCGAGGCGGCGCACTTCGTCGTAGAAGCGCGTGAAGTCACGCCCTTCGCGCTCGAACAGGCGCTCGAAGTCAGGCACCCCTTCGTTGTAGGCAGCGAGGACTCCGAGCGAAGCGTTGTTGGCCGACGCGAACCAGCCGTCGTAGCCGGCGTAGCCGTTCCAGGCGCCGGCCTTCATCGCGGCGTGGTCGGCGCGCATCGATGCGAAGGCGGCGGCCTTGCCGTCGCGCTTCGCGGCGTCGGTGTCGTGGCTTGCGTAGAGCGCGAGGAGACGGTCGCGATAGCGCTGCGTCAGGGCGCGAAAGTCGGCACGGCGAGCATCGACGAGCGCTTGCTCGGCGCGGGCGGCGTCGCTGCCGTTCGCGGCCAGCCAGCGCATGCCGCCGATCCTCTCCACCGCCGTCGCGAACGACTCGTTGAAGAGGGTGTCGCCCGGCGCGAAAGCGACCTGGTGGGCCAGCTCGTGGAACACCAGCCGGGCCAGCTCGCCTTCGGGGTACTGGATGAAAGTGTTGAGCAGCGGGTCCGCGAACCAGCGGCCGGGCAGCTTGCCGAGCGTCGAATACGCGGGCACCGGATAGACGATCGCCTCGAGGCCGGTGGCACGCAGGGCGGCCGCCTCGGCATCGGCGTCGGCCTGGCGGTAGTGGCCGCGGTAGCCGACGCAGCCAACGACCGCGAAGCACCAGGTCTTGAGGTCGAGGCTCAGCTCGGCCGCGGCAACGACGTTCCACACCGCCGCCGGTCGATGCAGGTCGGCGTAGCGACGGTAGCTGGCGTTGTCGGGCTCGCCCAGTTCGGCGACGGCGAAGTCGCGGATGCGCTGCGAGAGTTCGAGGCGCGCCTTCAGCAGTGCCGGCGTCGCCGGGTCGGAGAGCCAGTCGGCGACCGGCCGGGCCGCGGCAACGAGCTCGACGTGGCCGCGTGCCGACTGCGCGTAGTAGCCGAGCGTGCTGCAGCCCGACGTTGTGCAGACCGCCACGGTCGCGATCATGGCGATAGCGACGACGCCACCGATACCGAGACCCGCCATCACCCGGCCACGCTTCACGCCGACGAAGGCAACGCGGCCGCGACGATCGGCGCTGGCTCGACCTCGACCAGGCAGTCGTAGAAGCTCGGCGCGCGGCCGATGTCGGTGAGATGCTGATGCGTGAGCTCGTTGACGTTCTTGCCGTCGCTGCCGAGCTTTCGCCACCAGACGCCGAGGCCGTTGACGACGCCGGCCCGCGCCCGCTCGCCGACCACGGCCTTGCAGAGGATGCTGCCGCGCTCGTTGAAGACGCGCACGCTCTGACCCGAGGCGATGGCACGCGGCGCCGCGTCGGCCGCCGAGATCTCGAGCACCGGCTCGCCTTCGATGGCACGCAGGCTCTTGACGTTCACGAAGCTCGAGTTGAGGAAGTTGCGGGCCGGTGGCGAGATCATCGCCAGCGGGAAGAGCGCCGCCAGCGCCGGCGTGCTCGCCATGGACTCGTAGGCGGCGACGTGATCGGGGATTCCGAGCCCCGGCGCATCGATCAGGCACTTGCCGCTCGCGGTCGGAAAGCCGCCTTCGGCGAACGGCGCCTCGGCGATGTCGAGCTTGACCCAGCCGCGCGCGCGCAGTTCATCGAAATCAACACCGCCGTCGCGGGCCGGGCGAAAGGCGATGCGCGCCAACGCTTCGTCGCTGTCGGCGAAACACTGATCGTCGAAGCCCATGGCGGCGGCCAGCTCGCGAAAGATCTGCGTGTTCGGCTTCGCCTCGCCGAGCGGCGCGATCGCAGCCTCGTTGACGAGTGCGTAGGTGTGGCCGTAACTGGTATGGACGTCGAGGTGCTCGAGCTGCGTCGTTGCCGGCAAGACGTAGTCGGCGTAGTCGGCGGTGTCGGTCATGAAGTGCTCGAGCACCACCGTGAAGAGGTCGTCGCGGGCGAAGCCGCGCACCACCTTGGCCGACTCGGGCGCGATCGCCACCGGGTTACTGTTGTAGACGACGAGCGCCTCGATCTTCGGCCCGAAGCGCGTGCCGTCGGCGAGCCGCTCGCCGCTCTCGCGCAGAAGGTCGTCGCCGATCGTCGTCATGTTGACGGTGCGCGGCTGCCGCACCGCCGAGCGCGTGAGCAGTTCGGGTCGTTGCAGCGCAGCATCGTCACGGGCCCGGCCGTACCAGCCCGAGCTCGAGAGCAGCAGGCCGCCAGCCCGGTGCCGCCAGGCGCCGACCAGGCACGGCAGAGTCGCGATCAGCCGCGTCGCGTTGCCGCCGCCACGCGTGCGCTGCATGCCGTAGTTGAGGCGGATCGCCGCCGGCTTCGTGGTGCCGTAGTCGTGGGCCAGCGCGCGTACCTGGGTGGCGTCGATGCCGCAGATGGCCGCGGCGCGTTCCGGCGGCCACTGCAGCGCCCGCTCGCGCATCGCCGGCCAGCCTTCGACGTGGCGCTCGATGTAGTCGTGGTCGAGCCAGTCGTTGACGACGAGCTCGTGCATGACGCCGAGCGCGAGGGCGCCGTCGCTGCCCGGCAGGAGGGCGATGTGCTCGTGGCACTTCGCCGCCGTGTCGGTGCGCCGCGGGTCGATGCAGATCAACCTGGCGCCGGCCCGCTTGGCTTCCTGCGCGTAGGTCCAGAAATGCAGGTTCGAGGTGATCGAGTTGCTGCCCCAGATGACGATGAGGCGGCTCTCGGCGTAGTGCTCGACGTGCATGCCGACCTTGGCGCCGTAGGTCGCGGCCAGCGCTTCGCCACCGGCCGAGGAGCAGATCGTGCGGTCGAGCCGAGAAGCGCCGAGGCGGTTGAAGAAGCGGCCGGCCATGCTCTCGCCCTGCACCATGCCCATGGTGCCGGCGTAGCTGTAGGGCACGATCGCTTCGGCGTTGGCGCCGTCGGTCCCGGCAGCGCGGTGCAGGCGCGCGGCGATGTCGGCCAGCGCCTCCGCCCACGCGACCGGCTCGAAGCGGCCGAGGCCCTTGGGGCCGACGCGCTTCATGGGCTGCAGCACGCGCTCGTCGTGGTACGTGCGCTCGGTGTAGCGCGACACCTTGGTGCAGAGAGCGCCGTGCGTGGTCGGATGGTCGGGGTCGCCGCGGACCGAGACGGCGACGCCGTCGTCGACCGTGACGAGCATGGCGCAGGTGTCCGGGCAGTCGTGCGGGCAGGCGGCGCGTACCGTTGTCGAAGTCATCTTCAAACTATGGCACAGGCCCTGCTGCGGCCCGGTGCCGCGAAGTAGACTGGGCCGACAAGGAGCACCTCATGCAAGTCATCGAATCCATCCTCGCCGATGCGGCGCAGATTTCGGCCCTGCGCCGCGATATCCACGCCCATCCCGAGCTCTGCTTCCAGGAAGATCGCACCGCCGACCTGATCGCGAAGCAGCTCACCGAATGGGGCGTGCCGATCCACCGTGGCATGGGCAAGACGGGCATCGTCGCCATCTTCAAGAACGGCACGAGCGACCGCGCCGTCGGCCTGCGCGCCGACATGGACGCCCTGCCGATCACCGAGTTCAACACCTTCGACCACAAGAGCACGACGCCGGGCAAGATGCACGCGTGCGGGCACGACGGCCACACCGCGATGCTGCTGGCGGCCGCCAAGCACCTCTCGAAGCACCGCAACTTCGACGGCACCGTCTACCTGATCTTCCAGCCCGCCGAAGAAGGTGGCGGCGGCGCCCGCGAGATGATCAACGACGGCCTGTTCGAGAAATTCCCGATGCAGGCGATCTTCGGCGCCCACAACTGGCCCGGCCTTGCCGTCGGCCAGTTTTCCCTGAAGAACGGGCCGTCGTTCGCGTCGAGCAACGAGTTCCGGATCGTCGTCCGCGGCAAGGGCGCACACGCAGCCATGCCGCACAACGGCATCGACCCGGTTCCGGTCGCCTGCCAGATGGTGAGCGCGTTCCAGACCATCATCAGCCGCAACAAGCGGCCGATCGATGCCGGAGTGATCTCGGTGACGATGATCCATGCCGGCGAAGCCACCAACGTCGTGCCCGACAGCTGCGAGATCCGCGGCACCGTGCGCACCTTCACGCTCGAGGTGCTGGCCATGATCGAGGAGCGCATGCAGGCGATGGCCGAACACACCTGCAAGGCCTTCGGCGCCGAGTGCGAATTCGAGTTTAAGCGCAACTACCCGCCGACCATCAATCACCCCGCCGAGACCGAGTTCGCGCGCAAGGTGATGACCGACATGGTCGGCGCCGACAACGTGATCGAGTTCGAGCCGACCATGGGCTCGGAAGACTTCAGCTACTTTCTGCAGAAAAAGCCCGGCTGCTACTTCCTGATCGGCAACGGCGACGGCGACCACCGCGACATGGGCCACGGCATGGGCCCGTGCATGCTGCACAACCCCAGCTACGACTTCAACGACGACCTGATCCCGCTCGGCGGCTCGCTCTGGGTGCGGATGGCCGAGGCCTGGCTGGCAGCCCCGCCTCCGCCTGCCGACACCCTGCTGCGGGCATAGGCCGCGTCGCTGCCGGTGGGCGACCAGCCGGGCGGCATGAAGAGAGTACCGAGGGCGGCGCGCGGACTGCGCGCGCGCCGCAGGTCGCGCCCCAGCTCGATCCACTGCGTGAACTCGACCCGCAGCGGGTTGTAGCTCGTCATGGGGTGGACCAGGCCGTAGCGACACGGCAGGTCGTCACGCTCGGCGACGTAGGTGCCGAACAAACGGTCGAACACGATCAGCACACCGCCGTAGTTGGCGTCGAGATATTCGTGGTTCGAAGCGTGGTGCACCCGATGCGCCGACGGCGTGTTGAGCACGTATTCGAGCCAGCCGAGCTTCGGGATCCAGGTGGCGTGGATCCAGAACTGATAGAGCAGGTTGAGCGTGAGCACCGAGAAGACCGTGCGCACGTCGAAGCCGATCCAGATCAGCGGCACGAAGAACAGCGTCACCCCGGTGAGCTTGCCGACGATGCCGATGCGCACCGCCGCCGACAGGTTGAGTTCGTTCGGCGAGTGATGCACGGCGTGGTTGGCCCAGAACCAGCGCACGCGATGGGCGGCGCGGTGGTACCAGTAGTAACAGAACTCCTGGCCGAGGAAGAGCAGCAGCACCGCGACCCAGCCGTCGAGCTCGATGACGAAAAGCCGATGGTGGATCGCCCAGATCACGAGCGGCGTGGCAATCGACAGCGGTACCAGCAGGCCGAACACGATGCGTGCGACCAGGTCGAGCGCCGAAATGCCGAACGCGCGCCAGTCGTAACGAGCCCGCCTTGAAAGGATCACGCCTTCGAGGAGCGC
>JAYVNL010000081.1:0-6029 GCA_043758495.1 Rhizobacter sp.
ACGCAACTTGCTGCGGAAGTCGCTGCGCCCGAAGCCGTCGGTGCCCAGCACCTTGAAGTTGCGCGGGTGGCCCTGGGCATCTTTGGGCATGTAGGCGCGGATCTGCTCACCAAACACCTTGATGTAATCGGTCGAGCAGATCACCGGTCCGGCATGGCCACCCAGTTGCTGCGCCACAAACGGCAGGCGCGGTGGCTCGGTCGGGTGCAGCAGGTTGTAGCGCTCGGCGTCCTGGCCGTCGCGCGCCAGCTCGTTAAAGCTCGGGCAGCTCCAGACCTTGGCAGCCACGCCCCAGTCGGCCTCGAGCAGCTTCTTGGCGGCCATCGACTCGCGCAGGATGGTGCCCGAGCCCAGCAAGTTGACCTGCAGCTTGCCCTCAGGACCGGCCAGCCCGGGCGTGGCGTCCTGCAGCAAGTACATGCCCTTGATGATCTGCGCCTCGGTGCCGGCGGTCAGGCCGGGCATCGGGTAGTTCTCGTTGAGCAGGGTGATGTAGTAGTAGACGTTGTCCTGCCGCTCGACCATGCGTTTGAGGCCGTGGTGCAGGATCACCCCCACCTCGTGCGCAAAGGTCGGGTCGTAGGACACACAGTTCGGGATCGTGCCTGACAGGATGTGGCTGTGGCCGTCTTCGTGCTGCAGGCCTTCACCGTTCAGCGTGGTGCGGCCCGAGGTACCGCCCAGCAGGAAGCCGCGCGCCTGCATGTCGCCGGCGGCCCAGGCCAGGTCGCCGACCCGCTGGAAGCCGAACATCGAGTAGTAGACGAAAAACGGAATCATGATCCGGTTGTTCGTCGAGTAGCTCGTTGCCGCGGCGATCCACGAGCTCATGCCGCCCGGCTCGTTGATGCCTTCCTGCAGCACCTGCCCGGCCTTGTCCTCGCGGTAGTACATGACCTGGTCCTTGTCGACCGGCGTGTAGTTCTGGCCCGCGGGGTTGTAGATGCCGATCTGGCGGAACAGGCCTTCCATGCCGAAGGTCCGCGCCTCGTCGACCAGGATCGGCACCGCGCGCGGGCCGAGTTCCTTGTCGCGCAGCAGCTGGGTCAGGAAGCGCACGAAGGCCTGCGTGGTCGAGATCTCGCGGCCTTCGGCGGTCGGGTCGAGCACGGCCTTGAAGGTATCGAGCGGCGGCACGGCGAGCTGCTCGTCGGCCTTGGTGCGGCGGTGCGGCAGGTAGCCGCCGAGCGCCTTGCGGCGCTCGTGCAGGTACTTCATCTCCGGCGTGTCGTCGGCCGGCTTCAGGAACGGGATGTCGACCAGCTTGTCGTCCGAAATCGGGATGTTGAAGCGGTCGCGGAAGATCTTCACGTCTTCGTCGACCAGCTTCTTGGTCTGGTGCGCGGTGTTCTTGCCCTCGCCGCTCTTGCCCATGCCGAAGCCCTTGACGGTCTTCACCAGCAGCACGGTCGGCTGGCCGACGGTGTTCGCCGCCTTGTGGAACGCCGCGTAGACCTTCTGCGGGGCGTGGCCGCCGCGGTTCAGGCGCCAGATGTCGTCGTCGCTCATCTTCGCGACCATCTCGAGCAGCTTCGGGTGCTGACCGAAGAAATGCTTGCGCACGAAGGCGCCGTCGTTCGCCTTCATCGCCTGGTAATCACCGTCGACCGTTTCCATCATCACCTTGCGCAGGATCTCGTCCTTGTCGCGCGCCAGCAGCGGGTCCCAGTAGCTGCCCCAGATCAGCTTGATGACGTTCCAGCCCGAACCGCGGAACTCGCCCTCCAGCTCCTGAATGATCTTGCCGTTGCCGCGCACCGGGCCGTCCAGGCGCTGCAGGTTGCAGTTGACGACGAAGATCAGGTTGTCGAGCTTCTCGCGCGCGGCCAGGCCGATCGCGCCGAGCGATTCGGGTTCGTCCATCTCGCCGTCGCCGCAGAACACCCAGACCTTGCGCTTCGACGTATCTGCAATGCCGCGTGCGTGAAGGTATTTCAGGAACCGCGCCTGGTAGATCGCCATCAGTGGCCCGAGGCCCATCGAGACGGTCGGGAACTGCCAGAACTCCGGCATCAGCTTGGGGTGCGGATAGCTCGAGATGCCCTTGCCGTCGACCTCCTGGCGGAAATTGAGGAGCTGCTCTTCGCTGAGGCGGCCTTCGAGGAAGGCGCGCGCGTAGACACCAGGCGAGGAGTGACCCTGGATGTAGAGCAGATCGCCGCCGTGGTCGGCCGTCTCGGCATGCCAGAAGTGGTTGAAGCCGGTGCCGAACATGGTCGCCAGCGAAGCGAAGCTGGAGATGTGGCCGCCGAGGTCGCCGCCGTCCTCGGGGTGCAGGCGGTTCGCTTTCACGACCATCGCCATTGCGTTCCAGCGCATGTAGGCGCGCAGGCGCTCCTCGATCTCGATGTTGCCCGGCGAGCGTTCTTCCTGGTCGGTCGGAATGGTGTTGACGTAGGCCGTGTTGGCCGAGAACGGCACGTCGATGCCGGCTTGGCGCGCGTGGTCGATCAAACGCTCGAGGAGGAAGTGGGCGCGGTCATTGCCTTCGGAGCCGATCACCGCCGAGAGCGCGTCGAGCCACTCGCGCGTCTCCTCTGCATCGGGGTCGTTGGCGGCAGCGCCGAAGGCGTGTTCCGGAAGGGCTGACATCGATGTCTCCGAAGGTCTCGTTCTCTTGCTGCAAAGTGTCGCACAGCGCCTTCGACCGATAATGCGCTATGCAAGGTGCTGCAACGGTTGCGACCCCCGCGCGCCCCAAGCGGACCTGGGCCGAGCGTGTCTTCGGGCGCTGGTGGCGGCGCCAGTCGGCGGCGCGCCAGGATCGCTACGCCACGCTCGGGCCGCTGTTCTCGGTGCTGCTGTTCCTGGCCGCGATCGTCTCTGCCTTCTGGTATCTGCGCAACGAGGAATTCGAGCGCGAGCAGGAGGCGGTGAGGCGCGACACCGAAGTCGCGCAGCAGCAGATCCGGCTGCGCCTGGTCGAGAACCACGAGCAGCTCGCCCGGGTCGCCCGCGAGCTCGTGACGGGAGCGCTCGAACACGACGGCTTCCTCCTCCAGGCTTCGGTGTTCACGCACGATCATCCGGAGATCACCAACCTCGTCTGGGTCGACGCTTCGCGCGTCCGCGTCGCCAGCTATTCGGGCACCAGCTTTCCGCCGGAAACCGGGATCAGCGGCATCGACACACCGGCGTCGCTGCCGGTGGAGGGCTCGGGCGGCGCCCCGGAAGACGCTTTCGGCCGCGCCCGCGATTCGCGTCAGACCGTCTACTCGACGGCCTTTGCCGACAGCTTCGGCAACCCCGTCTTCCAGGCCCAGATCCCGCTGCTCGACCGCGGCGGCTTCCACGGCTCGCTGATCGCGGAATATTCCGTCGAGCGCCTGGTGCGCTACTTCGTGCCGGCGGAGATTTCGCAGCGCCACGCCGTCACCGTGCTCGACGCCGCCAACCACGCGATGGCCAGTACGGTGGTCACCGTGCCAGGCACGAAGCAGGCGCGGCCATCGATCGTGTTCGAGCTGCCGTTGGCACCGGCACAGAACGGCCTGGTGCTGCGCGGTCAGGGCTACCGGACCTCGATCGGCCTGATCGGCAATACCTTGTTCTGGATGGTTCTGATCCTCTCGGCGCTGACCGTCTGGATGCTGCTCGGCACCTGGCGCCACATGCGACGGCGGCTGCAGATGCAGGCTGCTCTCGTCTCCGAGACGAACTTTCGCCGCGCCATGGAGAACTCGATGCTGACCGGCATGCGCGCCATGGACATGGAGGGCCGCATCAGCTATGTGAACCCCGCCTTTTGCGCCATGACCGGCTTCGCCGAGGCCGACCTGATCGGCGAGCGGCCGCCCTTTCCCTATTGGCCGACCGGCCGCCGCGACGAGAACGCACGCCTTCTTGAGCAGGAGCTGCTCGGCCGCAGCCCGAGCGGCGGCATCGAGGTCAAGGTCATGAGGAAGGACGGCTCCGAATTCGATGCCCGCATGTACGTCTCGCCGCTGATCGATCCGAAAGGCCAGCAGACCGGCTGGATGACCTCGATGACCAACATCACCGAGGCCAAGCGCATCCGCGACCAGCTCACGGCGTCGCACGAGCGTTTCACGACCGTGCTCGAAGGCCTCGACACCGCCGTCTCCGTGCTCTCGGTGCAGCAAGGCGAGCTCCTGTTCGCGAACCGCTCCTACCGGCTCTGGTTCGGTGCCGACGCTGGGGGCCATGCCGCGCTCTCGGGCGGCGAGTCCGGGCTCGGCGCCGCCACCGACGGCGACGATGCCGTCGACGTGCTCGGAGGCCTGCCGACGCAGGAACTGACCGCCGCGGGCTCCGATTCGCGCGAGGTCTACGTCGAGCACCTGGCCAAGTGGTTCGACGTCCGCGCCCGCTACCTGCAGTGGACCGACGGCCGCCTGGCGCAGATGCTGATCGCGACCGACGTGAGCGAGCGCCGCAGCGCCGAAGCGGTGGCCGCGCAGCAGGCTGAGAAGGCGCAGGTGACGAGCCGGCTGGTGACGATGGGCGAGATGGCGTCGTCGGTGGCGCACGAGCTGAACCAGCCGCTCACGGCGATCACCAACTACTGCAACGGCATGGTCACGCGGGTCGAGAACAACGCCATCGACAAGGGCGACCTCATCGCCGCGCTGCAGAAGACGGCGCGTCAGGCCGAGCGCGCCGGCCAGATCATCCGGCGCATCCGCGCCTTCGTGAAGCGAAGCGAGCCGCAACGCCAGAAGTCGTCGGCGCAGTCGATCGTGGAAGACGCGGTCGACCTCGCCGGCATCGAGCTGCGGCGCCGGAACGTCGCCATCCAGACCTACATCGCGCAGCGTCTGCCGCCGCTGATGGTCGACCCGATCCTGATCGAGCAGGTCGTGCTCAACCTGCTGAAGAACGCCGCCGAAGCGATCGACGAGGCGCGGCTGCCGACGCCGCGCCGGCGCATCGAGCTGCGCGTCGTTCCGCGCCACACCGACGACGAAGGCGAGGTGATCGAGTTCACCGTCACCGACAAGGGCCCGGGCCTGAAGGATGAAGTCATCGCCCGCATGTACGAAGCGTTCTTCTCGACCAAGGTCGACGGCCTCGGCATCGGCCTGAGCCTTTGCCGCACGATCATCGAGAGCCACCGCGGCAGGATCAGGGCGACCAACCTCTACAATGGCGGAACCGCTGTGGGCTGTGCTTTTACCTTCACGCTGCCGGTCGAAACCTCTCCTCTTCCGGCCCCTGCGGCCGCCCTTGCATGAGCCTTATTCCCAAGAAGGGCACCGTCTATGTCGTCGACGACGACGAGGCCGTGCGCGATTCGCTGCAGTGGCTGCTCGAGGGCAAGGACTACCGCGTCAAGTGCTTCGACTCGGCCGAGTCGTTCCTGTCGCGCTTCGATCCGCGCGAGGTCGCCTGCCTGATCGCCGACATCCGCATGGATGGCATGAGCGGCCTCGAGTTGCAGGACAAGCTGCTCGAGCGCCGCTCACCGCTGCCCGTGACCTTCATCACCGGCCACGGCGACGTGCCGATGGCGGTGACGACGATGAAAAAGGGCGCCGAAGATTTCATCGAAAAGCCTTTCAAGGAAGACGAGCTGGTCGCGCTCGTCGAGAAGATGCTCGACCGCGCCCGTGTCGACTTCTCGAAGCACCAGGAAGCCGCCAGCCGCGACGCCCTGCTCGCCCGCCTGACCACACGCGAGGCGCAGGTGCTCGAGCGCATCGTCGCCGGCCGGCTCAACAAGCAGATCGCCGACGACCTCGGCATCAGCATCAAGACGGTGGAGGCGCATCGCGCCAACATCATGGAAAAGCTCAACGCCAACACCGTTGCCGACTTGTTGAAGATCGCGCTCGGCGCGCAGTCGAAGGCCTAGAGCGCGTTGGTGGCCGCGGTCATCGACGGCACCGGCCTCGCCCGGCGCCTGCGCCATGAGCTCCGCGAGCGCACCGCCCGCCTGACCGCTGCCGGTCACCGGCCCGGCCTCGCCGTCATTCTTGTCGGCACCGACCCGGCCAGCGCCCTCTATGTGCGACACAAGGTCAAGGCTTGCGAAGAGACCGGCATCCGGTCACTGCTCGAGACTTGGC
>JAYVNL010000082.1:0-6006 GCA_043758495.1 Rhizobacter sp.
GGGGATGTTTCCTGCTGCCGCGCCACCTCCTCGGCCAGCGCGCAGTTGCTCGAGCGCGGCCAGCAGGTAGTGCGCGAACCAGAGGGAGGAGAAAGCGAACACCAGCGTGTAGAGCCAGATCGACACGAGGATGAGCAGCGGCGCCAAGGCCAGCGTCATGGCGCTCACGGCCCACAGCAACGACGGCACTGCGCCCAGGTAGCCGGCAACCACGCCCATGCCGAGCAGCGGCCAGCGTCGATCGCGCAGGAGTTCCTGGCGCTCGTCGCCGCCGGCGTGGTCGGCGAGCACGTCGAAGGCGAGGACGCGGTAGGTGAGCCAGCCCCAGATCAACGGCGGCAGAACCAGCACCAGCGGCGGCACGAACCAGAGCGGGATGCTGACGACGAGCGCGACCAGCGCGGCGACCGTGCAGCCGAGCGACCATGCGAGGCTCTGCACGAGGCCGCCGCCGTGGCGCCGCTCGAGCAGCGGGAAGCGCCTCAGGGCCACGAGGCGGACGATCGCCGGCGTCATCAACACGGCGACGACGACGAGCGAAGCGACGACAAAGACCGGCACCGCGAGCACGACGACGACGAGCGGCCCGACGAAACTGCGCAGGCCGCCGGCGCCGACGGCTTCGAGCCACGAGAAGAAGGCCGTCAGGAGCGTCCATTCCTCGAATGTGCCGCGCACCGCGTCGACGCTCGACTCCCAGTAGAAGTGGCCGAGCACGGCCGCTGCGCCACCGACGATGACGAGCGGCGCCAGCGACAGCAGCATCACCTTCGGATGCAGGCAGTAGGCGGCGGCGCGCCAGAAAGCGTCGAGCAGTTGTCGGGTCGTGGCGGCCATCGGGAGCGGCAGTGTAGAGCCGTGACATGGCGTGCCAACTCGTAACGCTTTCCGCTGCGCTTCGCGCCGGCACGGGCCGAGGCCGGCCCCTCGGCTCGGCATCGCTGCCTAGAATTTAGGCATGGGCGTCCATATTCCTTCGCTGTTGCTCGCTGCCGCCGTCGCCCTTGCCGTGGCGGGTGCGGTTTCGGCATCGATCGGTGCTCGCCAACGGCCGGGGCGCGGCACCACGTGGTGGCTGACGGCGCACGCGCTGCTCGTCTTCTCGCTCGTCCTTCAGGCCGCCCTGCCCCGCCACGACATCGGCGGGCCGCTGGCGGCACTGCTCGCGCTGCAATGGCCCGTCGTCATGCTCGGCGGTCTGCGCCGCTTCTACTCGCGCGGCGCTGCGCTGGCGCCGGCGTGGGCCGACACTGTCGTCCTCGCCGTGGCATCGGTCGGGGTGGTCGGCACCTGGCTCGCGCCCTTCGACTTGGTCAGCCCCGAGCAGATGTTCGGGGTCTCGATGCTGGTCGCGACGCTGTACGTCGCCGCCGCCGTATCGCGGCTCGAGGACTACGCCACCACCTCGACCCTGAAGACGCTGCTCGGCGGCCTCGTCGCCGGCGCCAGCGTGCAGGCGGCCTGGCTCGCCTTCACCTTCGCCGCCGTTCCGTTGGCGGTGCCGCCGGCCGACATCGGCGCCGCGGCAATGCTCGCCACCGCCGTGACTGCGCTGCTGGCGACGCAACTCACGCCGGCCATGACCCACGAGCGCCAGATCGCCCACCTGCGGGCATCGCAGAGGAAGCTGCGCCATCTCGCCGACGTCGACCCACTGACGAAACTGCCGAACCGCCGCCACTTCCACGAACTCGCCGACATCGCCCTCAAGCCGGCGCCCGGCCTGGCCACCGTACTGGTCTTCGACGTCGACCGGCTGCAGCAGATCAACGAGTTGCTCGGCCACGCCAATGGCGACGAGGCCTTGCGGCAGATTGGCACCGCCTTTCGCGAGACGCTGCGCCGCCGCGATGTCGCCGGCCGCCTGGGCGGCGACGAGTTCGCCGCGGTGCTGCCGCGGACCCGCGAGGCCGACGCTGCCAAGGTCATCGCCCGCCTGCACGCCCGCCTCGACGACCGCCAGGTGGCGCCGCGCATCGCCCGCGTCGTCCTCAATGTCGGCGCTGCGCAGATGCTCGCGGGCGAGTCGCTGGCCGATGCCCTGCGCCGCGCCGAGATCGCGATGACGCTGTCGCGCGACGAGAACCGCCGTGCCGCCGGTGGACCGGCACCGATCGCCGTCGAACGCTCCGCTGTGCCGCGACCGGTGCAGGCGGCCGCGCATAACGTGATTCCGATCGGCGAGGTCGTGATGGACGGCGCCGCGAGCTGAGCCGCCCTGCGCCCGTTCAGCGCGCCAGGGCGAGGATTTCCCACCCTTGTGCCAGCGCCTCGGCTCGCAGGCCGTCGTCGGGGTCCACCGCCACCGGCCGGCCGACCGCACGAAGCAGCGGCAGATCGTTGCGCGAGTCGCTGTAGAAGACCGCGCTGTCGAGCGATTCCCACGCCGAGCCGCGCTCGGCCAGCCAGGCCCGCATCCGTGCCAGCTTGCCTTCGCGCATGTTGAGGATGCCGGCGTTGCGCCCGGTGAAGACGCCATCGATCACCGCGAGCTCGGTGGCGACGACCGCACCAATGCCCAGCCAGGCCGCGATCGGCTCGACGAGAAAGCGGTTGGTGGCTGTCGTGAGCACGACGGTGTCGCCGGCATCGCGATGCTTCGCGACCAGCGCGTGCGCCGCGGCCGGCAGCCGCGGCGCGATCACCGTGGCAACGAAGCGATCTCGCACGGGCGCCCATGCCGCAGCGGTGCGACCGGCGAGCGTCGACGCGTAGAAGGCGCAGAACTCGTCGGCGTCGATCGTGCCGCGGTCATAGCGCGCGGCGATGTCGCGGTCGGCGGCGGCAAAAGTCGCGCCATCCAGAACGCCCACCTCGATCAGGAAGGCGCACCAGAGCTGGTCGGTGTCGCCGCTGAGCAGCGTCTTGTCGAGGTCGAACAGCGCCAACCGCCCGCCGGCGGTCACGGCGATCGCAGGTGCCAGGCGCGCGGCCGCGTGAAGGCCTGGATGCCGTAGGTCGAGAGGGTGACGCCGACGCCGGATTCGCCGTGCCCCGACCACGGCAGCCGCGGACTCACCCGGTCGCAGCAGTTCCAGTAGACGCTGCCGGCACGGACGCGGCCGAGCAGCCGCCGCGCCCGCCCCTCGCTGTTCGTGAACATGCCTGCCGTGAGGCCATAGCGGGTGTCGTTCATGAGTGCGAGCGCTTCATCGTCGCTCGCCACTTTCTGGATGCCGATGACCGGGCCGAAGCTCTCGTCCTGCATCAGCGCCATCGTATGGTCGACGCGGGTGAGCACCGTCGGCTCGAACCAGTTGCCGGCGCCTTCGATGCGCTTGCCGCCGATTCGCAACTGCGCCCCTTTGGCGACAGCGTCGGCGATCTGCGCCGCCAGCACCTCGAGCTGCGGCGGCCGCGTGATCGGGCCGATGTAGGTGCCTTCGACCATCGGGTCGCCGACCCTGAAGCCCTGCACCGTCGCCAGGAAGTGCTCGACGAAGGCGTCGTGCAGCTTCTCGTGGACATAGATCCGCTCGACCGAGCAGCAGCTCTGGCCGGTGTTGTACATGGCGCCGTCGGCGAGCGACTCGGCAGCGACCTTCGGGTCCGCGTCGTCGGCAACGTAGGTGGGATCCTTGCCGCCGAGCTCGAGCTGCAGCCGCACCATGCGCGCGCCCATCTGCGCCGCGATCTTCGCGCCGGTGGCCGCCGAACCGGTGAAGAAGGCGCCGTCGACCTTCTGCGCGAGCAGCGCCGCGCCGACCTCGCCGGCGCCGACGAGCGTGATGAACACGTCGGCCGGAACACCCGCCGCATGCAGCAGGCGGTCGATGTGCAGCCCCGTCAGCGCCGCGAACTCGGAAGGCTTGTAGAGCACCGAATTGCCGGTCAGCAGCGCCGGCACGAAGACGTTGCCGCCGACGAAGTACGGGTAGTTCCAGGCCGAGATGTTGGCGACGACGCCGAGCGGGTCGTGGTCGATGCGCTCGGTCATCGAGGCATCGCTGAAGACGGTTTCCGCAGCCGTCGAGGCGGCGACCTGGGCGAGAAAGAAGTCGATGCGGGCGAGAAAGCCATGGAGCTCGTTGCGCGACTGCGCGAGCGGCTTGCCGACTTCCTGTGTCAGCGTCTTCGCGAGCGCGTCGAGCTCGCTCGCGACGGCGCCGCGAAAGCGCGCGATGCAGGCGATGCGATCAGCGAGCGGCGTGGCCGCCCAGGCCGGTTGCGCCGCGCGCGCGCGGGCGGCTTTGGTGGCGACGCTCGCCGCGTCGTCGCTCGCCAGCTCGGCGAGCTTCGAGCCGTCGGCAGGGTTGATGATCGTCAGCGCGGTCATGGCGTCATGGCTTCCTGGCGGCGCGGGCCGCGTCAAGAAAATCGTCGAGCAGAGGCCGGTCGTCGAGCGTGCTAGCGCCTTCGCGGTGGAATTCCGGATGCCACTGCACCGCCGCCATGAACGAGCCGCCGGGGCGACGGATCGCCTCGATCATGCCGTCGCTCGGGCAGCGCGCCTCGACGACGAGTCCAGGCGCGAGGTCCTTGATGGCCTGATGGTGGACGCTGTTCACCGTCGCTTCCGTGACGCCCTCGAAGACCTCGGCGAGCCAGCTGCCACGCTCGAACACGAGCGGGTGCAGGTTGCGGTCGTAGAGGCCTGCGTCGCGGTGGCGGACAGCGCCGGGTCGCATCGTGTCGATGTCCTGGAACAGCGTGCCGCCGTGAGCGACGTTCATCACCTGCAGGCCGCGGCAGACGCCGAGCACCGGCTTGCCTTCCTGCTCGAAAGCGCGCAGCAGCGCCATCTCGTACTCGTCGCGGACGCGGTCGCCGTGCCATGTGTCGTGCTGCGCCGTCTCGCCGTAGCTGCCCGGCCACATGTCGGAACCGCCCTCGAGCAGCAGCGCGTCGAGCCAGCCGGCGTAGTCGTGCAAAGCAGCGTCGCCCTTTTGCGTGTCGCCGGTCGGGCACGGGATCATCACCGCGAGCGCGCCGCTCGACATCACCCAGTGCGCGATCGACTGCTCGACGTACTGCAGCGTCTTGCCGGTAAAGATCGGCCGGGCGACGTCGGAGTGGAAGAAGCAGGCCGAGATGCCGACCTTGACGCGGTCGCTCGGCGCCGCGCTCACATCGCCTCCGCGAACAGCCGCTCGAAGTCCTTAGCCGTCACCGGTTGCGGATTCGTCCGGTGACAGATGTCGGCGGTAGCGATCTCGACCATGCGCGCAACCTGCTCCTGTTTCACGCCGGCCGCCGACAGGCTCGGGGCGATGCCGATCGCCTGCTTGAGCTGCTTCAGCCAGGCCAGGAAGCCTCGCGCCCCTCCGCTCACGCCGACCGCATGCGCCAGCTCCTCGAATTTCGCGGGTGCCGCGGCCACGTTCCAGGCCAGCACCGTGTCGATCATGAGCGCGTTGGCGAGACCGTGGTGCATGTCGCAAACGGTGCCGAGCGCGTGCGCGCACGAGTGCACGGCGCCGAGGTCCTTCTGGAACGCGATGGCGCCCATCATCGAGCTCATCATCATGTCGGCGCGCGCCTCGATGTTGCCGGGCTCGCGAACCGCCGTGGCGAGCGAGCGCGCCGCGATGCGCACGCCTTCGAGCGCGATGCCGTCGCACAGCGGGTGATAGGCCGGCGACAGGTAGCTCTCGACGTTGTGGGTGAGCGCGTCCATGCCGGTCGCGGCAGTCACCGCGGGCGGCAGACCGAGCGTGAGCTCCGGGTCGGCGAACGCGACCTTGGCGAGGATCAGCGCCGAGAAGACGACGCGCTTCACATGCGTGTCTGCCTCGCTGATGACCGAGCTGCGACCGACCTCGCTGCCGGTGCCCGAGGTCGTCGGCAAGGCCACGAAATACGGCACCACCTTCTCGTCGATGGCGCGGACCTGCGGGTGATCCCACACGTATTCCATGACGTCGCCCGGATGCGTCGCCAGCACGCCGACGATCTTCCCGACATCGAGCGCAGCGCCGCCGCCGATGCCGACGACGCAGTCGGCCCCGTGCGCCTTGTACGCGGCCGCGCCGTTCATCACCTGCGGGCCGGTCGGGTTGCCGAAGA
>JAYVNL010000083.1:0-5930 GCA_043758495.1 Rhizobacter sp.
CGGCCGATCTTGTATTCGGGGTCGCCGATCATCTCGTTCAGTTGCGCGATCCAACCAACAGTGCGTGCGAGCGCGAAAATCGCCGTGAACAGGGTGACCGGAATGCCGATCGCGCGCTGGACGATGCCGGAATAGAAGTCGACGTTCGGGTAGAGCTTGCGCGCCACGAAGTACTCGTCTTCGAGGGCGATCTTCTCCAGCGCCATCGCCAGCTTGAAGATCGGGTCGTCGTGCAGGCCGAGCGCATCGAGCACCTCGTGGCAAGTCTCACGCATGAGCTTGGCGCGCGGGTCGTAGTTCTTGTAGACCCGGTGACCGAAGCCCATCAACTTGATGCCCGAGTTCTTGTCCTTGACCTGCTTGACGAACTCGCCGATCTTCTCGACGCCGCCCATTTTCTGCACGTCTTCGAGCATGTTGAGCGCGGCCTCGTTGGCGCCGCCGTGGGCGGGACCCCAGAGGCAAGCGACGCCGGCCGCGATCGCCGCGAACGGGTTGGTGCCCGACGAGCCGCACAGGCGCACCGTCGACGTCGACGCGTTCTGCTCGTGGTCGGCGTGGAGGATGAAGATGCGGTCCATCGCCCGCACGAGCACCTCGTTCGGCAAGTAGTCCTCGCACGGCGTGGCAAACATCATGCGCATGAAATTACCGGCGTAGGAGAGGTCGTTCTTCGGGTAGACGTAGGGCTGGCCGATCGTGTACTTGTAGGCCATCGACACCAGCGTCGGCATTTTGGCGATGAGACGGATCGCCGAGATCTCGCGGTGCACCGGGTTGTTGATGTCGGTGCTGTCGTGATAGAACGCCGAGAGCCCGCCGACCAGCCCGGTCATGATCGCCATCGGATGAGCATCGCGGCGGAAGCCGCGCAGGAAAAACTGCATCTGCTCGTTGACCATGGTGTGATGGGTCACGAGATGCGTGAACTCCACCTTCTGCGCTGGCGTCGGCAGTTCGCCCTTGAGCAGGAGGTAGCAGGTTTCGAGGTAGTCGCACCGGGTCGCCAGTTGCTCGATCGGATAGCCGCGATAGAGCAGCTCGCCCTTGTCGCCGTCGATGTACGTGATCGTCGAGTTGCACGACGCCGTCGACAGAAAGCCGGGGTCGTACGTGAATTTGCCGGTCTGCCCGTAGAGCTTCCTGATGTCGATGACTTCGGGGCCGATCGTGCCCTTGTAGATCGGCAGCTCCATGCTCGGGCTGCCGTCCGAAAAAGAGAGGGTGGCTTTGGCGTCGGACGGAGTCATGGCGAAGTCCTCGAAACAGGAACGGAAGACGAAGGAAGGACGGGCGATGTTCCGGGCACCCTGACGGCCTCGAGAACCTGATGGACCTCGGGCCGGTCGAGGTGCGCGGTCGGCTTTCGGCGGCCGAGAAAAAGATCGAGCAGGTCGTTGTCGGCGAGCTCCATCAACGCGTAGAGGCCGGTGCACTCGGCCTGGGTCACCCCGCCTCGCCGAGCGAAGAATCGTTCGATGAGCAGGTCGTTCTCGAGCATGCCGCGCCGGCACCGCCAACGCAGCTTGCTGAGAGCGGCCGGCGAAATGACGGCGTCGGCCGTCATCACACGGCCCGCCGCACCATCAGCTCCTTGATCTTGCCGATGGCCCGGGTCGGATTGAGCCCCTTGGGGCAGACATCGACGCAGTTCATGATCGTGTGGCATCGGAAAAGGCGGTACGGATCTTCGAGATTGTCGAGGCGCTCGGCGGTCGCTTCGTCGCGGCTGTCGGCAATGAAGCGATAGGCCTGCAGCAGGCCAGCCGGGCCGACGAACTTGTCGGGATTCCACCAGAAGCTCGGGCAGGCCGTCGAGCAGCTCGCGCAGAGGATGCATTCGTAGAGGCCATTGAGCTCGTCGCGCTCCTCGGGCGACTGCAGGCGCTCCTTCTCAGGCGGCCGCTCGTCGTTGACGAGATACGGCTTGATCGAGTGGTACTGCTTGAAAAACTGCGTCATGTCGACGATGAGGTCGCGGACGACCGGCAGGCCGGGCAGCGGTTTCAGTACGACCACGCCGGGCAGCGTGCGCATGTTGGTGAGGCACGCGAGGCCGTTCTTGCCATTGATGTTCATGGCGTCGGAGCCGCACACGCCTTCGCGGCAGGAGCGCCGGAAGCTCAACGAAGGATCGATCTCCTTCAGCTTCATCAGCACGTCGAGCAGCATCCGCTCGCTGCCGTCGAGCTCGACCTGCAGGGTCTGCATCGACGGCGCGGCGCCGCTCTCCGGGTCGTAGCGATATATCTTGAATGTGCGCTGGGTCATGTCTTCTTTCGCTTGGGGCGCGATCAGAACGTGCGGATCGCGGGCGGGATCGAGGCGACCGTCTGCGGCTGCAGGTTGACCGGCTTGTAGTCGAGCCGGTTGCCTTCCTTGAACCAGAGCGTGTGCTTCATCCACTCCGCGTCGTTGCGGCCGTTGGGGTACTGGGGGTCGGTGTCGGGCCGGTCGTAATCGGCGACCGAGTGGGCACCCCGGCATTCGTGCCGGGCCGCCGCCGAGACCATGGTGGCGAGCGCCGAATCCATCAGGTTGTCGACTTCGAGCGCCTCGACACGCGCGGTGTTGAAGATCTTCGACTTGTCGGCCAGATGCATGTCGGCCGCCCGCGCCGCGAGCGCCTCGACCTCGACGACGCCTGCGTCCATCACCTTCTGGGTGCGAAAGACGCTGGCGTGCTGCTGCATGCTCTTGCGCAGGTCGTTCGCGATCACCTGCGAGTACTCGCCCCCCTTGCTGGCGTCGAGGCGGGCCAGGCGCGCGGCGGTCGCGTCGTGAGCCCCTGCCGGCAGCGCTCGGTGGCCCTGCGACTGCAGGTTGCTGGCGACGATGTGGTTGCCCGCGGCACGGCCGAACACCAGAAGGTCGAGCAGCGAATTGGTACCGAGCCGGTTCGCACCGTGCACGCTCACGCACGAACACTCGCCCACCGCGTAGAGCCCGGGCACCACCGCCTTCGGATCTCCGCCCTTGGGCACCACGACCTGACCAGAGACGTTGGTCGGAATGCCGCCCATCTGGTAGTGGATCGTCGGCACGACCGGGATCGGCTCTTTCGTGATGTCGACGTTGGCGAAGTTGTGGCCGATCTCGTAGACACTCGGCAGCCGCTTCATGATGTCGGCGACGCCGATGTGCGTCATGTCGAGATGGATGTAGTCCTTGTTCGGGCCGCAACCGCGGCCTTCCTTGATCTCCTGGTCCATGCTGCGCGACACGAAGTCGCGCGGTGCCAGGTCTTTCAGGGTCGGCGCGTAGCGTTCCATGAAGCGCTCGCCGTCGCTGTTGCGAAGGATCGCACCTTCGCCGCGGCAGCCTTCGGTGAGCAGCACGCCGGCACCGTAGACGCCGGTCGGATGGAACTGCCAGAACTCCATGTCCTCGAGCGGGATGCCGGCGCGCGCTGCCATGCCCAGGCCGTCGCCGGTGTTGATGAAGGCATTGGTCGAGGCGGCGAAGATGCGCCCGGCTCCACCGGTGGCCAGCATTACGACCTTGGCCTGCAGCACGTGCAGCTCGCCCGTCTCCATCTCGAGCGCGGTGACGCCGACGATCGCGCCCTCGCTGTCACGGATGAGGTCGAGCGCCATCCACTCGACGAAGAAATTGGTTCGCGCCTTGACGTTCTGCTGATACAGCGTGTGCAGCATCGCGTGGCCGGTGCGGTCAGCGGCGGCGCAGGCGCGCTGCACCGGCTTCTCGCCGTAATTTGCGGTGTGGCCGCCGAAAGGGCGCTGGTAGATGGTGCCGTCGGCGTTGCGGTCGAACGGCATGCCGAAGTGCTCGAGCTCGTAGACCACGTTCGGCGCTTCGCGGCACATGAATTCGATCGCGTCCTGGTCGCCGAGCCAGTCGCTGCCCTTGACGGTGTCGTAGAAGTGGTAGTGCCAGTTGTCCTCGCTCATGTTGCCGAGCGAGGCGCCGATGCCGCCCTGTGCAGCGACGGTGTGGGAGCGCGTCGGGAACACCTTCGACAGCACGGCGACGTTGAGGCCGGCGCGCGACAGCTGCAGCGCGGCGCGCATGCCGGAGCCGCCGGCACCGACGATGACGACGTCGAAGCGGCGCGTCGGCACCGAGGAATGGAGGATCGCGGGGCCGTCCATGTCAGCGCCGCCGGGCTGCCCGAAGACGCTGACGCGTCCCTTCGGAGGGCAGCGAACGAAGAAAGCGTGGGTGTGTCATCACAGTCTCCACAGGACTTGGATGGCCCAGCCGGCGCAGCCGACCAGCCAGGCGATCGTCGCGACCTGAAGCGCGAGCCGAACAGAGACCGGCTTCACGTAGTCCATCCAGATGTCGCGCATGCCGACCCACACGTGATAGAAAAGCGAGACGATGGTGACGAAGGTGAGCACCTTCATCCACTGCCGCGAGAACATCGCCGACCACTTGTAGTAGTCGAGTGCGCCGGGGGTGAGTACCTGCGCGATCACGGCGACGGTGAAGATCGCCGTCATTACCGAGGTGATGCGCTGCGCCAGCCAGTCGCGAAGCCCATAGTGGGCACCGACGACGATGCGACGCGATCCGAACGAGTTAGCCATCGTGTCCGCCGTCAAAAGATTGGAAAGGAAAGGAAGAGCTTGGCGCCGAGAGCGAAGGCGATGATGGTGCTGAGCGCCATCACCACGATCGCCGAGATGCGGCCGAACTGCAGGCCGACCGAGTGGGTCGCGTCCATCCACAGATGGCGAAGGCCGGCGCAGAAGTGGAAGAGGTAGGCCCAGAGCAAGCCGAAGGTAGCGAGCCGGATGAACCAGCCCGGCAGCCCGAAGACGCCGTTGCGAAAGACGTCGACGAACTGCTCGTACGACCCCTCGGAGCCGAGGCTGCTGTCGAACATCCAGATTGCGAAGGGAAGGGCCAGGAACATCGCCGCGCCGGTGACCCGGTGCAGGATCGAGACCCACCCCGTCGGCGGCAGCCGGTACGAGACGATCTGGGTGATATGGATGTTGCGATAGATCGGTTGTCGCTTCAGAGACTGTTCCTTGAGAGACGTGACCATTCCGACCTTTTCCTGAGAATTTGACCGCCCGGATCGCGATGCCGCGACCCCTGTGTGCCGGTGAGCTTATGATTTTATTGCAACGCAGCACACTTTACCGCGCAGCGCTGCGTCAACCCCTGGAGAAGCCATGATGAAGCCCCCCGTTCGCGTCGCGGTCACCGGTGCCGCCGGCCAGATTGGCTATGCCCTGCTGTTCCGGATCGCGTCCGGCGAGATGCTCGGCAAGGACCAGCCCGTGATCCTGCAGCTGCTCGAAGTGCCCGTCGAAGGCCCGCAGAAGGCGCTGAAGGGCGTGATGATGGAGATCGACGACTGCGCCTTTCCGCTGCTCGCCGGCATGACTGCCCACGGCGACCCCATGACCGCCTTCAAGGACGCCGACTACGCCCTGCTCGTCGGCTCGATGCCGCGCAAGGCGGGAATGGAGCGCTCGGAGCTGCTCTCGATCAATGGCAAGATCTTCGTCGGCCAGGGCCAAGCGCTCAACGCCGTTGCCTCGCGCAACGTCAAGGTGCTGGTGGTCGGCAACCCGGCCAACACCAACGCCTGGATCGCGATGAAGAGCGCGCCCGATCTGCCGAGAAAGAACTTCACCGCGATGCTGCGCCTCGACCACAACCGCGCCGCCAGCCAGATCGCGGCCAAGACCGGCAAGCCGGTGGCATCGATCGAAAAACTCGCCGTCTGGGGCAACCATTCGCCGACGATGTACGCCGACTACCGCTTCGCCACCATCGACGGCCAACCCGTGAAGTCGATGATCGGCGACGACGCCTGGAACAAGGACACCTTCCTGCCGACCGTGGGTAAGCGCGGTGCCGCGATCATCGAGGCGCGCGGTCTCTCGTCGGCCGCCTCGGCGGCCAACGCTGCCATCGATCACATGCACGACTGGGCGCTTGGCTCGAAT
>JAYVNL010000084.1:0-5915 GCA_043758495.1 Rhizobacter sp.
GCCGGGCCTTGTCGGCGTGCTCGCGCTTGAAGACGATCGATGCCATCACTTGAACCATGTTTCCGTCGCCTCGGGGTGCCGCGTGCAAAATCGCCGCAATGCCAATGATGCCGCAGCCTCCATGACGACTCTTCAGCCATGAAGGTGCTGGTTCTCGGTGCCGGCGTCATCGGCGTGACCGCTGCCTACGAGCTCGCCGGCGCCGGCCACGAGGTTACCGTCGTCGACCGCCAGAGCGCGCCGGCGATGGAGACCAGCTTCGCCAATGCCGGCGAGGTCTCGCCCGGCTACTCGGCACCTTGGGCCGGTCCCGGCGTGCCGCTGAAGGCGATCAAGTGGCTGGCGATGCATCACCGGCCGCTCGTGATCCGGCCCACGTTCGACCCGGCTTTCATCCGCTGGTCGCTGGCGACACTTCGCAACTGCACCGCGGCGCGCTATGAGATCAACAAGTCGCGCATGGTCCGTCTGGCCGAATACAGCCGCGACTGCCTGAAGGCACTGCGCGCCGCCACCGGCATCGCCTACGACGAGCGCATGCAGGGCACGCTGCAGCTCTTTCGCACCCAGAAGCAGCTCGACGGCAGCGCCAGCGACATCGCGGTGCTGAAGGAGAGCGGCGTCGCCTTCGAGCTGCTCGACCGCGCCGGCTGCATCCGCCACGAGCCGGCGCTGGCACGCGTCGCCGAAAAGTTCGTCGGCGGCCTGCTTCTGCCCGGCGACGAGACCGGCGACTGCTTCAAGTTCACGCAGGCGCTCGCGGCGCTGTCTGTCCAGCGTGGCGTCGTCTTCCGGTTCGGCACCACGATCCGCGGCATCGCGAGAAGCGGTGACCGCACGAGCGGCGTGACCACCGACGCCGGCACGCTCGAGGCCGACGCCTACCTCGTCGCCCTCGGCAGCCACTCGCCGCTGCTGCTCGGTCCGATCGGCGTGCATGTTCCGGTTTATCCGGTCAAGGGCTACTCGATCACGGTGCCGATCACCGACCCGACCGGCGCGCCGGAATCGACGGTGATGGACGAGACCCACAAGGTCGCGGTGACACGGCTCGGCGACCGCATCCGTGTCGGCGGCACCGCCGAGCTGGCCGGCTACTCGCTACAGCTGCACGACGCTCGCCGGCATACGCTTGGCCACGTCGTCTCCGACCTCTTTCCGGGTGGCGGCGATCTCGCCCGTGCCGAGTTCTGGTGCGGCCTGCGACCGATGACGCCCGACGGCACGCCGGTCATCGGCGCCACGCCGATCGCCAACCTGTTCCTCGCCACCGGCCACGGCACGCTCGGCTGGACGATGGCGGCCGGCACGGGGCGCGTCCTCGCCGACGTGATCTCCGGTCGCCGCCCCGACATCGATCTTGCCGGTCTGACGATCGATCGCTACGCGCGCGGCCACGGCTGATCGCGATGGCCGAGATCAGGGCGCCGTTCGCAGCCAGCGTCGTCGAGGTGCTGGTCGAGGTCGGCCGGCCGGTGCGGGCCGGCGCCGTCGTTGCCATCCTCGAGGTGATGAAGATGGAGCACGAGATCCGCGCAGAACAGGGCGGCGCAGTGGCGCGCGTGCGGGTCGCCGCCGGCGACGCGGTGGCCGAAGGCGAGGTGCTCGTCGTGCTGGCGGCTCTGGCGCATTCGGAGGCTGCGGCAACGATCGCCGTGCCGCTGCGAGCGACGGCCATCGACGCCGTTCGTGCCGACCTGCAGGAGCTGCGCGACCGCGAGTTTCTGCTCACGGATGCCAGCCGCTCCGAGGCCGTCGCCAGGCGCCACGCGCGCGGCCTGCGCACCGCGCGCGAGAACATCGCCGACCTCTGCGACGCCGGCAGCTTCGTCGAGTACGGCGCGCTCGCATTCGCGGCGCAGCGAAGCCGCCGCAGCCATGACGACCTGATCCGCAACACGCCGGCTGACGGCATGGTCACCGGCATCGGCAGCGTCGACAGCGCGACCTTCGGGTCGGAGCGTTCGCGCGCTGTCGTGATGGCCTACGACGCCACCGTGCTCGCCGGCACCCAGGGCATGCGCAACCATCAGAAGACCGATCGCCTGCTCGCCGTCGCCGCAGCGCAGGAGCTGCCGGTGGTGCTGTTCGCCGAAGGTGGCGGCGGGCGGCCGGGCGATGTCGACATGGCCATCGTCGCCGGCCTGCACGTACCCACCTTCGCGAGCTTCGCGCGGTTGAGCGGCCGGGTGCCGCTGATCGGCATCGCCGCCGGACGCTGCTTCGCCGGCAACGCCGCCCTCCTAGGGTGCTGCGACGTGATCATCGCCACCGAGGGCAGCTCGATCGGCATGGGCGGCCCGGCGATGGTCGAAGGCGGCGGCCTCGGCGTCTTTCGTCCCGAGGAGATCGGGCCGAGCGACGTGCAGTCGCGCTCCGGCGTGATCGACGTGCTCGTCGCCGACGAAGCCGAAGCCGTCGCCACGGCCCGCCGCGTCCTCGGCATGTTTCGCGGCCCGGTGACCGAATGGCAGAACAGCGACGGCGCGGCGCTTCGCGAGCTGCTGCCGGCCAGCCGCGTCCGCGTCTACGACGTGCGCGCCATCGTCGCCGCCCTCGGCGACAAGGGCACGGTGATCGAGCTGCGTGGCGGCTTTGGCGCCGGCGTCGTCACCGCACTGGCGCGGCTCGAAGGGCGGCCGGTCGGCGTCCTCGCCAGCAACCCGGCGCATCTCGGCGGCGCCATCGACGCCGACGCCGCCGACAAGGCTGCTCGCTTCATGCAGCTCTGCGACGCTCACGGCCTGCCCATCGTGTCGCTGATCGACACGCCCGGCTTCATGGTCGGGCCCGACATCGAGGCTCGCGGCCAGGTCCGGCATGTCAGCCGGATGTTCGTCGTGGGGGCGCGGCTGCAGGTGCCGGTGCTCGCGGTCGTGTTGCGCAAGGCCTATGGACTCGGCGCCATGGCCATGGCCGCGGGCGGCATGCACTCACCACTCGCCACCGCCGCCTGGCCGAGTGGCGAGTTCGGCGCGATGGGCCTCGAAGGCGCCGTCGAGCTGGGCTATCGGAAGGAGCTGGCAGCAGAGCCGGAAGGCAGCCTGCGCGACGGGCTGCGATGCAGGCTCGTCACCGAGCAATACGCGAAAGGCAAGGCACTCAATCTGGCCGCGACGCTGGAGATCGATGCGGTGATCGATCCGGCGGAAACGAGACGCTGGCTGGCCGGCCTGCTTGCATCGGCGAAGGCGCCGAGCCGCAGTGGCCGATTCATCGATCCGTGGTGAGGAAGGCAGAGTCGGGCCAGTGTCGGGCCTGCAGCGAAGGATGCGCCGCCTCGTAGCCGAGGTCGATGCCGTAGTCGTTCTGCGGTGCGTCGGCTGCGGCACCAGCGCCCGATCGACCTCCGGCGAGGTACCAGCGCTTCACGTCTTCTACCCAGTCGCTGTCGTTCGCCATGAAGTTCTCCGATCGCGCCGAGCGCCCGCGTTGAATGAATACCACTGTGCGTGCTCCGCCTGTTTCAGACTATCGGCGGGTCGGTCGATGACCGGTAGGAACGAACCTACGGTCTGTGTCGGCCAGGCCGTAACTTACCGGGATACCGTGACGGATTGACGACGAGAGAGGCCGGCTCGGCTATCGTGCCGAGATGATTCCGCAACCCGGCCGCATCCGCGTCGGCGTCGGCGGCTGGACCTACGAGCCCTGGCGCGACAACTTCTACCCGCTCGGCCTGAAGCACGAGGCCGAACTCGCCTACGCGAGCCGCCGCCTCACCGCGATCGAGATCAACGCCACCTACTACCGGCTGCAGTCGCCGGCGAGCTTCGCGAAGTGGCGCGATGCCACGCCCGACGACTTCATGTTCGCCGTCAAGGCCAGTCGTTACTCGACCAACCGCAAGGTGCTCGCCGAGGCGGGCGAGGCCATCGAGCGCTTCTTCGCCAGCGGCATCGCCGAGCTCGGCAGCAGGCTCGGCCCGGTGGTGTGGCAGTTCGCACCGACCAAGAAGTTCGAGCCCGACGACTTCGCCGCTTTCCTGAAGCTGCTGCCGGCAGCGCTCGGCACGACGCCGCTGCGGCACGCGATCGAAGTGCGCCACGCCAGCTTTCGCTGCGCTGAATACGTCGCGCTGGCTCGCCTGCACGGTGTCGCGACGGTGTTCGCCGATTCCGACGACTATCCGTCGTTTGCCGATCTCACCGGTGACTTCGTCTACGCGAGATTGATGCGCACGGCGCCAGAGATCGATACCGGCTATGCGGCCGCTGCCATAACGGGCTGGGCCGAGGCGGGCAAGACATGGTCGAGCGGTGGCATGCCCGAAACGCTGCCGCGCGTCGACGCGATCGGTGGCGACAACGGCGATAGCTCCACGGTGCCGCGCGACGTCTTCCTGTTCTTCATCAGCGGCGCCAAGGAACGGGCACCGGCCGCAGCCATGGCGACGATCGCGGCGCTCGGCGAACCGACGCTGCCCTGAAATGAGAAGACCTCGCCTGCCGCGAGGCAAGGCGAGGTCCCGTGGCTTCGGATGAAGCCTGCAGTCGTCAGGTGCCTCGATTGCGGCCGAACAGGAAGGTCGCGATGGCGAGGATGATGAAGACCACGAACAGAATCTTGGCAATGCCGGCAGCACCGGCCGCAATACCGCCGAAGCCGAACAGGGCGGCGATCAGCGCGATCACGAAGAACACGACAGCGTAGTGAAGCATGGAGAACTCCTGGCGATAGGCGCCGCAGCGCAGGTTGGATGTCTGAAAGAGCCACGATCTTCAGCGCAAGCCCTTGCGTGGCCGATAGGCTAAAAGGCTGACCGGTGCGGGGTCGAGTCCCCAAGACCGTGTCGGAGCGCTCCGACGCCCGCGCAAGCAAACGCGAGCTGCGTGCCACACTGTCTGCCCGTCTGGAAACCGTACCGCACGAGCCACTGCCATGCCCGCTCCCCCTGTCGACGCTTCTGCGTTTCCGGCGCCCGCAGTGCAACCGGTGGTCGAGCGGCCCCCCCGGCCCGCGGCCACGCTGGTCGTGGTGCGCGACGGCATTGACGGTGCTGTCGAGGTGCTGCTCTCGCGTCGCGCCGAGCGCGGCGACCACAACAGCGGTGCCTGGGTCTTCCCGGGCGGCATCGTCGAAGCCGCCGACGGCGACGTTCATGCGGTCTGCGCAGGACTCGACGACGCCGGAGCCAGCCGCCGGCTCGGCGTGTCGGCAGGCGGTCTCGACTACTTCATCGCCGCCGTGCGCGAGTGCTTCGAGGAGTCCGGCCTCCTGTTCGCCGTCGGCTTGCCGTTGCAGGAACACGGCGTCACCATCGACCCCGAGACAAGCGCTCGCCTGGCGCCCTGGCGTGGCCGCCTGCATCGCGGCGAGGCGACGCTCGCCGCCCTCTGCGATGCCGAAGGCCTGCGCCTGGCCGTCGACGAGCTCGTCTACCTCAGCCACTGGCTCACGCCGCTCGGTCGGCCCAAGCGCTTTGACACGCGCTTTTTCATCGCACGCGTTCCGCATGGCCAGACCGCCAGCCACGACGGCGCCGAGCTGGTCGAGCAGATGTGGGTGGCGCCGGCCGAGGCCCTGGCGCGAAGCGACACGCTGAAGCTGCTCACGCCGACGCAGAAAACACTCGAGACCCTGGCCCGCTTCGGCGACGTGGAGTCGCTGCTCGCCTGGGCCGCCGCGCCGCGCGCCGTGCCTCTGGTGATGCCGCGCGTGGCCGGCGGCTCGGGCGGTTTCCGGCCGGTGATGCCGGACGAGCCGGCATGGGCCGAACTCGGCCGCATCGACCCGGCGGGCCACGGCCACGCTTCTTACGAGATCGTGCCCGGCCGCGCCGTGCGCCTCTCGCCGCGCGTGATCCGGGTCACCGCCGGCAACGGCAACGCGATGACCGGGCCCGGCACCAATACCTACCTTGTCGGCAGCAGCGAAGCAGGCGGCGACTGGGCGGCGATCGACCCCGGGCCGGC
>JAYVNL010000085.1:0-5864 GCA_043758495.1 Rhizobacter sp.
CGCGTGCTGTGCAGGATCGGCGCGAAGCCGGTCTCGTCGTCGCGGATCACCGTGCCGGCGACCATCGCCACGAGGATGAAGATCGCGAAGACGCTGAGGATCCCGGTCGTCTGGATGATGGCGAACGGCGCGTTGACGTTGACGTTGCCGCGACTGCCGATCTGGACCGTGTCGATGGTGGTGGCGCCGAAGGCCAGCAGGAAGAACAACACGAAGCCGACCCAGAAGACCGGGCTCTTCAGCTGGTAGCGCCACTCGAAGCGCGCGATGGACGACAGCATGGTCAGGCCGCCTTCGCGAGTGAGTCCGTCGTGGCACGGTGCCGATGCAGCGTCGCGAAGTAGACGTCCTCGAGGCCAGCCTCGACGGCCGCGAAGTTCGTCCCTGGGGATTCATCGGACAGCACGTGGATCACGGTGCTGCCGGCCCGCAGCCGGGTCGCGATGACGGGCAGCTGCTGACGCACGGCTTCGAGCTGGCTCTTGTCGATGCTGGCCTGCCAGATGCGACCGCGCAGGCTCTCGATCAGTGCCGCGGGCGTACCCGACTCGACGATGCGACCACCGACCAGGATGGCCATGCGCGGACACAGGTCGGTGACGTCGTCGACGATGTGCGTCGACAGGATCACGACGACGTTCTCGCCGATCTCGGACAGGAGGTTGTTGAAACGATTGCGCTCCTCCGGATCGAGTCCGGCCGTGGGCTCGTCGACGATGATCAGCCGCGGGTTTGCGATCAATGCCTGCGCGATGCCGAAGCGCTGGCGCATGCCGCCCGAGAAGCCGGCGATGGCCTTCTTGCGCACGTCCCACAGGTTGACCTGCTTCAACAGGGTCTCGACAGTGTCGCGACGATCGCCGCGACCCGCGACGCCCTTGAGGACCGCGAGGTGGTCGAGCATGTCCATCGCCGACACGCGCGGGTAGACGCCGAAGTCCTGCGGCAGGTAGCCGAGCGTCGCGCGCAACTGCGCGGGCTCGCGCAGCACGTCGATCTTGTCAAAGCGGATCTGCCCGGCGGTCGGCACCTGCAACGTCGCCAGACAGCGCATCAGCGACGACTTGCCGGCACCGTTCGGCCCGAGCAGTCCGAACATGCCGGCCGGGATCTCGAGCGAGACCGAGTCGAGGGCTTTGACGCCGTTGGCGTAGACGTGCGTGAGGTCGGTGATGGACAACATGAAGGCAATCTCCTGGGCCGGAAGCAGGCGGCATTTAGCCATGACTTGCGGCCGAGGCCGATCCGATGTGACGAACGGGCCGTCCGATGGCGTGGAATGCGTGCGCGACGGGATAGGTCGATTCGGCTTCGCGATCCAGCGGGTATCCTTCGGTTCGCCCGCATCGCCAGTCAGGAGACCCGCATGAACGTCGCCCATTCCGCCGTCAAGACCATCGGCCATTTCATCGACGGCCTAGCCGTCGATCCCGCCCTCGATTCACGCCGCTCGCCGGTCTTCAACCCCGCCACCGGCGCCGTTTCAGCCGAAGTGCTGCTCGGCGATGCCAGCGTCGTCGGCGCCGCAGTGGCCGCGGCGAAGAAGGCCTTTCCGAAGTGGAGCGAGACCTCGTCGCTCAATCGCGCCCGCGTCATGTTCCGCTTCAAGGAACTACTCAACCGCCATCACGACGAGATGGCCCGCCTGATCACACGCGAGCACGGCAAGGTCTTCTCGGACGCCAAGGGCGAGGTCATGCGGGGCATCGAGGTGGTGGAGTTCGCGTGCGGCGCGCCGCAGCTGATGAAGACCCAGTTCTCGGACAACATCGGCGGCGGCATCGACAACTTCTCGCTGCGCCAGCCGCTCGGCGTGTGCGCGGGCGTCACGCCATTCAACTTCCCGGCGATGGTCCCGATGTGGATGTTCCCGCTCGCGCTGGTGTGCGGCAACACGTTCGTGCTCAAGCCCTCGGAGCGCGACCCTTCGGTCGCCCTCCTGATCGCGGAACTGCTCAAGGAAGCGGGCCTGCCCGACGGTGCCTTCAACGTCGTCAACGGCGACAAGGAAGCCGTCGACGCGCTGATCCAGCACCCCGACGTCGCCGCGATCAGCTTCGTCGGCTCGACGCCGATCGCCGAGTACATCCACCTCGAAGCGGGCAAGCGCGGCAAGCGCGTGCAGGCGCTGGGCGGCGCGAAGAATCATCTGGTCGTGATGCCCGACGCAGACCTCGATCACGCGGCCGATGCGCTGATGGGCGCGGCCTACGGATCGGCCGGCGAACGCTGCATGGCGATCTCGATCGGCGTGGCGGTCGGCCACATCGCCGATGAGCTCGTCGTCAAGCTGAAGGAGCGCATCCCCAAGCTGAAGATCAAGGACGGCATGGAAGACGACGCCGACATGGGCCCGGTCGTGACCGAGGCCCATCGCCAGAAGATCCTCGGCTACATCGAGGACGGCATCGCCGCCGGCGCCAAGCTCGAGGCCGATGGTCGCAAGCACGTCGTGCCGCAGCGCGAGGAAGGCTTCTACCTCGGCGCGACGCTGTTCGACCACGTCACGCCCGACATGAAGATCTACCGGGAAGAAATCTTCGGACCGGTGCTCGGCATCGTGCGGGTCGATAGCTTCGCCGAGGCGGTCGCGCTGATCAACGGCCACGAGTTCGCCAACGGCGTGGCCTGCTACACGGCCGACGGCGGTACGGCGCGCGAGTTCGCGCGGCGCATCGAGGTCGGCATGGTGGGCATCAACGTGCCGATCCCGGTGCCGATGGCGTTCCACTCGTTCGGCGGTTGGAAGCGGTCCCTGTTCGGCGACCACCACGCCTACGGCGAGGAAGGCGTGCGCTTCTACACGCGCTACAAGAGCGTGATGCAGCGCTGGCCCGACGCGTCCGCGAGCAAGGGCCCCGAGTTCACGATGCCGGTCAACAAATAGGCGTCGTCAGCACAGACCTCGAAAGGCCGCGTCGAGACGCGGCCTTTTTCGTTCAATGCGTCTGGTTTCCTTCGCGATGGTCCCCGCCATGCGGGTTACCACCGTGCGGCTGCTGCTGCGCATGCATCTCGCGACCACCGCCTTCGTGCGCCGGACGTCCCCCGCCTTCGCCATGCATGGGCTGGCCACCGGGATGCCCGCCGCCCGGCTGTCCGCCAGCCGGACGCGCCATTGCCATGTGGGTCGGCGCGCCATGGTTGAACGACGCCCGTTGTTGCGGAGAACGCAGCGCCTGCTGCTCATGCTGATTCTGCAGGCCCGTCGGCGGCGTGTGCTGCTCGGCGCGCGCCAGCCGCTCCTCGTTGCTCGGCCGCTCCGCGATGCCGCCCTGTCCACCGTTGTAGCTGACGTGCGTGTTGTTCTCGACGACGGTGGTGTTGTAGACGTTGTGGACGATCGTCGTGTTGACGTTGTTCACGCTGCGGTTGTAGTTGAAGACGCCGCCGTTCCAGTAGCCGCCCGCATAGCCGTGCCCGACGTAACCGAAGCCGTAGTTGACGCCGCCGTAGAAGCCGACGTGCGCGCCCCAGTAGCCGCCGTGCCATGCATAGAAGTTGTTGCCCCAGCCCCAGTAGCCGGGGGTCCAGAGGGCGCCGACGTAAGGCGGCGAGATCCACGTGCCGGGCACCCAGAAGTAATCGGCGTCGACCGCGTTCCAGCGCCAGTAACCCGGCGTCCAGATGTAGCCGGGTGCGGGAATCACAGGCTGGACATAGACCGGCAGTGGCGGTGGCGCGATCTCGATCGATACCGAGACGGCCGCGTGCGCAGTAACGGGAACAGCGACGGCCAGGAGCACTGCGGCCAGGAACTGCTTGTTCATGATGAGCCTCGGCACGGGCCGTCGAACACGCCGACGGCCGCAGAAGAAAGGGGACGTCCACCGCCAGCGAGCAGCGGACGTCGGGGCACGCAGGTCAGGCGCAGGCCTTGCCGTGGTCGGCATGGTTGCCGGCCGTCTTGGCCGCGGCTTCGGTCATGTACGAGCCGGCCTTGGTGGTGCCGTAGTACTTCGAGCCCGAGCAGTGATAGACCTTCGAGCTGCTGTTGACCCACACCATGCCGGGTCCACCGCCAGCGGCAGGCGTGGCCGCGGCCGCGGTCGTCTTGGGTGCGGTTGCGGGTGCGGCGGCAGTTGCGGGTGCGGCCGGTGTTGCCTTCGCGGGCGCGGCGGCCGGCGCGGGCGTTGCAGCCGGGGCCGGAGCACCGGCTACGGTCTTCGCCGGTTCGGCGTCGCCACCGAACCAGTCCTTCACGCCCTTGTGTCCGGAACAGGCGCCCTTCTTGGTCGCGTTCGTCGTGAACGAACCGTCCTTGCAAGCGCCGGTCGAGCCGGCGGGTGCGCCGGCGGGTGCCTGGGCGAAGGCGCCGGACGAGGCCAGCAACGCGGCGGCAATGGTGACGAGGATGCGGATTTTCATGTTGTATTCCCTTGGAGAGGTCGAGACACGGGATCGGGCCGGCAAGCCAGCGGCCTGTCGGTTCATCAGAAACGCGGCGTCGATACGGTCGGCTGACGCGTGCAGCGGACTGTTACAACCCCACAAGATCGCACAATTTTTCAGTCGCGCGGATCGTGCCGGATCAGCAGCAACCCCAGAGCGACGGCATCGCCCCGCAAGCCGCACCGACCAGAGCCGCGACCTGGACGCTCGCGATGAGGTGGCCCGACGCACCGGTGGTCGCGAAGACGAAGCCCAGCAACGCCGTCGCGATCAGCCCGCCGATCCGCGCCAGCGCGCTGTTGAAGCCCGACGCGGCATCGACGTGGTCGCGGTCGACGGAAGCGGCCACCGACGTCGTCAGCGGCGCGACGCAGGTCGCCATGCCGACCGCGACGATCAGCGTCGGCGGCAGGATGTCACGCCAGTAGTCGATGGCACTTTGCCTCGCGCGCGCATGCAGCGCGAGGCCGACCGCCACGGTCGCGCTGCCGCCGACCAGGAGCACGCGACCGCCCACGCGCTCTGCCACGCGGCCCATCAGGCGCGAGCCGAAGCCGATCAGCAACGGGATCGGCAGCATCGCCGCACCGGCTTCGGTGGCGGTGTAGTGCCCCACCCGGATCAGCAGGTAGAGCAGCAGCACGATCAGGCCGCCGAGCGCCGCGTAGAGGAGCAAAGTCAGCAGACTGAGGCCGGCGAAGGTCGACACGTGCCGAACAGGCCGAAGGGCATCAGCGCATCGTCGCCGCGCCGCTGTTCGAGCCACAGGAACAAGACCATCAGGGCGATGCCGGCCACCGTTGCCGAGACCAGCGAATCCCTCGGCGTCCCGGCCTCGGCCGCCGCCGTCAGCGCCCAGACCAGCAGCCCGAGTCCCATCGTCGCGGCCAGGCCGCCTGCCCAGTCGAGCGACCGCTCTTCGCGCCGGTCGCGGCTCTCCGTGATGTAGCGCAGCGCCAGCCAGATCCCGCCGGCTCCGATCGGCAGATTGAGGAAGAAGATCGGTCGCCATCCGGCCTGGTCGACGATCCATCCGCCGAATATCGGGCCGACGGCTCCCGAAATGGCGCCGGCCGCGGCCCACGCACCGATGGCGCGACCACGCGCCTAGCCCGCGAAGCTCGCACCGAGCATCGTCAGGCTGTTCGGCATCAGGATCGCCGCGCCGATGCCCTGCAGCGCACGGCCGGCCAGCCGGCAGGAGAGCGAAGGCGCGAACGAGCACGGCACGGAGGCGACGAGGAAGATCGCGATGCCGAGCACGAACAGGCGCCGGCGTCCGTAGCGGTCGCCGGCCGCGCCGCCCAGCAGGATCAGGGCACCGAGCGGCAGCAGGTAGGGGTTGACGGTCCAGGCCAGCGCCGCCGGGCCGGCCCGCAGGTCGTGGCCGATGGTCGGCAGGGCCGCGTTGACGACCGAGCCATCGACGAACGCGAGACTCGACCCGAGCACCGACGCGAAGACCACCGCCC
>JAYVNL010000086.1:0-5853 GCA_043758495.1 Rhizobacter sp.
CCTCCCTTCACCCCGTCGCCGGCGTCGCCCTCGGCGTGACGATGGCGGGCGTGCGCAAGGCCAACCGGCGCGACCTCACGGTGGTGACGCTCGCCGCGGGCGCGGCGGTGGCCGGCGTGTTCACGACCAACCGCTTTTCGGCGGCGCCGGTGCAGGTCTGCCGCGAGCACCTGGCGGCCGGCGCCGAGGTGAGGGCGATCGTCATCAACACCGGCAACGCCAACGCCGGCACCGGTGCCGACGGTCTGGCGCGAGCCCGTTCGACCTGTCGTGCCCTGGCTGCACTGCTGCCCTGCGAGCCCGGCCAGGTGCTGCCGTTCTCGACCGGCGTCATCATGGAGACGCTGCCGAGCGAGCGCATCGAGGCCGCCCTGCCGGCCGCGCTGGCCGACGCCCGCGCCGACGGTTGGGCCGCCGCAGCCGCGGCCATCATGACCACCGACATCGTCGCCAAGGCGGCGTCGCTCACCTTGCAGCTCGGCGGCAAGACGGTCACCGTGACCGGCATCAGCAAGGGCGCCGGGATGATCAGGCCGAACATGGCGACGATGCTCGGCTTCGTCGCCACCGATGCGGCGATCGACCCGGCCCTCATGCAGTCGCTCGTGCGCGACGCCGCCGACGAGTCGTTCAACCGCATCACCATCGATGGCGACACCTCGACCAACGACTCCTTTGTGCTGATCGCCACGCACCTCGCCGGCAACCCGCCGGTGACGAACTTCGCCAGTGCCGACGGCCGGGCCCTGCGCGAGGCGGTGTTCGAGGTCGCACGCCGGCTCGCGCAGGCGATCATCCGCGACGGCGAGGGTGCGACCAAGTTCATCACGGTGCACGTCGTCGGCGGCGCCAGCGTCGACGAGTGCCGCCTGGTGGCCTACGCCATCTCGCATTCGCCGTTGGTCAAGACCGCGTTCTTCGCCAGCGACCCGAACCTCGGCCGCATCCTCGCCGCGGTCGGCTACGCCGGCATCGGCGACCTCGACCCGACCCGCATCGACCTCTTCCTCGACGACGTCCACGTCGCTACCGGCGGCGGCCGCCATCCGGCCTACCGCGAGGAGGACGGCCAGCGCGTCATGAAGCAGAGCGAGATCACGGTGCGCGTCGACCTCCATCGCGGCAGCCACGAAGCGAGCGTGTGGACCTGCGACCTCAGCATCGACTACGTGAAGATCAACGCCGACTACCGTTCGTGATGTCGACCCGTGCCGGCGTGGGCAACGAGCAACGGCCGAGCTGCTAGCGGCTTGCGCGCCGTCGCGCTCCGCTGCTAGGATGGAGGCCTTCCCCAAGCCTTGCCTGTACCCGTGAACCACCTCCTCGCCCACGCCTTCGACGCCTCTCGCGTCGCCCGGCCGTCGGTGCTCGGGGCGCGTGGCGCGATCGGCAAGAGCCGCGCCGCTCCGGCGCCGACCTAAAACCCCTCAGCTCGCTTCGGCTCGAAGTTCCGCTGAGACCTCAGCGGAAGAGTCGAGACAATTCTCTCGTTCGCTGTCTCGGGCCCACCGGCCCGCCCGGCTTCCCCCACGAAGGGTCGCCGCGAAGAAAAAGAAGGTGAGCATCCATGAGAAAGTGGCTGCGATTCTTGAAGATGCCGGCGCTGCCGGCGACCGACCTGCTCCGCGACGCTGCCTATCGGCGCCTCTGGACCTCGATCGTGATCAGCTCCTTCGGCGGCCAGGTAACGATGCTGGCGCTGCCGCTGACCGCGGCCGTGCTCTTGCACGCCAGCCCGACGCAGATGGGCCTGCTCACGGCGATGGAGATCGCGCCGTTCGTGCTGTTCTCGCTGCCGACGGGCGTCTGGCTCGACCGCATCCGCAAGCTGCCGGTCTACGTCGTCGGCGAGCTGACGATCGGCGTCGTCGTCGCCAGCGTGCCGCTGGCCTGGTGGTCCGGCTGGCTCTCGATCAGCTGGCTCTACGTCTGCGGCTTCGTCATCGGCACCATCTACACCATCGCCGGCAGCGCCGCCCAGATCGTGCTGACGCAGGTCGTCGCGCGCGACCGCCTCGTCGAAGCGCACGCCAAGAACGCGCTCGCCACCTCGGGTGCCGAAGTGGCGGGGCCGGGCCTGGCCGGAGCGCTGATCAAGGTCGTGGGCGCACCCCTGGCGCTGCTCGTCGATGCCGTGCTGGTGACGGTCTCGGCGGCGATCCTGCGCGGCATCGCCATCCACGAGACGCCGTGGCAGCCGCGGTCATCAGGCAGCGCAGCGCAGCAGTTCTGGGGCGACTTGAAGGCCGGCGTGCGCTTCGTCGCCCGCCATCGCCTGTTGATGTCGCTGGCGCTTGCGGTCGGCGTCTGGCAGGCCTGCCACAACGCCGCGACCGTGGTGCAGATCCTGTTCGCGACTCGCACGCTCGGCCTCTCGGAACAAGCGGTCGGTCTGAGCTACACGGCGATGGGCGCGGGCACCGTCGTCTCGAGTGTGTTCGGCAATCGCATCAGCCGCCGGCTCGGCCCCGGGCCCTGCCTGATCCTCGGCTTCGCGATCTGCGGCGCCGGTTGGCTGCTGCTCTCGGTCGCGCCCGCGAACGCCTGGGGCGTGGCGGTATTCGCCTGCATGCTGATGCTGTTCTCGACCGGCGCCGTGCTCATCTTCATCAACTTCCTGGTCCTGCGCCAGGCGGTGACGCCGGCGCCTCTGCTCGGCCGCATGACGAGCACGATGCGCTGGCTGATCCTGATCCCCGCTGGCCCGGGCGCGCTGCTCGGTGGCTGGCTCGGCGAGCACTCGGGCCTGCGCACGTCGCTGGCGGTGGCCGGTGCCGGATCGCTGCTGCTGGCGCTCGCGTGCTGGCGTTTCGGCGCGATCCGCCATGTGCACGAGCTGCCCAAGGCCGAGGTCGATCGCGACTGGATCGGCGCCGAAGCCGACGTCGGCCCGCCGCGCGTCGCCGCGGTGTAATGGCGCAGTGAACGCGACCGCGATGGACCCGATCCTGATCGACGTGCCCGAGCGCATCGAGACCGAGCAGCTGGTGCTGCGGGTGCCGCGCGCCGGCGATGGCGCCACCGTCAACGCCGCCATCGCCGACAGCATCACCGAGCTCGGGCCATGGCTGCCGTGGGCGGGCACGATGCCGAGCGTCGAGGAGTCGGAAATCCATTGCCGGCGCCAGTTCGGCAAGTTCATCCTGCGCGAAGACTTCGTGCTGATGATGTTCGAGCGCGTTGCCGGCGGTGCCGAGGGCGCGCTCGTCGGCGCAGGCGTCGAAGGCGCCTTCGTCGGCGCCGTGGGTCTTCACCGCATCGACTGGTCGTTGCGCCGCTTCGAGATCGGCTACTGGCGGCGCACGGGCAGCGAAGGCCGCGGTTACGTGACCGAAGCGGTGCGAGCGATCTCCCGGATGGCCTTCGATTCGCTCGCTGCTCGTCGCGTCGAGATCCGCATGGACGATCGCAACGAGCGCAGCTGGAAGGTCGCCGAGCGTGCCGGTTTCACGCTCGAGGCGCTGCTTCGGTTCGATGCCGCCACGCCGCGGGGCGAGCCGCGCAGCACGCGTGTGTATGCGCGGGTGAGGGGGGCCGAGGAGCCGATGGAGCCGACGCCACCCGCGGGGCCGCCGTCATAACGGCGATGCGCCCGGCGAGAAGCGATCGACCGCATCGGTGACGATGCCGTCGATGCCGAGCCGCTCGAGGCGCTGCACGGCGGCCGGGTCGTTCACGGTGTAGACCATTGCGCGCATGCCCGCGCTGTGGATGGCGGCCAGCGTCGCCGCGTCGATCAGCGAGTAGTTGGTGACGACCGCGGCACAGCGCAGTGCCCGTGCCTCGTCGAGCCAGCCGGCGCGCAGCGTCTCGAGCAGCATGCCGCGCGGCAACCCGGGCGCCACGTCAAGCGCGGCCGCCAGCGAGGCCGGCTCGAACGATGAGAGCAGTGGCGGCGTCGCCCTGCCGCGCCAGAGCGCTGCCGCCGCAGCAGCGACGACGCGGCCGGTCTCGACCTCGGCGCCGGGCGACGGCTTGATTTCGACGTCGAGCGCGAAGCCGTTGGCAAGACAGAAGCGGGCGATGCTCTCGAAGCTCGGCGGCGGCTCGCCGGCGAAGGCGCGGCTGTGCCAAGCACCGGCGTCGAGCATCGACAGTGTCTGCCACGACAGCGCCGCGGCCGGGCCGTGGCCGGAGGTCGTGCGCTGCAGGGTCGAATCGTGGAGCAGGAACGGAACGCCGTCGGCCGACAGCTTCACGTCGCACTCGAAGGCGCGGTAGCCGTGGCCGGCGCCGACGCGAAAGGCGGCGAGCGTGTTCTCGGGCGCCAGCTTGCCGGCGCCGCGGTGCGCGAACCAGCGCGGGTAGGGCCAAGTGGTCATGGCCGCACGAGTCGCCGCCGGGCCGCCCCAAGGCGGCAAGCGCCCCCGCGGGGTGCAGGAGCAACGCGACGCCGGGGCCTCATCCTTCCACGCGCATCGTGGTGGCGGCGTCGAACCAGTGCAGGCGGTCGGGCGCAGCCTGCAGGCTCACAAGGTCGCCGACCTTCGGATAAGGCCGCGTCGCATCGAGGCGCGCGGTGAACAGCGCATCGCCGAGCAGGCCGTAGACGAGCCGCTCGGCGCCGAGCATCTCGAGCGCCTGCACGCGCAGCGGCCAGCCTGCAGCAGAAAGATCGTTGCTCAGCTCGACGTGCTCCGGCCGCACCCCGAGCACCAGCTCGCCAGCGCGCGGCACCGGCGCCGGCAAAGGCAGCAACTGGCCGCCGGCGCGGAAGCCGCCGCCCTCGGCGAGGCCGCGCACGAGGTTCATCGGCGGCGAGCCGATGAAAGCGGCGACGAAGGTCGTGGCCGGCCGGTGATAGACCTCGTCGGGTGTGCCGATCTGCTCCATGCGGCCGGCGTTCATCACGATCATGCGTTCGGCGAGCGTCATCGCCTCGACCTGGTCGTGGGTGACGAAGAGCGACGTCACGTGCAGCTCGCGATGCAGCTTCTGGATCTCGAGCCGCGTCTGCGCGCGCAGCTTAGCGTCGAGGTTGGAGAGCGGCTCGTCGAACAGGAACACGGCTGGCTGGCGAACGATGGCGCGCCCCATCGCGACGCGCTGGCGCTGGCCGCCGGAAAGCTCGCGCGGCTTGCGTTCGAGGAAGCTGCCGAGTTCGAGAATCCTGGCCGCCTTGTCGACACGAATCTTGATCTCGGCGAGCGGCACCTTGGCGATCTTCAGCCCATAGGCCATGTTCTCGAACACGCTCATGTGCGGGTAGAGCGCGTAGTTCTGGAACACCATGGCGATGTCGCGCTCCGAGGGCTCGACATCATTGACCACGCGCCCGCCGATCGCAATCTCGCCGGCCGTGATCTCCTCGAGGCCGGCGACCATGCGCAGCAGCGTCGATTTGCCGCATCCCGAAGGGCCGACGATGACCACGAACTCGCCGTCGGCGATCTCGGCGTCGACGCCGTGGATCACGGCGTTGGCCTTCGGGCCGATGCCGTAGCGCTTGGCGACGTTGCGTAGGGAGATCGAGGCCATTCTTGTTCTACTTTTCGGTGTCGACCAGGCCCTTGACGAACCACTTCTGCATCAGCATGACGACGAGCGCCGGTGGCAACATGGCCAGGATGGCGGTGGCCATCACCAGGTTCCATTGCTGCGCCGAATCGCCGCCGCTGATCATCCGCTTGATGCCGATCACCACCGGGTACATGTCCTCATTGGTCGTCACCAGCAGCGGCCAGAGGTACTGGTTCCAGCCGTAGATGAACTGGATCACGAACAGTGCGGCGATGCTCGTGGCCGAGAGCGGCACCAGCACGTCCTTGAAGAAGCGCATCGGGCCGGCGCCGTCCATGCGCGCGGCCTCCACAAGCTCGTCGGGCACGGTCATGAAGAACTGGCGGAACAGGA
>JAYVNL010000087.1:0-5837 GCA_043758495.1 Rhizobacter sp.
AGGATGTATCGCCCGAGAAGGCCGAAGCCGGGCTCGATGCGATCCGCAGGATCACCGCCCCGCAGGTTGCCAAGGGCCGCATGGACGCGGCCGCCGAGACGAAGCTGCTCGGGCTCGTCGCCGCGACCGCCGACGTGCGCGCTCTCGACGGCTGCGATCTCATCATCGAGGCGGTGTTCGAGAACCGCGCACTGAAGGCCTCGGTCACGCGCGAAGCCGAGCCGATGCTGGCGCCGGGCGGCGTCTTTGCAAGCAACACCTCGACGCTGCCGATCACCGGCCTGGCGGCAGCGAGTGCACATCCCGATCGCTTTGTCGGACTGCATTTCTTCTCGCCGGTGCACCGCATGAAGCTGGTCGAGATCATCCGCGGCCAAACGACGAGCGACGAGACGCTGGCACACGCCTTCGACTACGTGGTGGCGCTCGGCAAGACGCCGATCGTCGTCAACGACTCTCGTGGCTTTTTCACCAGCCGCGTCTTCGGCACCTACGTGATGGAGGGCGCGGCCATGCTCGCAGAGGGAATCGCGGCGCCGCTCGTGGAGCACGCCGGGCTCGCGGCCGGCATGCCGGTCGGGCCACTGGCGGTGCTCGACGAGACCTCGCTGTCGCTGTCGGTCCACGTGATGGAGCAGGCGCGCGCCGATGCGGCGGCTGCTGGCGTCACACTGCAACTGGCGGCCGGCGAGCAGCTCGTCGAGCGCATGGTCAAGGAGCTCGGCCGGCCTGGTCGAGCCGGCGGCGGCGGCTTCTACGACTATCCGAAAAGCGAAGCCAAGCACCTGTGGCCCGGGCTGAAGGCGACGTTCGAGAAGCCGGCTGTGGAAGCGAGCGTCGAGGCGCTGCGCCAGCGCCTCCTCTACCGGCAGTCGATCGAGACGGCGCGCTGCCTGGCCGAAGGCGTGCTCACGAGCGTCGCCGAAGCCAACATCGGCTCCATCCTCGGCATCGGCTTTCCGGCCTGGACGGGTGGGGCGATCCAGTTCATCGCATCCGAAGGCCGTGAGCGCTTCTTCGCCAATGCCGAAGCACTGGCGGCGCAGCACGGCGCGCGATTCGCGATATCCGACGCGGTTCGCGCCGCCATCACGGGCGCCGTGGCCGCTCCCTGACGGACCGCTCCGCTACCATCGGGGCCGCGGAACACGCCGGAGAATTCGCATGCTGTTCGTCGTCATCGGCGTCATCCTGATCGCGCTCAACCTGCTGAGCATCGGTATCGTCGGCACGTGGACCTGGACGCTCGGGGGCGACTTCTGGAAGTTCGCGCTGCCGTTCGGACTCGCCTTTTGCTGGTGGGTCTGGTCCGACAAGTCGGGCCTCAACAAGCAGCGCGAGATGGACCGGATGGAAAAGAAGAAAACAAATCGGCGCAAGGAAAACCTTGTCGCCCTCGGCATGGACACGCGGACCCGGCGCAAGGCCCAAAAGCAACGCTGATCAACGGCGCTCCCACGCTCCCTGCGGTCGCTGCCCCCCGAGGGCGTGCGGCCGGGATTGGGGCGGCCCGGCGCCCCGCTGTATCGCTTCAGTCGCCGTCGAGCACGGCGCCCTTGCTGGCACTTGACGCGTTCTTCGCGAACTTCGCCAGCACGCCTCTCGTGTAGCGCGGCTGGGGCGCGACCCAGGCGGCGCGGCGCTTCGCCAGCACGACATCGTCGACATTCAGCTGGACGAGCAGGCGATGGGCGTCGATGGTGATCGAGTCGCCTTCTTCCACCAGCGCGATCGTGCCGCCGGCATACGCCTCGGGTGCGACGTGGCCGACCACCATGCCCCAGGTGCCGCCCGAGAAGCGCCCATCGGTGACGAGTCCGACCGATTCGCCGAGGCCTTGGCCAATGAGCGCGCCGGTCGGCGCCAGCATCTCCGGCATGCCGGGAGCGCCCTTGGGGCCGAGGTAGCGCAACACCATCACGTCGCCGGCGACGATGCGCCTGGCCATGATCGCGGCCATCGCCGAAATCTCGTCGTCGAACACGCGCGCCGGCCCGGTGATGACCGGGTTCTTGAGACCGGTGATCTTGGCGACAGCGCCTTCGGGCGACAGGTTGCCGCGCAGGATGGCGAGGTGGCCGTGCGCGTACATCGGGTTGCCGATCGGACGGATCACGTCCTGGTCGGCGCGCGGGGCATCGGGCAGATCGGCCAGGTTCTCGGCAACGGTTCGGCCGGTGATCGTGATGCAGTCGCCATGCAGGTGGCCGGCGACGAGCAGCGTCTTCATCACCTGCGGGATGCCGCCGGCCCGGTGCAGGTCGACGGCGAGGTACTTGCCCGAAGGCTTCAGGTCGCAGAGCACGGGCACCTTCTGGCGGACGCGCTCGAAATCGTCGATCGTCCACTCGACGCCGGCGGTGTGGGCGATGGCGAGGAAGTGCAGCACGGCGTTGGTCGAGCCGCCTGTCGCCATCACAACGGCGATCGCGTTCTCGATGCTCTTTCGGGTGACGATGTCGCGCGGCTTCAGGTCCTTCTTCACCGCCTCGACGAGGACGCGCGACGCCTCGGTCGCGGCGCCTGTGATCTCGTCGTGGACGTTGGCCATCGTGCTCGAGTAGGGCAGGCTCATGCCGAGCGCCTCGAACGCCGAGCTCATGGTGTTGGCGGTGTACATGCCGCCGCACGAGCCGCTGCCCGGAATCGCGCGGCGCTCGATCTCGCCGAAGTCGGTCTCGCTCATCTTGCCGGCGCTGAACTGGCCGACCGCCTCGAACACGCTCACGATGTTGAGGTCCTGGCCTTGGTAGCGGCCGGGCAGGATGGTGCCGCCGTAGACATAGATCGCCGGGACGTTGGCGCGCAGGATGCCCATCATGCCGCCCGGCATGTTCTTGTCGCAGCCGCCGACCACGAGCACGCCGTCCATCCACTGGCCGCCGACGCAGGTCTCGATGCAGTCGGCGATGACCTCGCGCGAGACCAGGCTGTACTTCATTCCCTCGGTGCCCATCGCCATACCGTCGCTGATGGTCGGCGTGCCGAAGATCTGGGCGTTGCCGCCGGCGGCCTCGATGCCGGCCACGGCGGCGTCGGCGAGCTTCTGCAGGCCGGAGTTGCACGGCGTGATCGTCGAGTGGCCGTTGGCAACACCGATCATCGGCTTTGCGAAGTCGCCCGCTTCGTAGCCGAGGGCGTAGTACATCGAGCGGTTTGGCGCGCGGGCGACGCCTTCGGTGATGTTTCTCGAACGGCGGTTGATCGGCATCACTATCATCCTGAGCGTAGCGAAGGATCTCATCGTAGCGCCGGGATCCTTTGCTTCGCTCAGGAAAAGCGAGCGCGGCCGCTCGATATCATTCTGCGCATGCTCGTTCACCCCCAATTCAATCCGATCGCACTCGACCTCACGAAGATCGGCGTACCGATCGCCGTCCATTGGTACGGCATCACCTACCTCGTTGCCTTCGGCCTCTTTCTGTTCCTGGCTGCCCGCCGCTCGAAGCTGCCGCAATTCGCGGCCAACGGATGGACCCGGCGAGACGTGGAAGACCTGCTCTTCTATGGCGTACTCGGCACCGTCATCGGTGGGCGGCTCGGCTATGTGCTTTTCTACAAACCGGGCTTCTACGCCGGCCATCCGCTCGAGATCTTCGCTGTCTGGAAGGGCGGCATGGCCTTCCACGGCGGCCTCATCGGCGTCATGGCGGCGATGGCGCTGTTCGCGCGCTCGCGCAAGCGCCACTTCCTCGAGGTGACGGACCTCGTCGCGCCGTGCGTGCCGACCGGCTTCGCCGCCGGCCGCATCGGCAACTTCATCAACGGCGAGCTGTGGGGTCGCTTCGCCTCGGCCGATCTGCCGTGGGGGATGGTGTTTCCGCAATCGGGCTCGCCGCTGCCACGGCATCCTTCACAGCTCTACCAGTTCCTGCTCGAAGGCCTCCTGCTCTTCGTCGTGCTGTGGATCTACGGCAAGAAGCCACGTGGCCTCGGCCAGGTCTCGGGCGCCTTCCTAATCGGCTACGGCGTGCTGCGCTTCATCGCGGAATTCTTCCGCGAGCCCGACAGCTTCCTCGGCCTGCTCGCGTTAGACATGAGCATGGGCCAGTGGCTGTGCGTGCCGATGATCGCCGCCGGCGTCGCGCTCTGGCTCTGGGGCCGCGGCCGTGGCGGGCGCGAAGTGGCGGCGGCGTCGTTGCGGCCCGGGCGCGCCTGAGCGGCCATGCGGCAAATCATCCTCGACACCGAGACCACCGGCCTCAGCCCCGATGCCGGCGACCGAATCATCGAGATCGGCTGCGTCGAAATCGTCAACCGGCGGCTGACGGGCAACGACCTGCACTTCTACGTCAACCCCGAGCGCCGCAACAGCATCGACGCCTTCAAGGTGCATGGCCTGTCCGACGAATTCCTCGCCGACAAGCCGCTCTTCGCGCAGGTGGCCGACGAGTTGCTGGCATTCGTCGAAGGTGCTGAGATCATCATTCATAACGCCGCCTTCGATGTCGGCTTCCTCGATGCCGAACTGCGGCGCATCGGCCGCCCCGGCTTCGCCGGTCGCGCAGCGCGCATCACCGACAGCCTGGCGATGGCACGTGACACCTTTCCGGGCAAGGCCAATTCGCTCGACGCCCTCTGCAAGCGCTTCGAGGTAAACAACGCCGGCCGCGACCTGCACGGCGCGCTGCTCGACGCCGGCCTGCTCGCCGAGGTCTACATCCGCATGACGCGCGGCCAGGGCGCACTCGTCATCGACGCCGACGACCGCTTTGACGCCGACCTGGCAGCGCGGCCGATCGATTTCGGCGCTCTCCATGTGATCGTGCTCATCGCCGACGACGACGAACTCGCTGCCCACGCTGCGCTGCTCGCCGACATCGACAAGGACAGCCGCGGCCGCACCGTCTGGCAGGTGCGGCAACCCGAGCCTGCTATGTAGAATGCGGCCGCTTCCGGCTTCTCCGGAACGCGGGCGGTTAGCTCAGGGGTAGAGCACGACATTCACACTGTCGGGGTCGGGGGTTCGAAACCCTCACCGCCCACCAGGGACAGAAGCATTCGGTGGGAAGCCCGTGGGAAGTTCCAGCTTCGCTATCCCTTCGTCGTCCTGAGAACCGGGTAGCCATTTCGCGCACACGTTGAGGAAGACCTTAACGTTGTGGCTGAGCTGCTTGGAAGCAAATTCCGGGTCCATCCTCGCCATCAGCATTTCGGTGGCTTTTGAATGGCGGATGTTGTACGGGCGCCGGTAGCGCACGCCGACCAAGCGCAGCATCGGCGCCAGCACGCGCAGCGAGAAAGCTTGCGTATTGGCCCATGGGCGGACCCGTGACGGGTCGGCGAAGATATGGACACCCGAGAGTGCTGTGAAGCCTCTATGAGCCGCCAGCGCGGCGGCGCCAGCAGCGTCTGGGCGCACCTCGCGGGCCTTGTTCGTCTTAGTCGTGGATTTCTCGACGCCGGCCACCCGCGCGCCGCGCACGAGAACCGTGCTCCGCACCGGGTCGTGGTCGGCCCAGCGCAGGCCGAAGACCTCGCTCGTGCGCAGGCCAGTGCGAAACCAGAATTCGCCCATGTTCGCCAGCGGGCCTGCGTAGCGCTTTTGTGCGCCGGCCAGAATGCGCCCGCATTCCTCGGCAGTGAATGGCTCCAGCGCCGGCTTCTGCTGTTTAGCGCTCGCCATGCCGGCTAGGGATGTCGGCGCCGATCTCAATTTGACCCAGAGGGGCGCGGATGAAATCTTGGACTACCTGGAGGGTAGTTCGTGTATTCATACGAGGACCGGCTTCGAGCCGCGCAGCTCTACATCAAGCTGGGCAAGCGCATCGGCTTGACCATTCGACAGCGGGGCTATCCGATGAAGAACGCGCTCAAGACCTGGCACGGCGAGTACG
>JAYVNL010000088.1:0-5809 GCA_043758495.1 Rhizobacter sp.
CGCGGCAACCGGTATTGCGGACGCGCCTGCTGGCGTCAGACGCACGATCTCGCCCGGCGTGAGGCAGCCTGTCGTTACCAGTGCTCGCGCGCTGGGCGCCTCCGACACGCCGCACGATCGCAGCGCTGGCGTCAGCGCCTCGCACTGGGGGTAATAGACGGCGAAGGCGCCGATCTCACGAGCCGTGCTGATGCCGATGCCGCACATAAAGTGTTGCACCAGGGTTCCCGGCTGTCAGTGAGCGCTGCTCCACTGGCAGCATGCACACCCGACCTCGCATCCACCCCGGCCGAGCCGACTGCCGGAACGCCGGTGTACCCACCGATGCGACGCTGCTATCGATGCGGAGCCCTTCAACCCGACTGGCTTCGCCAGGGCTTCCTGCTTCGCGGCAGTCATTCCGTAAAGGGGCGCACCGGGTGGCGAACTGGGCGGTAGTCATCTGCTGGTGGGACACAGTGTTCCAGACTTCGAGCTGCTTGACGGCACGTTGGTCGGTGAGCATCTCCGGGACGGACATGGCCTTCTACTGGAGTTCGATGTCGACACATTGCTCTCAGCAGCGGCAAACCGCTGGAGTGATCGAATCGCTCGTGTTGTCGGCAAAGGGATGGACGCACCTGGCTTGAAGGCAGTGCTGGTGCGTCCCGATGGAGTCGTGGCCTGGGCGGGTGAGGCGGTCGCGGACGCTGAGGCATTTGCGCAGGCCGCGACGAGATGGTTCGGTGAACCTTCGGTATTCGAGAGTGTTCGGTAGTGTGAGCAATGTCCGACACCTGTCGTACGCGACCGGCTGGAAATGGCCGACTGGGTGAGTCCGTGGCGATGCCAGGAAGCTGCCCGTAGGGCTACTTCGATGCCGAGGTACCTCACCGTCGACTCGAGTTTGGAATGGCCAAGTAGCAACTGCACGGCGCGCAGGTTTTTTGCGCGCCGATAGATCAGCGTCGCCTTGGTGCGCCTCATCGAGTGCGTGCCATCGTCTGCGGCGTCAAGTCCGAGCTTCTCGACTCAGCCTTCGAGGATCCGGGCGTACTGCCTCGTTCCCAAGTCTGGCGAGTCGTGAATGCGGTTTGGACACACGCACCCGTCGGACTTCAGACCCGCTTGCTTTGTCCTCTTCTGCACGGCGTCACGGGTCGCTGGCGTGATCTCGAACTGCACGCGTCGCTGGGTCTTGCGCTGCATCACCAGCGCACGAGATGCCACCTGATCGCCGTGGCAGATATCCCAGTCCTTCAGGCTGACAAGGTCGCAGCCTCGGAGCTTGCCGTCGGTTGATCACGCGGCTACGTGCAGCATGACTTTCTTTGCAAAGCGTTGACATTGCAGCGTCAACAGAGCGCCTTCCCAAAGAGTTTTGTAGGCAGGCTCGCACAAACCGTGCGGTCACCTACTTCCAGGAGCTCTGCATCATGAAGAAGACGCTTTTTGCCGCTGCCATGTTGTCCCTCTTCGCCTCGACTTCGTTCGCGCAAGCCGCTTCGGCGCCCGCGGACACGAAGTTCCAGGCGAATCACTCCCGCCGTGAGCAGGTGAACAACCGCCTGGCCAATCAAAACGCCCGCATCAAGTCCGAAGTGGCCGAAGGCGACATGAGCAAGGCGAAGGCTGCCCGCTTGCACAAGGACGATCGTCAGATCCGCCAGGAAGAACGTGACATGGCGTCGCAAAACGGCGGTCACATCACCAAGCAGGAACAGCACACCTTGAACCTCCAAGAGAACAAGGTCAGCCAGAAGATCGGCAAGTAAGGCCGCGCCGGTCTTCGTCCGGTACTTAATTTCGAGGGGTGCGCCAGCAGGCGCCCTCTCCGATCCTCTTGGGACAACATGCCATGACGACAACGAAACTTTTTGTGGCTCTCCTGGTGAGCAGCGCAGCTGCCGGCTGCATCGTCACACCAGCTCGAGTGACGCCGGTCTACTACGAGGCGCCTTCCGGCGTGGTCTACGTCGGGCCGACTTACGTGAGCCCAGGATCGGGCTGGCGCTGGGCGTACCACGCGAACTACGGCTGGGGCTGGCATCACTCGGAGTACGGCTGGCATCGAGGCTGGCGATAAAGTCCGCTCGTGCCCCTGCTCACCTTCGGCGCTGTCGCCAGCGAGAGCTCGTCCTACGCCGAGGGTGGTTCTCCTACCGAATCCGACGCTGAAGCGCTGGCGTGTCTTGGCAGGAATGAGCCGCAACATGTCGCGAGGCACTCCATGCAAAGCGCCCCGAAATCCTCTATCGACCACGACCGACGTCGATCGGCTGCCTCGAAAACTCGTCCCGGATTTGTCTTTGCCGCCATCTGCGGTCTGGCTCTGGCCTCCGCGCTGATCGGAGTAGTGGCCGGAGCCGCGGGCAGCATGGCCGATTCGAACCTCACGGCCGCATCTTCCGACCCTCGATAGACGATCAGAGGCCGGCAAGTCCCGGCGCAATCCTGGACGCTCTCGATGAGATTCGGAACGCCAAACAGCTGTGGGCCGCGCCTTGCCGGCGTGCCACATCGCCCTCGGCCCGCCAGCCGGTGCCGGCAATGACGGTGGCGCCCCCGGCGCGGCCATTGCTCGGCGGCAGCGACGAAGGCGTCGTGCAGCGCTTCCTCGGCGGCGTCGAAGCTGCCGAGCAGGCGGATCAGCGTCGAGAGAACGCGACGACTTTCCTGCCGGTAGAGCGTGGCCAGAGCAGCGTCCATGCGACAGACCAGTGGACTTCGGCGACCTGGCATTCACAGATCTTTACTGCGGCGTCAACCTGGGCTGACGCGGCCTCGCCATCATTTCCACCGTAATGTCCGATGTCCGGGCCGAGGAGTGGCGAGATGGCAAGCAAGACGATGGCGGCGACCGCAGCGGGGTCGAGCCGCCGCCGCATGCAGATGGTGATGATGGGCGTGCTGCTGACGGTGATGGCAGCGATCAGCCTATCGGCATGGGCACAGCCGGCACCGCCGCCTGGCATGGGCATGGAAGACCACGGCATGCATCACGGCATGCACGGTGGCATGCACGGCGGCATGGGCGGCGGCATGGGCGGCATGATGTTCGACGGTTCGCCCGAGCGCGCCGGCAGGATGATCGACGGCCTGCTCGACGGCCTCAACGTCACCGATGTGCAGCGCAGCCAGATCAAGCAGATCGCGGCCGCCGCCGCCGCCGACATGAAGGCGCAGATGCAGGCCGGCCGCGGCCTGCACCAGCGCGGCATGGAGATCTTCACGGCGCCGACCGTCGATGCCGCTGCTGCCGAGCAACTGCGCCAGCAGATGCTGCAGCAGCATGACCAGATGAGTCGGCGCATGACGCAGGCGATGGTCGACGTGGCTCGGGTGCTCACGCCCGAGCAGCGCGCCAAGGTCGGCGAGCGGATGAAGGATCGCCGCGCCCGCATGGACGAGCGCATGAAGCGGCTGGACCGCACGCCGGCGCCGCGATGAGCGTCTCGGCACGGCCGCTCCGAAGGGGCCGCTCCGTCCCGCTCGGCGGGACCGGCCGCAGGCGAGGGTGCACCGATGCACGGCGCCGGATAATCCGCTGATGAGTTCTCGCCTGCTCCTCATCGACGACGATGCTCGCCTGTCGTCGATGGTGGGCGAGTACCTCGGCCAGGCCGGCTTCGAGGTCGAGACCGCGGGCTCGCTGACCGCCGGCCGCGAGCTGCTGGCCGCGGCGAGCTACGACGCCCTCGTTCTCGACCTCATGCTGCCCGATGGCGACGGCCTCGAGCTCTGCCGCGAGCTGCGCCGGTCGGCACGCACGCGGCAGCTGCCGCTGCTCATGCTCACCGCGCGCGGCGAGCCGACCGATCGCATCGTCGGCCTCGAGCTCGGCGCCGACGACTACCTCGGCAAGCCGTTCGAGCCGCGCGAGCTGCTGGCCCGGATCAAGGCGCTGCTCAGGCGTGCCTCGCCGCAGGCGGCCGACGACGACGTGCTGCGCTACGGCCGCCTCGAGATCGACCTCGGCGCCCGCACCGCCCGGCTCGAAGGCAAGGCCTGCGACCTCACCGGCCACCAGTTCGACCTCCTCGTGGTGCTCGCCCAAAGCCCCGGCCGCGTGCTTTCGCGCGACCAGATCATGGATTCGCTCAAAGGCCATCCCCTCGAGGCTTTCGACCGCTCCATCGACGTCCACATCTCGCGCATCCGCGCCGTCATCGAAGACGACCCGAAGGCGCCGCGCCGGGTCCTCACCGTGCGCGGTGCGGGCTACGTGTTTGCCCGCAAACAGGACGCCGACTCGACTTCCGAATGAGCGAAGCCCGTCGCAGGCCGGCCGGCCGCCGGGCCGCCCCAAGGCCGGCCGCGCCCCCTTGGTGGGCAGCGAACGAAGAAAGGCGCCATCGGGCACCGTCATGAGAAGCCTCTACCTTCGCATTTACGCGACGGTGGTGATCGTCCTGCTGTTGTTTGCATCCGCTTCGGCGTTCGTCTTCGAGCGCCACATCGACCAGGAGCGGGTCCGCAACGAGCAGTTCGTCGGCGAGCGGCTGATCGCCTGGGCCGAGCTGCTCGGGCACTCGCTGCCGGGCGCCGATGCGGCGGCCGACGTGCAGTCGGCGGCCCTGCGTGAGTGGTCGCAGCGCCTGCGCGTGCCGCTCGCGCTCGACGACGAGAAAGGCCAGCGCATCGGCGCTTCCGATTCGTTCGCGCGGCGCACCAGCGAGGGCGTCGTGCGGCCGTTGCCGTTTCGCCTCGACGACGGCCGCACGCTCTGGACGATGCGCCCCGGCGTGCGCCCGGCCGGCGCGGGCTCCCGGGCGCCCGCGGGCGACGATCGTGCCAGCGGCCGGCTGCCGCCGCCCGGGCCATGGAACCTGCTGCCGCCCGGCCTGCCGCGCAGCACCGGGCTGGCGCTGGTGCTCGTCGTCCTCTTCATCGCCGTGGCCGCCGGTGCGTACCCCGTCGTGCGCCGACTGACGCGACGGCTCGAGGCACTGAAGCAGGGCGTCGAGCAGTTCGGCTCCGGGCAGCTCGGCCATCGCGTCGCCGAAAGCGGCGGCGACGAGGTCGCGGCGGTGGCGGCGAGCTTCAACGTCGCCGCGGCGCGCGTCGAGGCGCTCGTGCAGTCGCACCGCTCGCTGCTCGCCAACGCCAGCCACGAGCTGCGTTCGCCATTGGCGCGCATGAAGATGGCGGTGTCGATGCTCGAGGACGCGAGCCCGGCTCAGCGCGGCAAGCTCAAGCGCGAGATCAACCAGAACGTGGCCGAGCTCGACGCCCTCGTCGAAGAGGTCCTGCTCGCCAGCCGCCTCGACGCGGCTCAGGACGCGCTTCATCGCGACAAGGTCGATTTGCTCGCGGTCGTGGCCGAGGAAGCTGCCCGCGTCGACGCTGTCGTCGAAGCACCGGCGAGCGTCTTCGTCGGCGGCGACGAGCGGCTGCTGCGCCGGGCGGTGCGAAACCTGCTCGAGAACGCGCGTCGCTACGGCGGCGGCGAGATCGTGGTGCGCGTCGCCGCTGGCGATTCTCATGGCCACGCCGGTGCCGGCGTCCACGTCTGCGATCGCGGCCCCGGCGTGCCCGCGGAGATGCGCGAGCGCATCTTCGAGCCGTTCTTCCGGATGCCCGGCCACGCCGAGCATGCCGGCGGCGTCGGCCTCGGCCTCGCGCTCGTCAAGCAGATCGCCGCGCGCCACGGTGGCAGCGTGCGCTGCGAGAGTCGAGACGGCGGCGGCAGCTGCTTCGTGATCGACCTGCCGGCCGCGTAGTCGTCAAGGCAAGGCGACGACCGGGCCGGTGGTGCGGCGTTCGCGGCGCAGGCGCCGGCCCAGATAGGCGCTCATGCCGAGTGCGGCGGCGGTCAGGCCGAGCGTCG
>JAYVNL010000089.1:0-5804 GCA_043758495.1 Rhizobacter sp.
TACTCGAGCTTCGAATTCAGGCCGGTCGCCGGGCCGGCCTTGGGCACGGGCACGAAGGCCTGCGGCAACCAATAGCGGCCGTTCGCGTCGGCGCCCTGCTGGTTCGCAGCCCAGGTGTTGCCCACGGCATCGATCACGGTCTGGCCCAGCATGAAGACGATGTGCAATCCGGTCGAGGCGTTGCCCGTGAGGATGTTGCCGCCCGGTTTCGCGACGGTGCCGAGGTCGACCGTCGCGCTCGGCACGTTGTTGAGCGAAATGGCGTCCTGGGCGCCGCCCGAGATGGTGGGTCGTGGTCTAGTTGAACCAGTACCCCACCTCGCGCTGGGCGAGCATGCCGAAGCGCTCATCGTCTATCGGCGCTGCCGCGACCTGCTCTCGCGCGTGCTCGGCGTGATGCCGAGCGAGGAGACGAATCGGATCCACGAGCGGCTCGTGGCTGCTGCCGGCCAGAGCACCAACACAGCCTGACCCGTGGGCGCGGCTCAACCCGCGGTGAAGCGGAAAGTGCGCAGCGCAGCGGCGACCTCGAACACCACGCACACCTGACGAGCGAGGTTCTCGACACGAGCGAAGTCGGCGAGCGGCGGCTTCATCGTGCCGATGTCGAACCGGCGCGGCGTCGCGAATGCGAACACCAGGGCACTGCCGTCGAAGCCGACCGAAGGCTTAGCGTCGGCGAAAAGAGCGGCGATGCGAAGGAGGGCGGCACGCGTCGGCGCGTCGAGGGCGAGGCGGGCAGCGGGCGGGTCGCCGGCCTGGAGCGCGAAGACCGCGTCGAGGGCCGCGTCGCCGGTGGACTCGACCGGATCGTCGTGCGTGCGTGCCGCCACCAGCGCGAACGGCAAGGCCGGCTTGCCTCGCGGCCACAGGACGAACCGCGCGGACCGCACGAACTGCCCCGGAGGCGGTGCTGGATCGTCGAAGCGCATGAGCAGGCCGTCGATGCGAACGATGGTGCGGGCGCGGTGCGCTGCGGTCGTGCCCGGCTTCAGCTCTTCCGTCTTGTCGGCGACGACGCCCCAGGCGAGATCGAAGGCGACACCGTCGGCGGTACCGAAGATGCGGTCCTGCAGGCGAAAACACGAAGAGGGTGGCGATCGCGAGCACGAACACGACCATCAGCGCGATCTCGGTGTTCTCGAAGCGTGGCACGAGGAACAGGAAGGCGCCGACGCACAGGGCGATGCCGACCGCCAACACGACCCAGCGCAACTGCCTGCCCCAACGCATCTGCCCTTCCTGCTCGACGAGAAACGGCGCCAGCTCGCGGTCGTAGAGCGGGCGCAGGCCGATCAGGCGAGCTTCGCCGGTCGAACCCATGTCAGCTCCGGTGCCGCAACGTGGCGGGATTGGATCACCGGGTAGGCCCTGCGACAATCGATGCCGGAGAAACAATGAGCGAAACCGCAGCCCACTATCCGACGATCGAGGACGTGATCGGAGCGACGCCACTGGTCCGGCTGGTGCGGTTGCCCGGCACCGACAACGCTGCGCGTGGCAACGTCGTCCTCGGCAAACTCGAAGGCAACAACCCGGCCGGCTCGGTGAAGGACCGGCCCGCAATCAGCATGATCCGGCGCGCCGAAGAGCGCGGCACGATCAGGCCGGGCGACACGCTCATCGAGGCGACCTCGGGCAACACCGGGATCGCGCTGGCCATGGCGGCGGCAATCCGCGGCTACAAGATGGTGCTGGTGATGCCCGAAGACCTCAGCATCGAGCGCGCGCAGACGATGAAGGCTTTCGGCGCCGAGCTCATCCTGACGCCACGCTCGGGCGGCATGGAATCCGCCCGCGACCTTGCCACGCGGCTGGCGAAGGATGGCAAGGGCGTCGTCCTCGACCAGTTCGCCAACTCCGACAACCCGCGCATCCACTACGAGACCACGGGCCCCGAGATCTGGAAGGACACCGCCGGCCGCGTCACTCACTTCGTGAGCGCGATGGGCACCACCGGCACGATCACCGGCGTGTCGCGCTTCCTGAAGGAGAACAACGCCGCGGTGCGGATCGTCGGCGCGCAGCCGAGCGAAGGTTCGCGTATTCCGGGCATTCGCAAATGGCCCGAGGAATACCTGCCGAAGATCTACGACCCGAAGGCGGTCGACGAGCTCGTGCTGGTGAGCCAGGCCGACGCCGAGGAAATGACGCGCCGGCTCGCCCGCGAGGAGGGCATTTTCGCCGGCATCTCGGCGGCCGGCGCCTGCTGGGTCGCGCTGCAGGTCGCGGCGACCGTCGAGAACGCGACCATCGTCTTCATCGTCTGCGATCGTGGCGACCGGTATCTCTCGACCGGCGTCTTCCCGGCATGAGCGCCGTCAAGCACGAGGTCCTGTTCTGCACGAGCTGCGCGACCCGGCTGGCGCCGATCTCGCTCGAAGAAGACGGCGGCGCCAAGACGCGGCTGCGCTGCCCGTCCTGCGGCTGGACGCACTGGGGCAACCCGACGCCGGTGCTCGCCGCCGTGATCGAGCTCGTCGACCGCGACGGCGGCCTGCTGCTGGCGAGGAACGCTGCCTGGCCCGGCAAGTTCTTCGGCCTCATCACCGGCTTCATGGAAGCGGGCGAGACGCCGGAAGAGGGCATCGCCCGCGAGGTCGGCGAAGAGACTTCACTCACGGTCGACGCCCTGTCGCTGATCGGCGTCTACGAGTTTCTGCGCATGAACCAGGTCATCATTGCCTACCACGCGAAGGCGCACGGCGAGATCGTGCTGTCGCCCGAGTTGATCGACTACCGCATCGTCGCGCCGGAGCGCGTGAAGTGCTGGCCGGCGGGCACCGGCAAGGCGCTTGCCGACTGGCTGGTGACGCGCAACATCGAGCCGCAGTGGATGGTGTTGCCGCCTGGCAAGCGGGCGACTGAAGTGGATGTGGACTAGCGACGGAACATCGAGATGGACGCACAAAAAGAGCTCGACACCCGCGGTCTCAACTGCCCGCTGCCGATCCTGAAAGCGAAGAAGGCGCTTGCCGACATGTCGAGCGGCGACGTGCTCAAGGTCGTCGCCACCGATCCCGGCTCAGTGCGTGATTTCCAGGCCTTCGCGCGGCAGACCGGCAACGAGCTGGTCGAGCAGAGCAGCGCCAACGACGAGTTCGTCCACTACCTTCGCCGCAGGTAGTTCCGCGGCTCAGAGGCGCAGCGACTTCAGGTAGCTGCGGAAGTCGGTGCCGAGCTCTGCGTTCTCGAGTGCGAGCTCCACGTTCGCCTGCAGCCAGCCTTCCTTGCTGCCGCAGTCGTAGCGGCGGCCTTCGTAGCGAAAGGCGTAGACCTTCTCGCTCTTCAGCAGGCCGGCGATGCCGTCGGTGAGCTGGATCTCGCCGCCGACACCGCGCTGCTGCGCCGCGATCTGCGCGAACACCGCCGGCGTGAGGATGTAGCGGCCGGCGACGCCGAGGCGCGACGGCGCCACGTCGGGCGCCGGCTTCTCGACGATCTTCTCGATGTCGACGAGCCGGTCGCCGGCCGCTTTTCCGGCGACGATGCCGTAACGCCGTGTGTGCTCGGTCGGGACTTCCTGCACGGCGACGATCGACGCTTGCATGGCCTCGAACTGCGCGACCATCTGAGCCAGCACCGGCGGCGAGCCGACCATCAGGTCGTCGGGCAACAACACCGCGAACGGATGGTCGCCGACGAGGTGGCGGCCGCAGAGCACCGCGTGGCCGAGCCCGAGCGCCTGCGGCTGGCGCACGACAACGCACTCCATGTCATCGGGCTTGACGGCGCGGATCGCCTTCAGCAGCTCGTTCTTGTTCGACTTCTCGAGCGCGTCTTCCAGCTCGAAGGTGCGGTCGAAGTGATCCTCGATGGCGCGCTTGTGGCGGCCGGTCACGAAGATCATCTCGCGCACGCCGGCTGCGTAGGCCTCCTCGACCGCGTACTGCATCAGCGGCTTGTCGACGACGGGCAGCATCTCTTTCGGAAGCGCCTTGGTCGCGGGAAGGAATCGGGTGCCGAGCCCGGCCACCGGAAAGATGGCATGTTTGACGGTCTGTTTCAATGACATCTATTTACAATCGTATTGGAAAGTTCGCACCGATTTTTGCACGCGACCCCGCGCGCCGCGGCGAAGTGGCTCCCTCATGGATGTGCTGGTCATCGACAGCCTCGACGCCGATGTCATGGCGTGGCTCGCTTCTCGCCACCACATCCGTCACGCGCCCGAGCTCGCCTTCTTGCCTCGCGATTTCCGGCGTGCGCTCTACAACGTCCGCGCTGCGATCGTGCCGTCGTCGGTGAGCGTCGACGCCGAGACGCTCGACTTCGCGCCGGTGCTGCGCGCGGTCGGCCGAGTCAGTGCCGGCTCGGAGAACATCGACCTCGAAGCCTGCGAGCGCCGCCACGTCGAAGTCGTGCGCAGCCTCACCGCGAGCGCCCGCGCCGAGGCCGAGTTCGTGATCGGCGCCGTGCTGTCGCTGCTGCGCCGGGTGCCCGTGCGCGGCGCCGACGGCACGATCGTCGGGCGCGAGCTCGGCGGCGCCACGATCGGACTGGTGGGCATGCCACCGGCTGCGCGGACGATGGCGCAGCTGTTGTCGGGCTTTGGCGTACGCATCATCGGCTACGACCCGGCGCTGCATGCCAGCGACGGCGTCTGGCCGCTCTGGCACGTGGTGCCGGCGGGCCTGCGCGAGATGGTCGAGCGGGCCGACGTTCTGTGCGTCCAGCTCGACTACTACAGCCGCTACCACGGCCTGCTCGGCGACCGTTTCCTGCCTTACTGCAAGCCGCATCAGGTCATCGTCAGCACCGGTCACTCGGCGCTGTTCGACGAAGCCTCGCTGGCGGCGGCGCTCAGGAGCGGCCGCGTCGCTGCGGCATGGCTGGACAGCGTCGAGCCCGGTGCACTCGATCCGGAGCGTCCGCTGCACGGCATCGACACCTTGCAGGTGACGCCGCGCGTCGCCGGCACCACGCGCGAGTCGCGCCAGCGCAGCGCCTGGGCAGTCGCCCGCCGCATCGACGAACTGCTCGGTGCCGGCGCGCCGGGCGCCCGCACCCAGGCTTTCAGGTCAACGACTCCAGCCGCTCCAACTGGTCTCGCAGCCGGCTCGCTGTCGCCGTGAACTCGGCGACGCGACTGCGTTCCTGATCGACCACCGCGGCCGGCGCCTTCGCCACGAAGCTCTCGTTGGCGAGCTTGGCGTTGGCCTTGGCGACTTCGCCGCCGATCCGCTCGATCTCCTTGGCCAGCCGCGCTACTTCGGCGGCGCGGTCGATCTCGATGTGCAGCGCGATGCGGGTGCTGCCGATCACGGCTACCGGTGAATCACGGGTCGCTTCGGCGAAACCAGCATCGTCGAACACGGTCACGCCGGAGAGCTGGGCCAGCGCGGTCAACAGCGGCGTCGCGGCGGCGATGAAGGCGGCGTCGCCGGTGGCATGCAGCGGCACCCGCTTGCCGGGCGCCAGGCTCATCTGGCTGCGCAGGTTGCGGGCGCTGCCGACGATCTCCTTCAGCGTCGCCATCCAGGCGTCGGCCGCGGGGTCGACGCGCTCGAGCTGCGCCTTCGGATAGGCCGCGGTGACGATGCTCTGGTCGGCCGCGGTCTTGCGCCCGGCGACGACGGCGACGCGCTCCCACAGCTCGGCGGTGATGAAGGGCGTGATCGGGTGCATCAGCCGCAGCACGGTCTCGAGCACGCGCAGCAAGGTGCGTCGCGTTGCCCGCTGCGCCGGCTCGCTCTCGCTGCGCAGCTGGACCTTGGCGATCTCGATGTACCAGTCGCAGTACTCGTCCCACACGAACGAATAGAGCCTCTGGGCGACGGTGTCGAGCCGATACGATGCGAAGC
>JAYVNL010000090.1:0-5801 GCA_043758495.1 Rhizobacter sp.
TGCGTCCGCTAGGAGCCGCTGTTCATGGCGTGGCTGAAGCCCGCGTCGACATAGACGATCTCGGAAGTCACGCCTGCCGCCAGATCCGAAAGCAGGAACGCGGCGACGTTGCCGACGTCGTCGATGCTCACGTTGCGGCGCAGCGGCGAGGTCTTTTCGACGACGTCGAGGATCTTGCCGAAGCCTTTGATGCCCGACGCCGCCAGCGTCTTGATGGGTCCCGCCGAGATGGCGTTGACGCGCACGCCCTTGGGTCCGAGGCTGGTCGCCAGGTAGCGCACGCCGGCCTCGAGCGAGGCTTTGGCCAGCCCCATGGTGTTGTAGTTCTCGACGCTGCGCATGGCGCCGAGGTAGGTGAGCGTCAGCAACGCGGCCTTCGGCGACAGGCGCGGCCCCGCGGCCTTGGCGAGCGCCGGGAAGCTGTAGCTCGAGATGTCGTGCGCGATCCGGAACGCTTCACGCGAGAGGCCTTCGAGGAAGTCGCCGGCGATCGCCTCCTTGGGCGCAAAGCCGATCGAATGGACGAAGCCGTCGAAGACAGGCCAGTGTTCGCCGAGGCCGGCGAACATAGCGTCGATCTGGACATCGTCGGCCACGTCGCAGTCGAACAGCAGCGTCGAGCCGAACTCGGCAGCGAAGCCGGCGACGCGGTCGCGGAAGCGTTCGCCCTGGTAACTGAACGCCAATTCGGCGCCCTCGCGGTGGCAGGCGCGGGCGATGCCGTAGGCGATCGAGCGGTTGGAGAGAACCCCGGTAATGAGGAGGCGCTTGCCGGTGAGAAAGGCCATGTCGGCAGGGCAGGAAAGGGTCGGTGCGGGTGATTCTGGCATGCGGGTACGGCGGCCCGGAGGCTCTTGACAGGACGCCGGCTTGCCGCTACCGGTTCGAGCGGATACAATTCCGCTCTTTCCTCGATACAGCAAGTGGGCGGGTCACATTGGGCGGTTCACCGGCCCATTTTTTTTGGCTGATTCACTTGTCGTCGTCGGGGCATTCGCCGACCCTTTTCAACGCCGCGAGCGCCACCCGCCTGATGAGCCAGCCAACCGTGATCGAAACGACTGTCGAAGGGCTCGGTTACGAGCTCGTCGAGGTCGAACGCGCGCCGGGCGGGTTGCTGCGGGTGACGATCGACCACCCCGTGGCGACGGTGATGGCAGCGCCGGGAGAGGCCCGGTTCATCAACGTCGACGATTGCGAGCGCGTCACTCGCCAGCTTCAGCATGTGCTGGAAGTCGAGGGCCAGGCTTACGAGCGCCTCGAAGTGTCGTCACCTGGGCTCGACCGGCCGCTCAAGAAAGCCGCCGACTTCGCGCGCTTTTCCGGCGAGCAGGTCGAAGTCACGCTGAAGGTGCCGTTCAAGGGCAGGAAGCGCTTTCGCGGCGAGTTGCGCGCCGAAGGTGAAGGCTGGCGCGTCGTGCTCGCGCCCACCGCGAAGGTCGCTGCAGCGCAGCGCCACGCCGCCAGCCGGTCGGCGCTCGCCAAAGCCGCCGCGGCCGGCGCCGTGATCGCGGAGCCGGCCGCCGACGAGGCCAAGGCACTGGATTTTTCGCTGGACGAGGTGCGCGAAGCGCGGCTCGTTCCAGTCATCGATTTCAAGGGGCGGCGATTTGCCCCACAGGGCGCAGCGGCTCACGAGGTACGCGCGCAGGACGAGATGGACGGGAGTCGCTTGCAATGAACCGTGAACTGTTGATGCTGGTGGACGCGATCTCGCGCGAGAAGAGCGTCGACCTCGAAATCGTCTTCCAGGCGGTCGAGGCCGCCCTTGCTTCCGCGTCGAAGAAGTTGCATGGCGGCGAGGTCGATATGCGCGTGTCGGTCGACCGCGAGACCGGCGAGTACGAGACCTTCCGCCGCTGGCACGTGGTGCCGAACGAGGCTGGCCTGCAACTGCCCGACTCGGAGGTGCTTCACTTCGAGGCCATCGAGCAGATCGCCGACATCGAAGTCGACGACTACATCGAAGAACAGGTCGAGTCGGTGTCGATCGGCCGGATCGGTGCGCAGGCGGCCAAGCAGGTCATCCTGCAGAAGATCCGCGACGCCGAGCGCGAGCAGCTCCTCACCGATTTCCTCTCGCGCGGCGAGAAGATCTTCGTCGGCACCGTCAAGCGCCTCGACAAGGGCGACGTGATCGTCGAGTCGGGTCGCATCGAGGGGCGCCTGCGCCGCTCGGAGATGATTCCGAAGGAAAACCTGCGCACCGGCGATCGCGTTCGCGCCTACATCCAGGAAGTCGATCCGACGCTGCGCGGGCCGCAGATCATCCTGTCGCGCAGCTCGCCCGGCTTCATGATCGAGCTGTTCGCCCAGGAAGTGCCGGAGATCGAGCAGAAGCTGCTCGAGATCAAGTCGTGCGCCCGCGACCCGGGATCGCGCGCCAAGATCGCCGTCAAGTCGCACGACAAGCGGGTCGATCCGATCGGCACCTGCGTCGGCGTTCGCGGTTCGCGCGTCAACGCGGTCACCAACGAGCTCGCCGGCGAGCGCGTCGACATCGTGCTGTGGTCGGAAGACCCGGCGCAGTTCGTGATCGGCGCGCTGGCGCCGGCCAATGTGCAGTCGATCGTCGTCGACGAGGAGCGCCACGCGATGGACGTCGTCGTCGACGAAGAGAACCTCGCGATCGCGATCGGCCGCGGCGGGCAGAATGTGCGCCTCGCCTCCGAGATGACCGGCTGGCGCATCAACCTCATGTCGGCCGAGGAATCGGCGTCGAAGCAGGCCGAGGAATCGGACAGTGTCCGCAAGCTCTTCGTCGACAAGCTCGACGTCGACGTCGAGGTCGCCGACATCCTCATCGCCGAGGGCTTCTCGAGCCTCGAGGAAGTCGCCTATGTGCCGATGCAGGAGATGCTCGAGATCGCGAGCTTCGACGAAGACACGGTCAACGAGTTGCGCACCCGCGCCAAGGATGCGCTGCTCACGATGGACATCGCCCGCGAGGAAGAATCGGGCGAGGTCTCGCAGGACCTGAACGATTTCGACGGCCTCACCGCCGAGCTGATCCAAAAGCTCGAGGCCGGCGGCGTTCACAGCCGCGACGAGCTCGCCGACCTCGCCGTCGACGAGCTGACCGAGATCACGGGCATCGACGCCGAAGCCGCCAAGGAGATGATCCTGAAGGCGCGGGCGCACTGGTTCGCTGCCGAGGAAGCGGCTGCCCGCCACGCCGCCGCGGCCGAGGCCGCCGCCACCGCCAAGGAAGCGGCGACGCAAAACGCTGCTACGCAAGAAACCGTAACGCAAGGATAAGCACAGCACATGGCCACCACTACCGTCGCCCAACTCGCCGCCGAGCTCAACCGCCCGCCGGCGGCATTGCTCGAGCAGCTGAAGTCGGCTGGCGTCAGCAAGGCTTCGACCGACGACTCGGTCACCGAAAACGACAAGGCGCGCCTGCTCGACCACCTGCGCACCGCGCACGGCACGGTCAACAGCGCCGAGCGCAAGAAGATCACGCTGACGCGCAAGTCGACCAGCGAGATCAAGCAGGCCGACTCGAGCGGCAAGGCACGCACGATCCAGGTCGAGGTGCGCAAGAAGCGCACCTTCGTCAAGCGTGACGAAGTCTCGTCGCCCACGGAAGACGTGGTCAGCGACGAAGCACGCGAAGACGAGCTGCGTCGCCGCGTGGACGAGGCCCACGCCGAGGCCGAGCGCCTGCGCGTGCAGGAAGAAGAGCTGGCGGCGCAGCGCCGCCAGCGCGAGGAACAGGAGCGTGCGCAGCGCGAGGCCGCGGAAGCGGCCGAGGCGAAGGCGCGGGAGGAGGCGATCGTGAAGGCGACCGCCGAGGCAGCCGCGGCAGCAGCCGCCGCCAAAACCACCGGCAAGAAGCCGGGCGAAAAGAAGGGCACAGCAGCGGCGGCCGCAGCGGCGCCGGTGGAAGTGGTTCCGGCAGTGCCTGCAGAACCGATCAAGCCGGCGTTTCGCATCGTCAAGGCCGTCACGGTCGAAAACGAGGAGAAGCAGCGCGCCGCCGACCTGGCCAAGCGCCGCAAGGCCGCCGAAGACGAAGCGGCCGCCATCCGCACGATGATGAACGCGCCGAAGAAGGTGCTGGTCGCGAAGAAGCCGGAAGAAGCGAAGCCGACCGAAGCGGCCAAGGAAGCCATCAAGGGCACGATTCACAAAAAGGCGGGCGCGCCCGGGGCGGCAGCGCCCGGCACCGTCGCCAAGCCCGGCGACAAGAAGTCGATCAAGTCGGAGAAGCTTTCGTCGAGCTGGGCCGACGACGCCGCCAAGAAGCGCGCCCTCAAGGCGGCGCCGCGCGGTGCCCCGGGTGCCGGTCGCGCCGGCTGGCGCGCGCCGCGTGCCGGTCGCCGTGGCGACCGCAACGATGGCGCGCCGAGCAGCTTCGTGGCTCCCGCCGAGTTTCAGGCCCAGGAGGTCCACATCCCCGAGACCATCTCGGTGGCTGACCTGGCCCACAAGATTTCGGTGAAGGCGTCGGAGGTCATCAAGCAATTGATGAAGCTGGGCCAGATGGTCACCATCAATCAGCAGCTCGACCAGGAGACGGCGATGATCGTCGTCGAGGAAATGGGCCACACCGCGCTGGCGGCCAAGCTCGACGATCCCGATGCCTTCCTCGAGGAGGAAAGCGAATCCGACTCGGAGCACGAGTCGACGACACGCGCACCGGTCGTCACCGTGATGGGTCACGTCGACCACGGCAAGACCTCGCTGCTCGACTACATCCGCACCAGCCGCGTCGCCGCCGGCGAGGCGGGTGGCATCACGCAGCACATCGGCGCTTATCACGTCGACACGCCGCGCGGCATGATCACCTTCCTCGACACCCCGGGCCATGCTGCCTTCACGGCGATGCGTGCGCGTGGCGCCAAGGCGACCGACATCGTGATCCTCGTCGTCGCGGCCGATGACGGTGTGATGCCGCAGACCAAGGAAGCCATCTCGCACGCGAAAGCGGCGGGCGTTCCGATCGTGGTCGCGATGAACAAGATCGACAAGCCCGAGGCGAACATCGAGCGCTTGAAGTCGGAACTCGTCGCCGAGCAGGTCGTGCCGGAAGACTTCGGCGGCGACTCGCCATTCGTGGGCGTCTCGGCCAAGACCGGGCAGGGCATCGACACGCTGCTGGAACAGGTGCTGCTGCAGGCCGAGGTCCTCGAGCTGAAGGCGCCGAAGGGGTCGATGGCCAAGGGCCTCGTCATCGAGGCGCAACTCGACAAGGGCCGTGGCCCGGTCGCGACGGTGCTGGTGCAGAGCGGCACGCTCAAGCGTGGCGACATCGTGCTGGCGGGTTCGAGCTTCGGCCGCGTTCGCGCCATGCTCGACGAAGATGGCAAGCCGGTCAACGAAGCCGGCCCGTCGATCCCGGTCGAGATCCAGGGGCTGACCGAAGTGCCGCAGGCCGGCGACGAGTTCATGGTCCTGGGCGACGAGCGCCGGGCCCGAGAGATCGCAACCTTCCGGCAGGGCAAGTACCGCGACGTGAAGCTCGCCAGGCGGCAGGCTGCGAACCTCGAGAACTTGATGGACCAGATGGGACAGACCGCCAAGCAGGTGCTGCCGCTCATCATCAAGTCCGACGTGCAGGGCTCGCAGGAAGCACTCGCCCAGTCGCTGCTCAAGCTCTCGACCGACGAGGTCAAGGTGCAGATCGTGCACGCCGCGGTCGGTGGCATCAGCGAGAGCGACATCAACCTCGCGATCGCCTCGAAGGCCGTGATCATCGGCTTCAACGTGCGCGCCGATGCCGGCTCGAGGAAGCTCGCCGAGAACAACGCCGTCGACATCCGCTACTACAACATCATCTACGACGCGGTCGACGA
>JAYVNL010000091.1:0-5796 GCA_043758495.1 Rhizobacter sp.
TCGCCGGTGCGGTGCCACTCGCCCGAAAGGCTGTAGCGGTGCGAGCTGCCGCCGTCGCTCGGGTCGATGGCGTCGAAACGGTTGGCGATGAGGCCGCTGTCGATGGCCCGCTGCGCGATCTGGTCGGTGGCATTCCACGTCGCGCGATAGAACATCCCGGTGACGTTGAAGCCATTGCCGAGATCGCCCTGGCTGTAGCGCAGCACGGCATTGACCTTGCCGTAGTCGTCGGGGTGCACGAACGGACCGTCGTTGTGCATCGCCTCCAGCGCGTAGAGCAGGTTGCCGGCGCCGACGCGGTTCGAGTTCGCGATCAGTGCCCGGCGATAGCCTTCCTCGCCGAGGCCGACGCTGGCGATTCCCCTCGGTAACGCATCGGCGTAGCGGAGGCTGACCGCGCCCGCCGACGAGAAATCGCCCTCGCTTGCGTAGTACGGGCCCTTCTTGTATTGCAGCCCGGTGGCCAGCTCGGGGATGATGAAGTTGAGGTCGGTCCAGCCGTGCCCGTGGGCATGCGAGCGCTGGTTGACGATCATGCCGTCGACCGTCGTGCGCAAGTCGGTGCCGTGGTCGAGGTTGAAGCCGCGCAGGTAAAACTGGTTCGCCTTGCCTTCGCCGCTGTGCTGGCTGACGACGAGGCCGGGCGCGCTCTCGAGCAATTCGCCCGGCCGATAGACAGTGCGGGCCTCGAGCTGCTTTTGCGTCACGGTGCCGACGTTGGCCGAGTCGGCGACGCCGACGAGGTTGGTGGCACTGCCGGTGACTTCGACCTGCTCCAGAACCTGCTCGCCGCCGGCTCGGGCGGTGGAAGGAGCGACGAGCGAAGCAACGCAAGCGGCCGCAGCGGCGGCCAGACGGGTCGTCTTGAAGCGGGCTCGCACGGGTGCGAGCTGAGGAATGTGGATCATGCTGGGTCCTGTTTCTCGCGCGGCTGCGAACGCGCGCCTAGCAAGCGATGGAGCAACGAGCCCGAACACACCGAGTGTGCCGACCGGGTCCCTGAAAGCCGGAGAAGCGATGCGCCGGCGAGGCGGCGCGCGCCATCAGGACTTGGGCGGCCGATCGAGCGGCTGCGCCGCGACTTGGTCGACGCGCGATGCTGTCGCGCACGGCCAGCCGCCCTTGGCCGATGCGACGCTGCGCGTCGCGAATGCCGGCAGGCAGCCCGTGGCAAGCGCGACGGCCGATGCGCCGGCGGTGGTCGAGTCGGCGGGCGCCGAGTCCTGCCCGGCAGCGTCGAGCGAGACGGCATCGGCCTGTGCCTGAGCGTGGTGATGCCGAAGCCAGGAGGCGTGGCCGTGCCGGGGGGCGGCGGCCGGCGTACGGTAGGACAGACGCCGGACGTCTTCCAGCGATGCGCCAAGACCGTTCGGCGCGGCCGAGGCAGAGTGGCTGTGCTTCGAACCGAGCAGGCCGGTGACGACACCCGAAAACCCCAGCACGGGCAGCGCGAACAGCAACAGCCAGATGGCGCAGGCGCGACAGCGACTCATCGATCGACTTTCCGTCGTTTGCCGGTCAGCGGATGCGGCAGCCGGCATGTGTGGGTCGGATGTTCGACGGCTCGGCGGCCTTCAGGCGGCGATCAACCGCTGCAGCATCCAGACGTTGAGCAGCACCACGACCGCTGCGGCGAGCCAGAGGACACCCGTCATGCCACGGCCGAAGGCGAAGCTGCCGAGATGCTTCTTGCGCGTCGTAAAGATCAGCAGCGGCACGATCGCAAACGGCAGCTGCAGGCTGAGCACGACCTGACTGAAAACGAGCAGCGAGTTGGCGCCGGCGCTGCCGTACCAGGCGGTGACGACGACTGCGGGCACGATCGCAATCGAGCGCGTGAGCAGGGCCCGGGTCGCAGGCGCGAACCGGATGTCCAGGAAGCCCTCCATGACGATCTGCCCTGCCAGCGTACCGGTGACCGACGAGCTCAGCCCCGAGCACAGCAGCGCGATCCCGAACAACGCGCTGGCGATGCCGACGCCGAGCACCGGAGAGATCAACCGGTACGCATCGGACAGCTCGCTCACCGGGGCGACGCCGGGCCGATTGAAGGCGCCGGCGGCGAGGATCAGGATCGCTGCGTTGATGAGGAGCGCAATGCCGAGCGCGACCGTGGAATCGATGGTCGCGAAGCGGATCGCTTCGCGCTTGCCAGCCGTCGTGGCGTCGTAGCGGCGTGTCTGCACGACCGACGAATGAAGGTACAGGTTGTGCGGCATGACGGTCGCGCCGACGATGCCGACCGCGATGTAGAGCATGGCCGGGTCAGTGACGATCTCGGGTCTTGGGATGAAGCCGGCAAGGACGGCGGCCAGCGGCGGTTGCAGCCAGGCGATCTGGAACGCGAAGCAGACGCCGACGGTGGCGATGAGCGCGATGATCACCGCCTCGAGCCAGCGAAACCCGCGTGCCTGCAGTGCCAGCAGCAGCATGACGTCGAGCAAGGTGACGACCACGCCGGCGACCAGCGGCAGACCGAACAGCAGGTTCAGACCGATGGCCATGCCGATCACTTCCGCCAGGTTGCAAGCAATGATGGCGAGCTCGCAGAGCACCCACAGCATGAGACTGACGCGGCGCGAGAAGTGCTGCCGGCAGGCCTGCGCCAGGTCGACGCCGGCACCGATTCCGAGGCGAACCGCGGCGGCCTGGAACAGCATGGCCATCAGGTTGGAAACGAGGATGACCGAAAGCAGCGAATAGCCGAACTGCGAGCCGCCGGCGAGCGAGGTCGCCCAGTTGCCGGGATCCATGTAGCCGACGGCGACGAGATAACCCGGCCCGAAGAACGCGAACATGCGGCGCCACGAGGAGCCCTGCGCCGCCGGGCTCGGCAAGGCGACCGAGCCGTGCACCTGCGCCATGCTGCGGCCCAGTTCGGTACCGGGGACGAAGGCCGCGTCGGCGGCGGATAACGCAGCGGTGTTCATGACCGTCGAGCCCACGCATGCAAGGGCCGCAGGCCCATGCCTGCGACGACACGCGAGCCGCTCTTCGATGCCGCCAATACCGTGAGACAGACGATGTTCAACACACTGTCGGCCGTGCGGCTGAACGCCAGCCCGTTGGCGTCGGATGGGAACAGGTTCGACGCACCGTTCACCGCGCTGATGCCCTGGTCGTCGTCGGCCACGGCACCGCCGTCGAGCGAATCCCGTGGGTTGGAGATGGCGTCGGCCGAAGTGCGCAGCGGCGGCGTTGCCATGCCCTTGGCGTACAGCACGGCGCGAACGATGGCGGCGTGATGAGCCTCCGCCGCCAGGATGCCGGCCGCTGCTTCGAGGTGGGCTCGTTGGCGGTGACACCGACATCCTCGAAGATGAAGGCGCCGGGCAGGAAGCTCTCGTCGCTTGCGTAGGGATCGAACGCGACGCCAGCGCCGACGAGTCCGGCGGCGCCAGCGGCCGTTGCGGATGCGCCGTTCGGGTCGGTGCCCACCGTGCCGGTGCCCGTGAGCAGGTTGGCGGCCAATCCGCTGCCGTTGACGGCGTACGAATGGAACCGAGCCTCAAGGTATTCGGGGTTGAGGGCGACGTTCAGGATGTCGGGATCGGAAACCGTGCTCTGCGCCTGCGCATTATCGGATCGACCGCCACAGGCTGCGAGAACCGCGCCGCCGGCCATGCCGAGTGCAAAACCGCCGGTCTCGTGAAAGAAGCGGCGCCGTTCGGCGAGTTTTTCCTTGCGCTTTTCGGGGGCGTTGAGAGTGAGAGAGCTGCCAATCATGTTGTGCCTTTTCAGTGACGGAGAAGAAATCAAATGACTCCGTCCGCAAACACGTCATGTCGCCGCTAGCAAACGGCACGCCAAGTCGTGCTCGCGGCCTGCATCAGGACACGGCTTACGCGGAGGGTTCCGTTTTGGACGCAGCCGACGATCCCACCGTCGTTGCGCTCGATGCTCATTCGTCGTCCGACGGTGCCGGCGGCGACGACGCGAGCCGGCTGCCCGGCACGGCAGCGCTCGGCCGGCGTCGGCTCGAGCACGTTGCGCGCGGCGCCAAGAAACGCCGCCCACCCACGTTCGTACGCGACTCTTCACGGTCGGGCCTTTCGACGCGCCTGCTGGGGGGCCGCCCGGGCTACGACCTCTACCGATATCGCCGCGCGCCGAACGCTGCCAATGCTGCCGGCCCCGTCGGCGAAGAATTCGCCGAGCGCGCTCGGTGCGCTTTGCCCGGTCGACGGCCGATCGCTTCGTCGCCAAGGCGCTGCAGCTTCGCTGCAGCGCCTTGCGGCACGGCCGCGCCGTCGACGAAAGCGTGACGCCCGAACTCATCGGTTGCATCGACGTCGAACACTTCCCGGTGACGCGCCGGCGGCTTACGCACGGCGAGCTGGTGGACAGCGACTGATCGGTCGACCGCCTCAACTACGACGGCGCCTACGCACGCAACAACCTCGCCGTCATGAGCGTGCGTGCCAACCGCGCTCAGGGTCGGTACGACTTCGAGACCGTACTCGCGCGCGCGGTGCGGCAGTGATCGACGAGCTGGCGTCGCCGGAGTGGCTGCGGATGGCCGTCCTGATGCTCGGCCCCTGCTTCGCCACCCGTCCGCAGGACGCGCCGGCGCTGCCCCTGGCGGCGCCGATTCCGCTCTGTTCGGTCCGCCTGGCGATGCAGCAGGTGCAGCACGTCTTCACCCTGCAGGCGGGGACCCAGGCCGGCAAGAACCGGCTGATCCCCGGCCAGCGCCTGCGCAGTTGGCATCTCGAGACGGCAGGCCGTGCGACTTGAAGGCCTGCACGTGCTGCAGGCACCAGCGTGCCAAGATCATTGGGCGCCGGTTGTCGCGTTACCGGCGGTGGAGACGTGGCCGAACGGTCTAAGGCAGCAGTCTTGAGAACTGCTGTCTCTAAGACGAACGCGAGTGCCCGTGCGGGTTGGCGGAGCATCATCTCCGCGAGTTCTGCGATCATCTCCGCAACTGGAGGCGTGCCAGAGCGGTTTAATGGACCAGTCTTGAAAACTGACGACGGTGAAAGCCGTCCGTGAGTTCGAATCTCACCGCCTCCACCAGCTAGGGAAGGTCTGAGCAATGCACCGCAGAGTGTGCTTGCCTAAAGATCTGCGTGTCATCACGCATCGCAGAAATGCTTGGCCTCATCGCGCTATTGCGACAGAACCCGATTGAGCGACCCGTTTGAACAAGGACGCAAATCATTGACGACGGTCCGCGCCCATGCATTGGCCAGGGCCGAAGCGCCTCGGCCGTGGCGACCTACATGCCAGCCGCTTGCGGATTGTCCGTTTCGTGTGCTGCAGCCCATTTGTCGTCCACTGTCGATTGGATCCCGCAGAGTTCCTGCGCTAACCTTTACGGGTAACGACGAAGGGCATTTGAACAATCGGAACGCGGCCGAACGCCGAGCTGGTCAACACGATGCTGGACGCCGCCATTGAGAAGCTCGCTGCCAGTGGCCTACGGCCCGTGGTGCATTCGGATCGGGGCGGTCACTATCGGTGGCCAGGCTGGCTGACCCGGATGATGGATGCGAAGCTGGTTCGCTCCATGTCGCGCAAGGGGTGCTCGCCGGATAACGCTGCATGCGAGGGCTTCTTCGGTCGGCTGAAGACCGAGATGTTCTTCGCGCGGGATTGGCTCTCGACGACCATCGAGGAGTTCGTGACGGCATTGGACGCATACATCCGCTGGTACAACGAGGCGCGGATCAAGAGCTCACTCGGCTTCCGCAGTACCGCAGAGCACCGCAGAGCACCGCAGAGCACCGCAGAATCCTGGGCATCGCTGCTTAACCCAGTCCAAGTTTCTGGCCGCACCCCCGGGTGGTCAAA
>JAYVNL010000092.1:0-5795 GCA_043758495.1 Rhizobacter sp.
GCGCCGGAGCTCGCGGCCCGGCTGCTGGTCACGCCCGAGCAGGGCTTCGCGCTCCGCTGCGGTACGAAGACGCTGTGGGCGGTGGTGCGCGTCGATGCCGAAGGGCAGGTGTCGGCGCTGCCGGGCGCGACGCGCATGACCACGTCGAACCGGGCCTCGCTCTGGCGGGTGCCGGCGGCCGCCTGCGCCGCCGCATCGGCGCCATGACGGCGCGAAGGCCAGCGCCAGCGCTGAAAATGCAGCGATGACTGCGCTTCCCGCCACCCCGCGACCGGCGTCGCCGACGATCAGCTGCGTGCTGCCGGCCTTCAACGAAGGCCGCAGCCTGCCGACGCTGCTGGCTCAGCTTCGCGACGAGCTGAGCCCGCGCTTCGCGCGCTGGGAGATCGTCGTCGTCGACGATGGCAGCAGCGACGACACCGCTGCGGCCATCGCGCCCTGGGTGGCCGGAAATGGCGCCAGCGCCAGTGGCAACGGCGGCGTCGTTCGCTACATTGCCCTGTCGCGCAACTTCGGCAAGGAAGCGGCACTGACGGCCGGCCTCGACCACGCCCGCGGCGACCTCGTGTTGCTGATGGATGCCGACCTGCAGCATCCGCCGGCCCTCATCGGTGACATGGTCGCGGCCTGGCGCGACGGCGCCGACATGGTCTACACGGTACGGGCAACGCGCGGCGACGAGTCGTTCCTGAAAAAGCTCGGGGCAGGCGCCTTCTACCGGATCGTCAACGCCGGCTCGCCGGTGCCGATCCCGGCCAACGCCGGCGACTTCCGCCTCCTCGATCGCCAGGTCGTCGAGGCCCTGAAGAGCCTGCCCGAGCGCAACCGATTCATGAAGGGCCTCTACGCCTGGGTCGGCTTCCGCTCGGTGGCGGTGGCCTACGAGCCGAACGAGCGCCATGCCGGCGACAGCTCGTTCTCGATGCGCAGCCTCTCGCGCCTCGCCATCACCGGCGTCACCGCCTTCACCAACGCACCGCTGCGCCTCTGGAGCGCGGTCGGCGGCGCGATCGCGGTGTGCTCTTTGCTCGGCGGCGTCTGGATCGTGATCGACCACTACACCACCGGCGACAGCGTGCCCGGCTGGGCGACGCTGGCAGTGAGCGCAATGTTCTTCAGCGGCATCCAGCTGCTCTCGATCGGCATCCTCGGCGAGTACGTCGGTCGAATCTTCGACGAGGTCAAGCAGCGCCCGGTCTACCTCGTCCGCCACGACAGCGGCGCACCGGCCGGCGGCGAGGCGCCGCCGCCGTGGTAGCCGCGGGCGCGGCCGCGACGGACGGCCGCGTTCTCGCGATCTGCGCCGACGACATCGGGCTGGCCGATGGTGCCGCCGACACTGCAATGGTGCTCGCTGCGGGCGGCCGACTCACTTCGGCGTCGTGCGTGAGCACCGGCCCGCACTGGCATCGCGACGGCCCGCGACTCCACGGCCTCGAGATCGGCCTGCACTTCAATCTCACCGAGGGCGCGCCGGCGAGCCGCTCGCTCACCGCGCAGTGGCCGACGCTGCCCGGACTCGGTCGCCTCCTCGCGCAAGCCCATCTCGGCGCCCTTCCGCTCGCCGCCATCGCCGACGAGTGGCAGGCCCAGGTCGACGCCTTCACCGAGCGCACCGGCCGCGAGCCCGCCTTCATCGACGGCCACCAGCACGTCCATCACCTGCCCGGCGTGCGCGCCATCGTGCTCGACGGCGCCGCGCGACTTCGGGCTGCGCCTGCGCTCCGAAACACCGGCCGCGTCGCCGGCCCCGGCGCAGCGTTCAAGCGGCGCGTCATCGAAGCGAGCGGCGGCCGCGCCCTCGAAACGGAGCTGCAGCAACGCGGCCTGCGCCACAACCGCGTGCTGCTCGGCGCCTACGACTTTCGCGGCGACTATCGGCGTCACGTCGTCGCCTGGCTGGCAGCAGCGCCGGTCGAAGGTGGCCTGCTGTTCTGCCACCCTTCCGCCGCGCCGGGTGGCGCTTCCATCGCCGATGCGCGTCGGCGTGAAGCGGCCTATCTCGCCAGCGACGCGTTCGCTGCCGACCTCACCGCGGCCGGCGTCAGTCTCGGCTCGGCGTGGGCGACGCGAAGCTCCAGCGGCGGTTGATCTCGAAGGTGAGCAGCATGGCGAGCACCGTCGCCGCCGCCTGCGCCACGAGGTAGTGAACGCCGAGGCGGACACCGGCGGCGACCAGCGCGAAGCTGAGCGCAGCGCCGATCGCCGCCGTGACCTGAAAGCGCAGCCACGACCGGGCGGTGACCGCGGCCGGCCGGAACGTGTAGCGGGCGTTGAGCGCGAAGGCGACCTGGGCACCGACCCAGGCGCCGGCGGCGGCCGCGATCGGCGGCGCCAGCCAGCCGCCTTCGACCAGCGCCGTGAGCAGCGCGTAGTGAACCGCGGTCGCGACGATGCCGACCGAGGCGTAGCGGAGAAGGGAGGAATGCGCAGGCACGACGAATGAAATACTAGTCGCATGCATTCGCCCGCCCTGCCACTGCAGCGCATCGTCGTCGGCCTCTCGGGCGGCGTCGACTCGGCCGTGACCGCGTGGCTGCTCAAGAGCGCCGGCCACGAGGTCGTCGGCATCTTCATGAAGAACTGGGACGACGACGACGACGACGAGTACTGCTCGTCGCGCCAGGACTTTCTCGATGCCGCCAGCGTTGCCGATGTCATCGGCATCGAGATCGAGCACGTCAACTTCGCGGCCGAGTACAAGGATCGCGTGTTCGCCGAATTCCTGCGCGAGCATCGCGCCGGGCGGACGCCGAACCCCGACGTTCTGTGCAACGCCGAGATCAAGTTCAAGGCCTTCCTCGACCACGCGGTGCGGCTCGGTGCCGAACGCATCGCGACCGGTCATTACGCGCGGGTGCGCGAGGCGGAAGGCGGTCGTTTCGAATTGCTGAAGGGGCTCGACGCGAACAAGGATCAGAGCTATTTCCTGCACCGGCTCGACCAGGGCCAGCTGGCGCGCACCCTTTTTCCGGTGGGCGCGTTGAAGAAGTCCGAGGTGCGCCGCATCGCCGAGGAGATCGGCCTGCCGAACGCGAAGAAGAAGGACTCGACCGGCATCTGCTTCATCGGCGAGCGGCCGTTTCGCGAGTTCCTGAACCGCTATCTCGCCCACACGCCCGGCCCGATCGAAGACGACCGCGGCCGCACCATCGGCAGCCACGTCGGCCTGTCGTTCTACACGCTCGGCCAGCGAAAGGGCATCGGCATCGGCGGCGTCAAGGAGCGCGGCGCAGCACGCGGCGGCAATGCGCATGCGCCGTGGTTCGTGGCGAGGAAGGACCTGGTCCGCAACGTTCTCCAGGTCGTGCAGGGCCACGACCATCCCTGGCTGCTGGCGAACCGCCTGCACGGAGCCGACGCGAGCTGGGTCGCCGGCGCGCCGCCGCCGCCCGGCCGCCATGCCGCGAAGACCCGCTATCGCCAGGCCGACGCGCCCTGCGAGCTCGTCGCGGCCGATGCCGATGGCGCCATCGAGCTCGCGTTCGACGCGCCGCAGTGGGCCGTCACGCCCGGCCAGTCGGCGGTGCTGTACGACGGCGACATCTGTCTCGGCGGTGCCGTCATCGATGCCGGGCCGCCGAGCGGTGCATGACAAGACTGCCTTCTCACGCTATGTTCGCGCTCTGTTCTGCGTCCCCCCGGACGGCCTTCCCCACGGTTCCAACGACAGGTGACCCATCATGCGCATCACCCCCTGCCTGACCCTTCTCGCGGCGCTCGCCGCACCGGCGCTGGCCGAGGCGAACTGCTACTCGGTCTACGACGGCCAGAATCGGCTCGCGTTCCAGTCCAACGTCGCCCCGATCGACCTGTCGCTGCGCATCGCCGATGCCATGCGGCCGCGCTTCCCGGGCGGCTTCCTGGTCATGATTCCCGACGAGTCGCTGTGCCGCGAGTTCCGCGCCAGCGGCGCCGTGCCGCGCTTCAACACGACCGGCCTCTCCAACGCCAAGACTCCCGACAACGAACTGCTGCTGGCGTCACCGCTGCTGCGCGACACCCGCGCCACCGGCTACGGTGGCGAGCTCGGCGGCACCAGCCCGGCTGCCGGCGACGCGCCCTCGCGGGAAGCGGTCCGCAGCGGCACCAGCGTCAACGTCAGGCGCGCGGCACGACCCTGATCCCGTCGCGGCAGCAGCGCTGTCCATGTACCTGCCCGCCCATTTCGCCGAAACCCGCCCCGAGGTCCTGCACGGATTCGTGCGCGCCAACCCGTTCGGGCTCCTGATCAGCCACGACGACAGCGGCCGGCCCGAGGCCGACGGCATCCCTTTCGTGCTCGACGAGGACCCCGCCGGAGGCCCCGGCATCCTGCGCGCGCACGTCGCCCGCGCCAACCCGGTCTGGCAGGCCGCTCGAAGCGTCGGCGAATCGCTGGTCGTGTTCCAGGGTGCGCACGGCTACGTTTCGCCGGCCTGGTATCCGAGCAAGGCCGAACACGGCAAGGTGGTGCCGACCTGGAACTACATCACCGTGCATGGCCGTGGCGCCGTCAGCGGCATCGAGGACCCGGCGTGGCTGCATGCCTTCGTGACGCGCCTGACCGACCGCCACGAAGGCCGACGCGCCACGCCATGGGCGGTGAGCGACGCGCCTGCCGACTACGTCGCAGCGATGCTGCGTGCCATCGTCGGCATCGAGATCGTGCTGACTTCGCTGACCGGCAAGTGGAAGGTCAGCCAGAACCGCGCCGCGGCCGATCGGGCCGGCGTCGCCCGGGGTCTCGTCGACGAGAACGGTGCCGCCGGCGCAGCGCTGGCAGACGCGGTTCGCAGCGGCAGCGCCGCCGCTTGAAGCTGCGATCGACGCGCCTCGTCCACATCGTCCTGCGCGGCGGCTTCCCGCCAACCAGCGAAGGCAACCCGCGGCCATTCGGGATGCCGCCGGGTGGCGGTCAGAACGGGATGTCGTCGTCCATGTCGCTGAAGCCCGAGGGCGGCGATTTCGCAGCCGGCCGGTTGGCGGCCGCGCCGGCCGGCCGCGCCGCCGGTGCCGGGCGCTGCTCGTAGCCGCCACCACCCCCGCCACCGTCATCGTCGGACGGCCCCTGGCCCATCCCTTCGCGGCTGCCGAGCATCTGCATGTCGGTGGCCATCACCTCGGTCGAATACTTCTCGGCGCCGTCCTTGTCGGTCCACTTGCGGGTCTTGAGGCGACCCTCCACATAGACCGAACGGCCCTTCTTCAGGTACTCGCCGGCGATCTCGGCCAGTTTGTCGTTGAAGACGACGCGGTGCCACTCGGTCTCCTCGACCTTCTCGCCGGAATTCTTGTCTTTCCAGTTGCGCGAGGTGGCGATGCTGACCGTGCACCAGGCGACGCCGTTCGGGTTGTAGCGCACCTCGGGATCGCGGCCGAGGTTGCCGACGATGATCACTTTGTTGACTGAGGCCATGGCAGCGCTCCTGAAGCTTCGTGGGGTTGGAAAGATTATGGAGCGCCCTCCCGGGCGGCGCGATCCCTCGTGCGAGCTCCCCCGCCCGGCGGGTGGGCCAACCACCCCGGCGCGGGATGCGGCGGCCTCGGCACAGCCCTTACCATCTTCACCATGACCGCGCCGCAGAACGCAGCCCTCGGCGTCCTTCGCGAAGTCTTCGGCTATGAGTCGTTCCGCGGCACCCAGGCCGAGGTCATGGCCCACGTGACGGCCGGCAACGACGCGCTCGTCCTGATGCCGACCGGCGGCGGCAAGAGCCTGTGCTACCAGGTACCGGCGATCGTGCGGCACCGCGAAGGCCGCGGCGTCGCCGTCGTCGTCAGCCCGCTGATCGCGCTGATGCACGACCAGGTCG
>JAYVNL010000093.1:0-5777 GCA_043758495.1 Rhizobacter sp.
GAAGTTCGGCAAGCTGCCCTTCGGCGATCTGCTGGCGCCGGCCATCGAGATTGCCGAACGCGGCTACGCGGTGCCGCTGATCGTGCAGCAGAAGTGGCAGGCGGCTGTGCCGCTGCTGGCCTCGGCGCCGGGCTGGGCCGAAGCCTTCATGCCGCACGGCCGCGCCCCGGGCATCGGCGAGCGCTTCGCCTTTCCGGCTGCGGCACGGGCGCTGAAGGCGATCGCCGCGACGCGCGGCGGCGCGCTCTACGGCGGCGAAATTGCTGTCGCCGCGGTGGCGCACTCGCAGGCGAACGGCGGGTCGATGGCGCTGGCCGACTTCGCGTCGTTCACTCCGCAGTGGGTCGAGCCGATCGGCATCGACACCTACCGCCACCGCTTGCACGAGATTCCGCCCAACGGCCAGGGCATCGCGGCGCTGGTCGCGCTCGGCATCCTGCGCCATTTCGACATCGAGTCGATGTCGGTCGACGGTGCCGAGTCGCAACACCTGCAGATCGAGGCGATGAAGCTCGCCTTCGCCGATGTCTACACGCACGTGTCCGATCCGCTGGGCCTGCGCCTCAGCACCGAGCAGATGCTCGACGAGACCTATCTCGCCGACCGGGCCCGCCTCATCGACCCGAAGCGCGCGCAGCGCTTCGGCGCCGGTAACCCGGTCAAGGGTGGCACGATCTATCTCAGCGCCGCCGACGAGAACGGCATGATGGTTAGCTTCATTCAGAGCAACTACATGGGCTTCGGCTCCGGCGTCGTCGTGCCGGGTTGGGGCGTGTCGATGCAGAACCGCGGTCATGGCTTCGTGCTCGACGCCGACCATCCCAACTGCGTGGCACCGGGCCGCCGGCCCTTCCACACCATCATCCCTGCTTTCCTCACGAAAGACGGCCGGCCGCAGATGAGCTTCGGCATCATGGGCGGCAACATGCAGCCGCAGGCGCACCTGCAGACGATCGTGCGCATGCTCGCCCATCGGCAGCAGCCGCAGGCCGCGTGCGACGCGCCGCGCTGGCGCTTCAACCATGGCCTCGAGATCAACGTCGAAGGGACGATGGATGCGACCACCGTCGCCGGCCTCGTCGAGCGCGGCCACGAGGTCGACATCATCAACGACAGTTACCAGGACTTCGGTGCCGGCCAGTTCATCTGGCGGCTCGGCGACCCGGCGGTCGATGGCTACGTTGCCGCCAGCGATGCGCGCCGCGACGGCCAGGCCGCGGGCTTCTGACTACGGCGGCTTGTCGCTTGCAGGAGGCTCTGCCGACGAAGCCCGGCCGCCCTGGGCACGAAACGCGTCGTCCATGAGCCGTTCGGCCTCGTCGTTGGTCACCGCCGGCTTCGCTTCGGTCGCACCGCTCGCGGTGCCGAAGTGCGTGAGCGCCGGCCACGCCGACACGGCCGCGATGATCAGCGCCTGTGCGGCGAGCTGGGGCAGCAGCGCCCGCACCAGCGGTCTCAGGGGAATCGGCCGGCTGGCCGATGCACGACTCATCACGATCGTGTAGCCGAGCGGCGGCAGCAGGAAGCCGGTCTGCAGGACGAGCAGCGTCAGCGCTGCGACCCAGGCGGCGTCGGGCACGACGGCGAGCAAAGGCGGCATGACGATGGGCACGACGAGGAAGATCATCTCGAAGGCGTCGAGCACGAAGGAGCAGGCGATGAATCCGGCGAGCACCGCGAACAGCATCATCGTCGGCCGGGCGTCGAGCGCGTGCAGGCCGGAGGCGACGAGCGCGTCGGTGCCGAAGGCGCGCAGCACGAGCGAGAACGTGGTCGCGCCGACCAGCAGGGCCATCAGCAGGCCGGTGAGGACCATCGTGTCGGTGAGCACGGCGGCGAGCAGGGCCCGGTCGAGCCGCCGCGACGCCAGGCCGCCGATGAGCAACAGCATGGCGCCTGTGGCGGCGCCTTCGACGGCGTAGATCAGGCCGCTCGCCACCGCGCCGAGCAGCATCGCGATGATCGCTGCGACCACCGCCGCTTGCGCGAGGCCGCAGCCGTGAAGCGGCGCCGCGTCGGACCGCGGCTGCCCGTGGCCACGCCAGGCAGCGATCGCGAGCGCAGCCGCGAGCACGACGGCGCCGGGCACGAGCGCAGCGCGCATCACGTCCTGCGTGTTGACGATGCGCACCACCGCGTGGCTCGCGTTCACGGCTTCGGTGTGCGCCCGCATCATCGCGTCGCCGAGCAGCAGCAGCACCAGCGATGGCGGGATGATGACGCCGAGCGTGCTGGCGACGCAGACCGTGGCCGTCGCTTCCGCAGGTGCGATGCCGCGTGCCGCGAGCGCCGGCTCGATGCGCCGCGACAGCATGTGCAGGCTGGCGCCGACCGAGCCGTTCATCGGCGCCAGCAGGGCGCCGACGCCGAGCGCCGCGAGCTGTGGTGCGGCGGCGCTGCGCGAGAAGAGCTGTGTGCCGGCGCCGTGCATCAGCTCGGCCAGCGGCAGGCGGTTGAGCAGCGCGCCGACCAATGCATAGAGCGGCAGTGCCTGCAGCAGGTCGTGCTCGAGCAGGCCGACGAGGCGCGCCGGCAAGGCCGACAGCAGATGCCAGTCGAACAGGCCGGTCGCGAGCCCGAGCATCGCAAAGGCACTGGCGACGCCGATCAGGACCGCGTAGACGGGTAGTCCGGTGGCCACGATCGCGACCATCGCGACGGCGAACATGGCGATGCCGAGCCAGCTCACGGTTGTCCCCCGGTCTGCGCTGGTGCGCGGCCGAGCGCGAGATCGAGGGCGGCCTGAATCATCACCAGAAACGCGAGCAGCCAGGCGGCGCCGCGAATCACGAAATAGAGCGGGTTGTAGGTCTCGGGGAAGGCCTCCAGCGACAGCCAGGATCGCCACGTCGACGGCGATGCCGTGACGACGACGAACGCCGCCCACGGGAGCACGCAGACCGCTTCACCGCAGCGCGCCAGCCGCTGCCGCCACGGCCGCTGCGACGACGCTGCCGGCAGGCCGGCCGCCATGTGGCCACGCTGCCGCGTCGTCGCTCGCAGCGCCAGCGCCACGTAGAGCGCAAACAGCCACTGCGCCGCGTCGTTGGCTTGGCGCGACCAGGCGCCGGCGAGCTCGCGCAGCGGCCATTGCGCGAACAGCAGCAGCGCCAGCGGCAACACCAGCCAGGAGGCGATTCGCGTCGCCCGATCGAGCGCCGAGGCTGCGTTCTCAGCCAGCGAGCGAAGTCGAGAGCGTGCGGGCATCGTCCCTAGAATCGCATGCGATGCATGACCAGACCATTGCGGCAGACCCCAGCCGCGCGCCGCTCTGGCCCGGTCTGGCGCTCGCGATGGCCGGCTCGATCGCCTTCTCGGGCAAGGCGATCATCGTCAAGCTGGCCTACCGCTACGGCGTCGATGCGGTCACGCTCATCATGTACCGCATGCTGTTCGCGCTGCCGCTCTTCGTATTGCTGGCATGGTGGGCCGGCCGCGGCCGGCCGGCGCTGACGAAGCGCGACTGGCTCGTCGTCTGCGGCCTCGGCTTCAGCGGCTACTACCTGGCGAGCTTCCTCGACTTCGCCGGCCTCGCCTACATTTCTGCCAGCCTGGAGCGGCTCATCCTCTACCTGAATCCGACACTGGTGCTCGCGATCGGCGTCGTCGTCCTCAAGCGCAAGGTCGCGCGGCGCCAGCTCGTCGCATTGGCCGTCAGCTACGGCGGCGTGCTGATCGTGTTCGGCCACGAGCTCACGTTCATGGGAGCCGATGCCGTGCTCGGCGCCGGACTTGTCCTCGCCAGCGCCGTGAGCTACGCGATCTACCTCGTCGCCAGCGGCGAAGAGGTGCAGCGGCTCGGCGCCCTGCGCCTGACCGGCCTGGCCACCAGCGTCGCCTGCGTGTTCTGCATCGCCCAGTTCCTGGTGCTTCGGCCGGTCGCAGCAGCGCTGAGCGTGGCGCCGCAGGTGATCTGGCTGTCGGTGCTCAACGCGACGCTCTGCACCTTCGCGCCGGTGCTGATGGTGATGATGGCGATCGAGCGCGTCGGCGCCACGGTGGCGGCGCAGACCGGCATGATCGGGCCCTTGTCGACGATCCTGATGGGCGTCGTCATCCTGGGTGAGCCATTCACGGGCTGGATCGTCGCCGGCACGCTGCTGGTGTTGAGCGGCATCTGGCTACTCGCCAGACGAAGGCAGGAGCGAACATGAGCGAGATCGAAGCATCCGTCGCCAAGGTCATCGAGGGCTACCGGTCTGCCGTGGCCGGCCGGGACGTGAACGCGTTCATGCGGCTCTACGACCCGGCGGTCCGTGTCTTCGATGCCTGGGGCACCTGGTCCTACGAAGGCGCAGCAGCGTGGCAGGTCGCCATCGAAGGCTGGTTCGCGTCGCACCCGACCGACAAGCTGCACGTGACCTTCGACGACGTCCGCTCGGTGGCGACGCCGGCGTTCGCCCATGCGAGCGCCATCGTGACCCATGCGGTCGTGTCGCCGCGGGGCGAGCGACTGAACGCCATGCAGAACCGGCTGAGCTGGGTCCTCAAGACGAGCGGGCACGTCCTGCGGATCGTCCATGAACATACGTCGGCTCCGGTCGGGTTCGAAGACGGCAAGGCGATCCTTCAGCGCCCTGCCAAACAGTAGGAAACACCGCCATGGATCTCGGTATCGCCGGCAAGTGGGCGCTCGTCTGCGCCGCCAGCAAGGGACTCGGCAAGGGCTGCGCGACGGCGCTGGCCGCGGAGGGCGTCAACGTCGTCGTCACCGCGCGCGGCGAAGAGGCGCTCGAGGCGACGGCCGCGCAATTGCGCGCGCTCGGCGGCGGCGGCCAGGTCCGCGCCATCGTCGGCGACATCACCACGGCGGCCGGCCGCGCCGCTGCGCTCGCGGCCTGCCCGCAGGTCGACATCCTCGTCAACAACGCCGGTGGTCCGCCGCCGGGCGACTTCCGCGACTGGGACCGTGACGCCTGGCTGAAGGCGCTCGACGCCAACATGCTGACGCCGATCGAGCTGATGAAGGCGACCGTCGACGCGATGGCCGGGCGCGGCTTCGGCCGCGTCGTCAACATCACCTCGGGCGCGGTGAAGGCGCCGATCGACATCCTCGGCCTGTCGAACGGCGCCCGCAGCGGCCTCACGGGTTTCGTCGCCGGCCTGTCGCGAAGCCCGTTGGCGGGAAGCGGCGTCACCATCAACGGCCTGCTGCCGGGCGCCTTCGACACCGAGCGCCTGCGCACGACGATGACCGGCGCTGCCGCGAAGAGCGGCCGGACGGTCGACGCCATCGCCGACGACCGGCGCAGGAACATCCCGGCCCGCCGCTTCGGCAGCGCCGCCGAGTTCGGCGCCGTCTGCGCGTTCCTGTGCAGCGTCCATGCCGGCTACATCACCGGCCAGAACATCCTCGCCGACGGCGGCGCCTACCCGGGCACCTTCTAGCGATCGCAGCGGGCGCTAGGCTGTTCGGCGACCCGGCCGAGAGCTTTGCTGAACCGCGGCGCGGGTTCAGCGTGGCATCGACCTGTCGGCCGGCTGGATCGTCGTGCGCGGCAGTGCCGCACGCAGCGCCGCCGCGCTTCGCATCGCGACTGGATGCGCCGCGGTCGAAGCGGTGTGGCCGATGAAGATGCAGTCTGGCGGATCGGCGGCGATGCGGGCGACGAGTCCGGTGTCGTCGAGCCCGAGGGCGTCGTTGTCGATCAGGCGCACACGATGGCCGGCATCGATCAGCGGCCCGCCGATGCAGACGAGACCGAGCGGAATCTGCCAGCCGAGCCCGGACCGGTTGACGACGAAGCGTCGGCGCGGCGTGAGAAGCACGATGTCGA
>JAYVNL010000094.1:0-5720 GCA_043758495.1 Rhizobacter sp.
CGGCGGCACCTGGGACAAGGGCAAGGGCTGCGACACCTTCGGCCCGGTCGGCCCGTGGATGGTCACCGCCGACGAGGTCGCCGACCCGCAGGCGCTCGCGATGTGGCTCGACGTCAACGGCCAGCGCCGCCAGAACGGCACGACCGGGACGATGATCTTCGGCGTCGCCGAGCTCGTGTCGTACGTGAGCCGCTTCATGACGCTCTGGCCCGGCGACCTCATCACCACCGGTACGCCGCCCGGCGTTGCCATGGGGATGAAGCCGACGCCGGTCTACCTGAAGGCAGGCGACGAGATGAAGCTCGGCATCGCCGGGCTGGGCGAGCAGCGGCAGAAGGTGCATGCGTGGGATCCGGCGTTGATCGACGGGTGAGGGTGGTCGAATGAGCGACCCGCTCGTTATCCGCATTCATCCGGCCGACGACGTCGTCATCGCCCGCCACCAGCTCGTCGGCGGGACCCGGATCGAGAGCGAGGGCGTGACCGTTGCGGGGCTGGTGCCGCCGGGCCACAAGCTGGCAACGAAGGCCATCGCCGCCGGCGCGCCGGTGCGCCGCTACGACCAGATCATCGGCACCGCGAAGGTCGCCATCGCGGCCGGCCAGCACGTGCACAGCCACAACCTCGAATTCGCGAGCTTCGCGCGCGACTACGCCGCCTGCAGCGCGGCGCGGCCGACCGCCTTCGTCGCCGAGCCGGCGACCTTCGCCGGCATCGTCCGGGCCGATGGCCGCATCGCGACGCGAAACTACATCGGCATCCTGACCTCGGTGAACTGCTCGGCGACGGCGGCACGCGCGATCGCCGACCACTTCCGCCGCGACACGAACCCGGGCGCGCTCGAACGCTTCCCGAACGTCGACGGCGTCGTCGCCCTGACCCACGGCGCCGGCTGCGCGACGGCCAGCGACGGCGAGCCGCTGCAGGTGCTGCGACGCACGCTCGGCGGCTACGCGCGGCACCCGAACTTCGCCTCGGTGCTGGTGGTCGGGCTCGGCTGCGAGACGAACCAGATCAACGGCATGCTGGAGCAGGAAGGACTTGCCACCGGCGCCCAACTGCACGCGTTCAACATCCAGGAGACCGGCGGCACGAAGAAGACCGTGGCGCACGGCATCGAGCTCGTCGAGTGGTTGCTCGAGGACGCCAACCGGGCGACGCGAACGCCGGTGCCGGCCGGCCACATCACCGTCGGCCTGCAGTGCGGCGGCTCCGACGGCTACTCGGGCATCAGCGCCAACCCGGCGCTCGGCGCCGCCGTCGACCGGCTGGTGCGCCACGGCGGTACCGCGATCCTCTCGGAGACGCCCGAGATCTACGGCGGCGAGCATCTGCTGACACGCCGTGCGGCTTCAGCGGCGGTCGCCGACAAGCTGATCGCGCGCATCCGCTGGTGGGAGCGCTACTGCGAGAGGAACGACGCCGAGATGGACAACAACCCGTCCGCCGGCAACAAGGCCGGCGGCCTGACCACCATCCTCGAGAAGAGCCTCGGCGCGATCGCCAAGAGCGGCACCACCAACCTGGTCGATGTCGTCGAGTACGCGCAGCCCGTCACCGCCAAGGGCCTCGTCTTCATGGACACGCCGGGCTACGACCCGGTGTCGGCGACCGGCCAGGTCGCGGGCGGCGCCAATCTGATCTGCTTCACCACCGGCCGTGGTTCGGCCTATGGCTGCGCGCCGTCGCCGTCGCTCAAGCTCTCGACCAACACCGCGCTCTGGCTGAAGCAGGAAGACGACATCGACATCAACTGCGGCGAGGTCATCGACGGCAGCGCCTCGATCGACGCGATGGGCGAGCGCATCTTCCGGCTGATGCTCGAGACGGCGTCGGGCCAGAAGACCAAGAGCGAGATCCACGGCTACGGCCAGAACGAGTTCGTGCCCTGGGCGCTCGGCGCCGTGATGTAGCCAAGCTGCTCAGTCGGCGAGCTCGCCGGCGTGGGAGCTGAGGCGCTCGCCGCGGGCCAGTACGGCGACACCGTTCCAGGTCCGCTGGCCGCGCCAGACGTGCCGGCCTGACGCGACGACGGCTTCGAGGTCCGTCTGCAGCACCTTGGCGACGCGGTCGATGCGCGCGAAATGCGCCGATCAGAAAGTCATGCGGATCGCCATCTACAACCGCCGCAACAGCCGCGGCGTCAGATAGCGCAGCGCCAGCACGACGGCCACGCCGGTGCCGACCTCTTTCCACGACGACCCCCGCCCGGCCGCTTCCCGGGCCGGAACCGGTGCGCTTCGCGTCGCCGCAACGGCGCCCGCTTCCTCGTCGCTCTCCGCCTCGGCGCTCCGGCTCGGCGTCGGCCGCGATTGACTGCCGCTCTCGGCGCGGGCGAGATCGGTATTCGCTTCGGCGGCCTTGGCCGTGCCCTTCATCGAGCCGAACGTTTGCGCGTAGACCCAGGTGAACTCGGCGCCGACGAAGAAGATCTGTGCAGAGTAGTAGACCCAGATGAAGACGATCACCAGCGAGCCGGCAGCGCCGAAGCCGGAGGCGACGCCGCTCTTGCCGATGTACAGGCCGATCAGGAACTTGCCGACCGTGAAGAGGAAGGCCGTGACAGCGGCGCCTAGCCAGACGTCGTGCCACTGCACGCTCACGCGCGGCATCAGCTTGTAGATCATCGCGAACACGACCGTCGTGAGGCCGAAGCCGACGATCAGGTTGACGGCCTGCAGCAGCATCTCCCAGCCGCCGAACAGTGGCCCCCACCACTTGCCGAGCGCGGCGAGCACAGCGCCGAGCACCAGCGAGACCATGAGCAGGAAGGCCAGGCCCATGATCATTCCGAACGACAGCAGGCGCGCCCGAAGCAAACCCCAGGCGCCGCCCGCCTTGGCGCGCGCCGGCGCCCGCCAGATGCGGTCGAGCGAGTCCTGCAACTCGCCGAACACGGTGGTCGCGCCGAACAGCAGCAGAGCGATGCCGATGACCGTGCCGACGATGCCCTGCGCCGGTTTGCTGACGCTCGCGAGCAGGCCCTGCACCGCCGTCGCCGCTTCCTTGCCCATGAGGCCCTGGAGCTGCCCGAACAGCTCGCCGCGCACGGCCTCCTCGCCGAACACCAGGCCGGCCACCGAGACCACGATCAACAGCAGCGGAGCCAGCGAGAACACGGTGTAGTACGAAAGGGCCGCGCCCATGCTCGGCGCGTAGTCGTCGATCCAGGCGGTGGCCGCCTTCTTGACGAGTGCCCACCAGTCTTTCACCGTCGGTTTGGTCATGGCGCAAATCTTCGCATCGCTGCGCTCGCCGTACAGGGCCGCGAGCGCGATCGCGCGGGCGTCCTACGACGCCGCGAAGCGCTGTCCGGCCACGAGGCGCGTCAGCGTGCGGGCGTTGCGCTGGCCCTGGTCTTCCATGTTGTTGTTGAAGACCACGTGCGTCTGCATCGCCGTCAGCGCCAGCCGCTCGATCTTCGGCACCAGCTCGGCGAGCTCGCCGTCGGGATAGTCGTAGTTGAAACGGTCCGACGCCGAGGTCTGGCCGCGCACGTTCCAGGTCGCGCGGTTGCGGCCGTGCAGGCGCACGAGTGCGAAGCGCGGATGGGTCGCTTCCCAGAGCGCCGGCACGCTGTTGGCGAAGCCCTGCGGACCGTCGACGACGGTGTGGGCAGCGCCCAGCTCGCGCAGGAGCAGGATGGTGGCGGCGGCCTTGGCGCCGGCGAACCAGCTGCGGTGGCGGAACTCGACCGAGCAATCGTGGCCGGCCATGCGCTCGATGCAGTGCGTGACCAGCGCCCGACCCGGCCCGTCGCAGACGACCCAGGGCGGAAACTGGAAGTGGACGAGGCCGAGCCGGCCAGCGGCGCGAAGCGGCAGCAGCGCCTCGCGAAAACGGCGCCACAGCTCGGCCGCGATCTCGGCCGGCACGTCGCCGTAGAAGAAGCGCGCTTGCGGCACCGACGAAGCAATGGCGGCGCGCAGGTCGGCGTCGAGCACCTTCGCTTCGGTCGGATGGCCGGTGAAGATGCGAAAGGCCTTCACGTTCATCGTGAAGCCGGTCGGCGTGCGCTCGGCCCAGAGCTGCGCCGTGGCCGGCTTCGGCATCGCGTAGTAGCTCGAGTCGACCTCGACGATCGGGAACTGCGACGCGTAGTGGCGCAGCCTCGCCTCGGCCGTGCCCGCGCCTTTCGGATAGAAGCGGCCGCAGGCGATCAGCGTCTTGTCGGTCCACGACGCCGTGCCGACACGGATGACGGCGGCTGCTGTCATCCTGAGCGCAGCGAAGGATCTCGTCCTTTCGCCTCGTCGAGATCCTTCGCTCCGCTCAGGAGGCCACGCGTTCTCGCAAGCAGGAACAGCACGATGCTCAGGTTCACCAGGTTCCAGGCGATGCCGTTGATGAAGGCGGCGTGATACGAGCCGGTGGCATCGAACACCTTGCCCGACAACCAGCCGCCGAGCGCCATGCCGAGCAGCGTGCACATCAGGACTGTGCCGACGCGGCCGCCGGCCTCCTCGAGCGGAAAGTATTCGCGAACGATGATCGCGTAGGCTGGCACGATGCCGCCCTGGAAAAGGCCGAACAGCGCCGAGATGACGAACAGCGACGCCAGCGAATCGAACGGCAGGAACAGCAGCAGCGCCAGACCCTGCAGCACAGAGCCGAGCAGCAGCGTGCGCAGGCCGCCGATGCGGTCGCAGATGGCACCCGAGATGAGCCGGCTCGCAACACCGCACGCCAGCATCAGCGACAGCATCTGCGCGCCGCGGGCGGCGCCGTAGCCGAGGTCGCCGCAGTAGGCGACGATGTGGACCTGCGGCATCGCCATCGCCACGCAGCAGGCCACGGCGGCGATGCAGAGCAGCCCCTGCGCTGCGTTCATCGAGAGGCCGAACGGCCGCGTCGAAGGCGCCGGCGCGCCCGGCCGGGTGCTCGCTGCCACCGCGACCTCGAGCGGCAGTTGACCGCGCATGAAGACAGCGAGCAGAGCCATCGCCAGCGCCGAGAAGATGCCGAGACCGATGTAGGTCTGGCGCCAGCCGACACTTTCGACGAAATGCTGAACGACCGGCGGCCAGACGGCTCCGGCCAGATAGATGCCGCTGGCGCAGACCGCCACCGCGAAGCCGCGCCGGCGCACGAACCAGGCCGAGGTGTCGGCGACCAGCGGCGCGAAGCTCGCCGAGCTACCGACCAGGCCGAGCAGCAGGCCGTGGGCCAGCGCGAAGGTCCAGATATTCGTCGCCAGGCCGGCGGCGACGAAGCCGCAGCCCAGGCCGGCCGCGCCGATCAGCAGCGGCACGACGATGCCGCGGCGATCGGCCAGCCGGCCCATGAAGATGCCGCCGATGCCGAAGCCGATCAGCAGCAGCGTGTACGGCAGCGAAGCATCGGCACGGGCGATGCCGAACTCGGCCTGCACGTTCGGCAGCACGACGGCGACGACATACATCGCGCTGCTGCCGACCGTCATGAGCAACAGCGCGACGACGAGCCGGCCCCAGGCATAAGGCGAGTCGACGGCGCGGCGGGTCATGGCGCCATTGTGCGCAGCCGGTCGGAGGTGGTTCAGCCTCGACCCGACGACCCGGTAGCCACGGGCCGGAGATCGATCGTCAGCCCGCGATCTCGGCCGCCGCCTCGTCGAGCAGGCGCTCGAGCTGATTCGGCTCGACCGGCTTGAGCAGGTGATGGCGATAGCCCGCGGTCAGGCTGCGAGCACGGTCCGAGCTCATGCCGAAGCCGCTCATCGCGATGGCGTAGGCCGGCCG
>JAYVNL010000095.1:0-5688 GCA_043758495.1 Rhizobacter sp.
GCGCCTGGTCGCGGTGCATCGAGGTGGCCGAGAGCAGGTTCTCGCCCGGCGTCAGGTGCTCGAAGACGCGTCGGCCTTCGAGCACGTGAACGATGCCGCGCCGCACACGGTCGGGCGGTCCGAGGGGAAGGAGATCGGCGCCATCGAAGACGATGTCGCCGCGGCTCACTTTGCCGCGTTCGGCGCCGAGCAGTCCGCTGATCGACTTCAGCACCGTGCTCTTGCCGGCGCCGTTGGCGCCGAGCAAAGCGACAAGCCCGCCCGCCTCGACGTCGATCGAGACGCCCTTGACCGCCAGCGCGGCGCCGTCGTAGACGACTTCGATGCTGTTGAGCGCGAGCAGCGGCATGTGCGGACTCTGCTCAGGTGCCGCTCTTCTTGAACTCCGCCGACGACGCCCTGATCAGCTGGAAGACCACGTCCTGGTCGGCGGCGAGCCAATCGGTCTTGGCGACCCAGCGTTTGCCGTCCCATTGCGCGACACGACCCATGCCGCCGCCCTGGTGGTCGGTCTTGGTGGTGTTGAGCGGAGGAATGAGGCCCTCCGCAGTGAAGCCCTTGATGCTGCGCAAGCCCTCGTTGAGCGCCTCCGCACTGACCGATGCGCCCTTGGTGATCTCGAGCGCGCGGCGCACTCCTTCGACCATGACGGCGCCGGCCATCACGCCGATGTTGTAGTAGCTCGTTCCCACCAGGTCCTGCGGCCCGGCGCCCTTGCCTTTGGCGACCACCTCGCGCAGGATGTCCTGGATGATCTTCGGCTCGCGCCCAGAGGCGGCCGCTTCGAACTTCAGCACGCCTTTGGCCTGGTCGTTGCCGACCACTTTCATGTCCGACTCCGACAGCCAGACGACCGAGGCGATGCGGTCCGGCGCGATGCCGTTGCGCAGCGCTTCCTTGATCGACACCGTCTGGCCGACGCCACCGCCCCAGATGATGGTCCAGTCGGGCTTGGCCCGACGCAGCTGCGTCCACGCCGCCGATTGCTCGTTGCCGGGCGGCGCGTAGGGGAAAGGCAGCAGCTCGAAGCCGCGGCGCTTTGCCAGCTCCTGCAACAGCGGCAGCGGCTCGCGGCCAAAGGCGGTGTCGATGTGGACGAAGGCGATCTTTTTGCCTTTGAGGTCCTTGTCCTGCTGCGCCATGTACTCGATCAGCACGGCGGCCTGCGACCAGTAGCTTGGTGAAAGCGGCATCACGTACGGAAAGACCGAGCCGTCGGCGGCGTCGCTGCGCCCCGACACGATCGTCACCAGATTGATCTTGTCCTGGAGTGCGCGCGAGACCAGGGCGCGGCTGACCGGCGTGGACAGGGGATCGACCAGGATCACGCCTTCTCGCTTGAAGCGCTCGTAGGCCTCGATGCCGCGCTGCGGCGCGTTGCCGGTGTCGACGACGTCGGCGGCGATCTTCCACCCGCCCGAGCCGCCGGTAGCGCCGACGCCTCCGCGCTCGTTGACGAGCGAAAAGTAGTCGCGCTGCCCCTGGCTGTACTCGGCGGTCACGAAGGTGTAGACCACCGTGAAGTCCTGGCACATGCCGAACTTGACGACCTTCTCCTGGGCCTGCGCCAACAGGGGCACGAAGGGCAGGGCGGTGGCGAGCGCAGTGCCCACGCCGGCGGCAACGATCTGTCTTCTGTCGAGTGTCATGTGGTGTCTCCAGGGGTTGAAAATTGCGCGCTTCAGCGACGCGCGTGGCGAAACGGCCAGACGAGCAGACTCTTGCGGACGTTCTCGTACATCTTGGCGAGCCCAAGTGGCTCGAACAGCAGAAAGCCCACGATCAGGCCGCCGTACAGAATCAGCGGCGCATGGGTGACGAGGTCGCCGCCGATCACGGAGCCGTAGTTGCGCGAGAGCGCCGCCAGCGCGCGATTGAGCAGCAGCGGCGCCAGCAGAATGAGCGCGGCTCCGAAGTAGCAGCCGAGGATGCGGCCCAGGCCGCCGACGATCACGGTGGCCAGCAGCTGGATCGACAGCTCGATGTGAAACTGCTCGGGCGAGACCGCCTTGTAGAAGCAGAACGCATAGAGCGCGCCGGCGACACCACCGATGAAGGAGCTGACCCAGAAGGCGAGCAGCTTGTAGCGGAACGCGCTCACGCCGAGGATCTCGGCGGCGTAGTCTTTCTCGCGCACGGCGGCGAGGGCGCGGCCGAAACTGGTGCGGTTGACGTTGAGCATGAAGAGCGTCAGCAGCGCACAGAAAGCCAGTGCGACGAGGTACACGCCGGTGTCCGACGTGACTGGCTGGCCGAGCAGGCGCAGGGTCGGAACCTGCACCGACGCTTGCGTGCCGCCGCTGATCGCCGGCACGTGCAGGATGACGAAGTCGGTCAGGTACTGCAGCGCGAGCGTCGAGACGGCGAGGTAGAGGCCTTTGACCCTCAGCGCCGCCGCGCCGAACACCGTGCCGATTGCCGCCGCGAGCAGCCCGCCGAGCAGTAGCGCCGCTTCGAACGGCACGCCGGCCCGCATGATGTGAACGGAGCCGTAGGCGCCGATGCCCATCACGGCGCCGTAGCCGAGATGCACCTGACCGGCACCGCCCATTAGCAGGTTCAGGCCGAGTGCCGCGCTGGTGAAGAGAAGCCACGGCATCAGGTAGGAGTTCAGCACCAGCGGGCTGACCAGCCACGGCGCAAACGCGAACAGCACCGCGATCAATGCGACCAGCGCCCGGTCGAACGGCAGCGGAAACAGCTGGCGCGTCTGCAGGTAACTGACGTGGCGGATGCCGGCGGCACGGTAAAACATTGCTAGACGCGTTCGATGTGCTCGCGGCCGAACAGGCCGTGGGGTCGCACGAGGACCGTGACGAGGATGAATACCGAGGCGACGACGTCGCGCGTGCCGCCGCCGACGATCGGGTCGAGCAGGCCCGCCGCAATGCTCTCGGCGATGCCGATCATCAGGCCGGCGACCAGCACGCCGAGCACGCTGTCGAGGCCGCCGAGGATCGCGATGGCGAGCGCCTTGAGCAGCAGCAGCGAAAGCGTCCAGTCGACGCCTTGCACCGAGCCCCACAGGATTCCGGCCGCTGCCGCCGACACGCCGGCCAGCCCCCAGGCGATGGCGATCATCTTCTCGACCCGGATGCCGACCGACCAGGCAGCGATCTGGTCGTCGGAGACGGCGCGCATGCGCACGCCCAGCGTCGAACTGAAGAACGCGATCGCGACCAGGATCAGCAGCAGCGCGACGCCGCCGCCGGCGAGGTAGGCGCGGTTGACGAGCACCTCGCCGAGAAGGAGCGGCGCTTGCGGGATGCCGAGGTCGAGCTGCTTGACGGAGGAGCCGAACAGGCCGGGCACCAGGCCGCGCAGCAGGATGTCGAGGCCGAGCGTCAGCGTGATCACCATGACCACCGGCTGGCCGATCATGCGGCGCAGAACGAAGCGCTCGACGAGGACGCCGAGCAGGAAGAGCGCGGCCAGCGAGGCCAGCGCCGCGGCCCAGATCGGCAGGCCGAGGGCGGAGGCGATGAGCAGGCAAACGTAGCCCCCGGTCATCGCGAATGCGCCTTGCGCGAGGTTGGCATGTCGCGACGCCTTGTAGACGAGGACGATGCCGAGCGCCACCAGCGCATACATCATGCCGACGAGGGCGCCATTGATGGCGAGCTCGACGTAAAGCAGCACGTCCATCAGATGACCTCGCGCAGTTGAAGGATGCGGCGCATCGAGCCGGTTTGCCCGCTTTCGTAGGTGATCGCAGTGTCGAGCTCGAAGCTCGTCGATGCGCTGTAGAGCGCTTCGATCAGCGCTGCGTAGCGCTCCTCGACGACGTTGCGGCGCAGCTTTCTCGTGCGCGTGATCTCGCCGTCGTCGGCATCGAAGTCCTTCGGCAGGTTGACGAAGCGGCGCAGCGCCAGTTCAGGCTTCAGCACGCGGTTGACGTGGCGGATGGCCGACGCGACGAGCTCGACCACCTCGGGCAGCTGCGACAGCTCGGCATACGACGTGTACGCCAGACCGCGCTGCTCGGCCCAGTGGCCGACGGCGTCCGGGTCGATGCAGACCAGCACGCCCAGCCGGTCGCGGCCGGCACCGATCACGGCGGCATTGCGCACGTAAGCGCTGAACTTGAGCCGGTTCTCGACGTAGTTCGGCACGTAGCGCTCGCCGCCCGCGGTGTGCACCACCTCGCTGACGCGGCCGAGCACGACGAGCTGGCCGTCGGGCTCCAGGTAGCCGGCGTCGCCGGTGCGCAGCCAGCCGTCCTGCAGGGCGGCGCTCGTCGCAACCGGATCGTCGAAGTAGCCACTGAAGACCGAGGCGGAACGAACCTGGATCTCGCCGAGATCGTCGATCCGGATCTCGACGTTGGGCATCGGCCGGCCGACCGTGTGCAGCTTGACGTCGCCGTCTTCCTGCGCGGCAGTGAGGGCCGCGGTTTCGGTCTGGCCGTAGAACTGCTTGAGGTTGATGCCGAGCGCGCGAAAGGTCAGGAACGTGTCTTCGCCGAGCGCTTCGCCACCGGTGTACGCGCGCCGCGCGCGCGACATGCCGAGCATGTCTTTGACCGGCGCGAACACCAGCCACTCGCCGAGGCGCCGGACGGCCCGCTCGATCGGCGTCGGCAAGCTTCCGTTGAGGCGGCGCCGCTCGACCTCGATGGCGCGGCGCATGAAGAAGTCGTACAGGCCGCGCTTCATCGGCGTCGATTCGGCGATGCCGACCTGCAGCCGCGTCAGCATGTGGTCCCAGGCGCGCGGCGCGGCGAGGTACATCGTCGGCGCCACTTCGCGCAGGTCGTGCAGCACCGTTTCCTGGCGCTCGGGAATGTGGATCGTGAAGGCGAGCAGGACACCGGCGCCGAGGGTGAAGACGAAGTCGCCGACCCAGGCCATCGGCAGGTAGGCGTAGTGGTCTTCGTGCCGCTGGAAGTAGCCGGCGGCAGCAGCGTTGCAAACGCCGCCGATGACGTTCGCATGGCTCAAGGCGATGCCCTTCGGCGCGCCCGTCGTGCCCGACGAGTGGAGCAGAACCGCGGCGTCGGTGCGCGTCGCGCGCAGCAACAGATCGGCGACGAGCGCGGGCTCGCGCTGCAAGCGCTTCCGTCCGTTCGCCACGAGTTCCTCGAGCGGAATCAGCCCCGAGGCTTCGCAGGCCTGCAGTCCGCGCCCATCGTGATAGACGATCGTGTGCGGCCGGCCGTCGGTTCGCTCACGCAGCTCGATCAGCTTGTCGACCTGTTCCTGGTCTTCGGCGATCGCCACGTCGGGCTGGCCGAGCTGGCTGTAGTTGAGCAGCTCGGAGGGAGGCACGTCGGGATAGATCGGCGCGGGCAGGGCGCGCAGCGCCATCACCCCGAGCACCCCTTCATAGAGCCGCAGCCGGTTGTCGCCGGCCACCATCACGGCACGGCCCGGCACCACGCCCAGCGATTCGAGGCCCGCGGCGATGGCGAGCACGTCGCCGAGCACGTCGGCCCAGTCGTGCTCGACCCAGATGCCCCGCTCGCGCTCGCGCACCGCTACTCGGCCGGGGTGGTCTTGCACATTGCGGGCGAGTGCGGCGATCAGCGATGCCGGCTCGCCGTCGGCGGCGCGCGACCAGTTCCGGCTCGCCGAGACGATCTCGGCGCGCACGTCGACAGCCACCGGCCCGGTCATGCGACGGCCCCCAGCCGTTGTGCTGCCCGATGGCCCAGATAGGCCTCGACGACGGCCGGCGACGAGATCGCCT
>JAYVNL010000096.1:0-16632 GCA_043758495.1 Rhizobacter sp.
ACACCGCGCTCGTCGTCGAACCTGACGTCGACCATGGGCAGCTCGTGCGCCGCTATCGCGACTCGCTCGCCGCCGTCAAGTCGGCGCCCGAGCGCGAGGCAGGCGCCGCGCTCGGCCGGCAGGCGGCGCTGATGCTGCTCGTCGCGCGCTCGAACGACCGCGTCGATCGCGCCGAGCCGAAGGCTGTCGACGCCGGGCCCGGCGTTTTCGTCATGCCATCGTATGCAAAGATGCCGCGCTCGATCGCGGCCGCGAGCCTGACGCCGTTCGGTATTCGCTCGGTCGGGGCGCTCGATCCGGGGCCGCCGCCGCCACTGGGCAGCGCCGCGGCTTCGCGCGACATCGCGGAGACGCGCGCGATGGGCAGCATCGCCAGCAGCGCGCGCAGCGGCGACCAGACGGCGGCGGCGCTGTTCTGGAATTCGGGCGAGCCCTCGGACTTCACGACCTTCGTCAAGACCGCCATCGAGCCGCGCAAGCTCGACGCGCTCGACGTCGCGCGCATGGCCGCCCTCGACGCCATGATCTCCATCGATGCCAACATCGTCGGCGCCAACCTCAAGGAGCGCTACCTGCACTGGCGCCCGGAAAACGCGATCGCCGGCCCGTACGCGGCGAGCGCCGACGCCGACCCGGCCTGGGTGTCGCTGGTGCGCGTGCCGAACAGTCCGCAGTACCCGTCGGGCGGCGCCATCGGTGCCGGCATCACCGAGGTCGAATTGCCGCGTCTTTACGGCATCGACGGCGTCGTCGAGTGGCGCAATGGCCAGACCGGGCAGGCGCGGCGCTGGCCGAACGCGGCGGCGCTCGCCGACGAGCTGGCATCGGCGCGGGTCTGGGCCGGCGTGCACTTCCGCAGCGCGGTGGAAGCCGGGCGGCGCGTAGGCCAGCAAGTCGCCACCGAGATCCTCGACCGACAGTTGTTGCCGCGCTGAATGGACCGCACGGCGGCGCCCTAAAATCGCCGTCTTTCCCTCTACGACGGCGCACGTCAGGCCGCGACGAATTTCATGGCCGGTCATTCCAAGTGGGCCAACATCCAGCACCGCACGGGCCGCCAGGACGAGAAGCGCGGCAAGGTCTGGACGCGCCTGATCCGCTAGATCGTCGTCGCGGCGCGCCATGGCGGCGGCGACCTCGGCATGAATCCGCGCCTGCGTCTGGCCGTCGAGAAGGCCAAGGGCTCGAACATGCCCGCCGAGACGATCAAGAAGAACATCGACAAGGCAACCGGCAACCTCGAAGGCATGCACTACGAGGAGATCCGCTACGAGGGCTACGGCATCGGCGGCGCGGCCATCATCGTCGACTGCGTCACCGACAACCGCGTGCGCACCGTCGCCGAGGTGCGCCATGCCTTCAGCAAGTACGGCGGCCACCTCGGCGCCGAAGGCTCGGTCGCGTTCCAGTTCAAGCATTGCGGCCAGTTCCTGTTCGCGCCCGGCACGAGCGAAGACAAGCTGATGGAAGTGGCGCTCGAGGCCGGCGCCGATGACGTGATCACCGATGAGGACGGCGCTGTCGAGGTGATCTCGTCGCCCGTCGGCTTCGAGATGGTGCAGAAGGCGCTCGAAGCGGGCGGCCTGAAGGCCGACCATGCCGAAGTGACGATGCGTCCCGAGAACAGCGTGAGCCTCGACGGCGAAGACGCGGCGCGCATGCAGAAGCTGCTCGACGTGATCGAGGACCTCGACGACGTGCAGGCGGTCTTCCACAACGCCGAGATGTCTTCGTGAAAGTGCTCGTCATCGGTGGCGGCGGGCGCGAGCACGCGCTGGCGTGGAAGCTGGCCCAGTCGGCGCGCGTGCAGACGGTGTTCGTCGCGCCCGGCAATGCGGGCACCGCGGCCGAGCCGCAGGTCAGGAACGTCGCCATCGCCGACCTCGACCAGCTCGCCGAATTCGCGTTCGCCGAGAAGGTCGCGCTCACCATCGTCGGCCCCGAGGCGGCGCTCGCCGCGGGCGCCGTCGACATCTTTCGCGCCAAGGGCCTGCGCATCTTCGGCCCGACGAAAGCGGCCGCGCAGCTCGAAAGCTCGAAGGCCTTCGCCAAGGCCTTCATGAAGCGGCACGCCATCCCGACCGCCGACTACGGCGTGTTCGAGGACGCCGCCGCGGCGCATGCCCACGTCGCTGCGTCGGCGGTGCCGATCGTCGTCAAGGCCGACGGCCTGGCGGCGGGCAAGGGCGTCGTCGTCGCGACGACGCGTGACGAGGCGCATGCGGCCGTCGACACGATGCTCGGTGGCGCGGCGGCCAAGGGCTCGCGCGTCGTCATCGAGGAGTTTCTCGAAGGCGAGGAAGCGAGCTTCATGGTCCTTTGCGACGGCACCGGCGTGCTCTCGCTCGCCACCAGCCAGGACCACAAGCGGATCGGCGATGGCGATACCGGACCCAACACCGGCGGGATGGGCGCGTACTCGCCGGCGCCGGTGGTCACGCCCAACGTACATGCGCGCGTCATGCAGGAGATCGTCGCGCCGACGATCGCCGGGATGGCCGACGAAGGCACTCCCTTCAGCGGATTTCTCTACGCCGGCCTGATGATCGACGCGCACGGCGCGCCGAAAACGGTCGAGTTCAACTGCCGTCTCGGCGACCCCGAGACGCAGCCGATCCTGATGCGCTTGAAGAGCGACCTGTTCGAGCTGCTCATGCAGGCGACCGCGCACGATCCGGCGCACCCGCTCGCCGACGTCAAGCTGCAGTGGGACCGGCGCGTCGCGCTCGGCGTCGTCATGGCCGCTGCCGGTTATCCGGCCGACCCGAAGCGCGGCGACCCGATCAGCGGCCTGCTGGCGGAGAGCGAAGACCTCAAGGTTTTCCACGCCGGCACCGAGTTGCGCGACGGCCAGCCGGTGACGGCGGGCGGGCGTGTGCTGTGCGTCACGGCGCTCGCCGATTCGACGCGCCTGGCCCAGCAGCGAGCTTACGAGGTGATACGCGGAATCTCCTTTGCGGGTGCACAGTACCGGCGTGACATCGGGTCTCGGGCTTTGAAGCGTTGAACACGGCCACCGTTCGAGAATATCTGCTCGGCCTGCAGGGCCGCATCGTTTCGGCGATGGAAGCCGAAAGCAGCGACGCTTTCGTCCACGATGCGTGGCAGCGCGAGCCGGGCGGCAAGCTCGAGGGCGACGGCATCTCGCGGCTCGTCGAGGGCGGCCGTTTGCTCGAACGCGGCGGCTGCGGGTTCTCCCACGTCAAGGGTCAGGCGCTGCCGGCCTCGGCGACGCAGCATCGCGGCGCCGAGCTGGCCGGCGCGCCGTTCGAGGCGATGGGCGTGTCGCTCGTCTTCCATCCGCGCAATCCTTACGTGCCGACGGTGCACATGAACGTGCGCATGCTCGCCGCCATGCCGCCGGGCCGCGAGCCCGTGGTCTGGTTCGGCGGCGGCATGGACCTGACGCCGTACTACGGCTTCGAGGAGGACGCGCATCACTTTCACGCCGTCAACCGAGACGCGCTCGCGCCCTTCGGTGCCGACAAGTACCCGCGCTTCAAGCGCTGGTGCGACGAGTACTTCTTTCTCACGCACCGCAGCGAGCCGCGCGGCATCGGCGGCGTCTTCTTCGACGATTTCTCCGAAGGCGGCTTCGCTTCCAGCTTCGAGGTGATGCGTGCCGTCGGCGATGCCTTCCTCGGCGCCTACCTGCCGATCGTGCGGCGCCGCCGCGGCATGGCCTACGGCGAGCGCGAGCGCGACTTCCAGGCTTACCGGCGCGGCCGCTACGTCGAGTTCAACCTGGTCTTCGACCGCGGCACCCTGTTCGGCCTGCAGTCGGGCGGCCGCACCGAGAGCATCCTGATGTCGATGCCGCCGATCGTGAAGTGGCGCTACGACTGGAAGCCCGAGCCAGGCAGCGAAGAGGCCCGCCTTTACAGCGACTTCCTGCGGCCGCGAGACTGGGCCGGCGAGGCGGGCGCATGAAGCGAGTCGGCGTCTTCGGCGGCAGCTTCGATCCGGTCCACGACGCTCACGTCGCTCTGGCCAGGCTGGCGCTGTCGCAGCTCGGCCTAGACGAGGTGCGCTGGATCCCCACGGGGCAGCCGTCGCAGAAGACGCGCGAGCTCGCCGATGCCGCCGACCGCGAAGCGATGGTGCGGCTGGCCATCGCCGGCGAGCCGCGTTTCGTGCTCGACCGCGCCGAGTTGCGCCGCCGCGGCATCAGCTACACGCTCGACACGGTGCGCGAGCTGAGGGCCGCCGAGCCCGAGAGCGTTTGGTTCCTGATCCTCGGCCAGGACCAGTACGCGACGCTGCACACCTGGCGCGACTGGCGCGAGCTGCTCGGCATGGTCACGCTGGCCGTCGCCAACCGGCCGGGCGCCGATCTCGCCGACAACCCGCTGATCGCGCGAACGGATGCGCATGTCGTCAGCCTGCCGATGATGGACATCTCGTCGACGGAGGTGCGCCGCCGTGTCGCGGCGGGAGAGTCGATCGCGGGTCTCGTGCCGGAAGCCGTCGCAAGCTATATTGAACGCCATCGGCTCTATCGCTAGCTGCAACGTCCGCCGGGTCGCCCCAAGGGCGTTGCTGCCCACTCGGGGGGCAGCGAACGCAGAGAGCGTGGGGGCCTCATCACTCAGGAGCTGAATGGACATTCGCAAGCTGCAACGGGTCATCGTCGATGGTCTGGAGGACGTCAAGGCCCAGAACATCGTTGTCTTCAATACCGAGCATCTGTCGCCGCTCTTCGAACGCGTGATCGTCGCGTCGGGAACGAGCAACCGGCAGACGAAGTCGCTGGCAGCCAGCGTGCGCGATGCGGTCAAGACCGCCGGTGCACCCTCGCCCCGCACCGAAGGCGAGGCGAACGGTGAATGGATCATCGTCGACTGCGGCGCGGCCGTCGTCCACGTCATGCAGCCGGCCATCCGCGAGTACTACCACCTCGAGGAACTGTGGGGCGACAAGCCGGTGCGCATGAAGATCGCCGACGGCGCGCCGACCCGTCTGGTCAAGGCGGCCGCGCCGGAGCGTGCGGCCAAGCCAGCGCCGAAGCGGGTTGACAGGGCGGCGCCGGTGGCACCGGCAGCATCGCCTGCAAAACGGCCGGTGGCGCGCAAGGCGGCGCCGGCCAAGCGCGTGCTGCGCACGGTCGGCGTCAAGAAGGCGGCGGCCAAGTCGGCCAGGCCGTCTGCAGCGCGACCCGCAGCGCCGCGGCGCCCGGCCGCGGCGAAAAAGACACCGGCGAAACGCTGACGCGCTGAAGCAGCGGCGTGCGTCTCCTGCTCGTCGCCGTGGGTGTGCGCCAGCCCGCGTGGGCCGACGCCGCCTTCGCCGATTACGCCAAGCGCTTCCCACCGGAGATGCGGCTCGAGTTGAAGGCGGTGAAGGCCGAGCCGCGTGGTGCCCGCACTGCCGCACAGCTGATGGCCGCGGAAGCCGGCCGCATCGAGGCGGCATTGCCGCGAGGCTGCCGCCGGATCGCGCTCGATGAGCAGGGAGCGCGCGTCACGTCGGCGCAGCTCGCGTCGGGCCTGCGCGCCTGGCAGGAGGATGGCCGCGATGCCGCGCTTTTGATCGGCGGCCCGGATGGGCTCGACGCGTCGCTGAAATCGGCCTGCGACGAGTCGCTTCGCCTGTCGGACCTGACCTTGCCCCACGCCTTCGTTCGCGTGCTCGTTGCCGAGGCGCTGTACCGCGCCTGGTCGATCAACGCGGGCCACCCGTACCACCGCGAATGACGACCTTCCCGTTTGTCTATCTGGCGTCGCAGAGCCCGCGCCGCCGCACGCTCCTCGCGCAGATCGGCGTGCGCTGCGAAATGCTCGTCGCCGACGCCCGCGAAGACGCCGAATCACTCGAGGCGACGCGAGCCGGCGAGTTGCCGGCCATCTACGTCGAGCGCGTGACGCGGGCCAAGCTCACGGCAGCGCGCAAGCGCCTCGCCGCGCGCGGGCTGTCGCCGGCTCCGATCCTCTGCGCCGACACCACCGTCGCGCTCGGCACCCGCATCCTCGGCAAGCCGGCCGATGGCGCAGACGCCGCGCGCACGCTGTCGCTGCTGGCCGGGCGCACGCATCGCGTGATCACCGCCGTCGCGGTCGCCGCGGGTCGCCGGACCCTGTATCGCACGAACGTTTCGCATGTCCGCTTCGCGGCGCTGTCTCGCGCCGACATCGACCGATACGTGGCCAGCGGCGAGCCTTTCGGCAAGGCCGGCGCCTATGCGATCCAGAGCGCAGCGGCGGCCTGGATCGCGCATATCGACGGCAGCTACACCGGTATCATGGGTTTGCCGCTGCACGAGACGGCCGCCCTGCTGCGCGAGGCAGGTGTCGACATGAACCCCTGAGGCCATCGGTCTGCTCTCCATCGCGATGCAAGACATCCTCATCAACTGGGCGCCGCAGGAAACGCGCGTCGCCATCGTCGAGAACGGCGCCGTGCAGGAGCTGCACCTCGAACGCGAGCTCGAGCGCGGCCGCGTCGGCAACATCTACACCGGCAAGGTCGCGCGCGTGCTGCCCGGCATGCAGTCGGCCTTTGTCGAGGTCGGTCTCGAGCGCGCTGCCTTCCTTCACATCGCCGACGTCCACGTCGCCGGCGGCACCTCGCGGGGTGACCACGGCCCCGGGGCCGTGCCTCCGCCGCCGATCGAGCGCATCGTGTTCGAAGGGCAGACGCTCACCGTGCAGGTCATCAAGGACCCGATCGGCACCAAGGGCGCGCGCTTGTCGACGCAGGCCAGCATCGCCGGCCGCCTGCTCGTGTTCCTGCCGCAGGACGACCACATCGGCATCTCGCAGAAGATCGGCTCCCACGATCTCAGAGAGCAATTGCGCGCGCGCATGACGGCGCTCGCCCTGGCCGACGACGAGGTCCGTCGCGCCGCCGATGCGGGCTCGATCGCCGGCGGCGGCTTCATCCTGCGCACCAACGCCGCCGAGGCCACCGACGAGGAACTCGCCGACGACATCCGCTACCTGCGCACGACCTGGCAGCGGGTCCGCGAGCGCTCCTTCAAGTCGCCACCCGGCACCTTGCTGCACCAGGACCTGAGCCTGGCCGAACGGGTGCTGCGCGATCTCGCCGACGACCGCACCCAGACCATTCGCATCGACTCCAAGATGCAGTTCGAGCAGCTCTCGAAGTTCGGCCGCGAATACACGCCGGGCGCCGTCGGCAAGCTGCAGCACTACGCAGGCGAGCGGCCGATCTTCGACCTGTTCGCGATCGACGAGGAAGTACAGAAGGCGCTGCTGCGGCGCGTCGACCTGAAGTCGGGTGGCTATCTCATCATCGACCAGACCGAAGCGCTTACGACGGTCGACGTGAACACCGGCGGCTTCGTCGGCGCGCGCAATTTCGACGACACCATCTTTCGCACCAACCTCGAGGCCGGCCAGGCGATCGCGCGGCAACTGCGCCTGCGAAACCTCGGCGGCATCATCATCATCGACTTCATCGACATGACGCGCGAGGAGCACCAGGCCGCGGTGCTCGCCGAGCTGAAGAAGCAGCTCGCGCGCGACCGCACCAAGATCACGGTGAGCGGATTCACGCAGCTCGGCCTCGTCGAGATGACGCGGAAGCGCACCCGCGAGTCGCTCGCCCACATGCTCTGCGAGCCGTGCCCCACGTGCCAGGGCCGCGGCGAAGTGAAGACGGCGCGGAGCGTGTGCCACGACATCCTGCGCGAGATCCTGCGCGAGGCCCGCCAGTTCGACCCGAAGGAGTTCCGCATCGTCGCCTCGGCGACGGTGGTCGAGATGCTGCTCGACGAGGAGAGCCAGCACCTGGCCGGCCTCTCCGACTTCATCGGCAAGCCGATCTCGCTTCGGGCGGAAGCTTTTCCGTCGCCGGAGCAGTACGACATCGTGCTGATCTGAACTCAACTTTCAGTGGCATCGGCTTCGGCGGCGCAGGCATCGTCAACTTGCGAGTGCTCCAACGACTTCGAGCTGCGATGACGCCATTCGCAAAATCCGCGTGCCTGCGTTTCAAATCGCTTGGGCCGCAGACACCGCCTCGCCGACAATCCCTAAGGTGGCCTGGCCTGTAGCGTCTTACCCGCCGAGCCGAACGACAAAGTACGCTCGTAAACGAGTCAGAGGCAAGTCGCCGTGAAGATCGAGTCCACCAGACTAGAAAACGCTAAGGTTTTTTGGGATGTCCACCTGAAAGACATCCCATCTTTTCTGGTGGTGGTCGGCGCCAACGGTTCCGGCAAGTCCACGCTGTTCGACGTATTCGGCTTCCTGCACGATTGCCTCAAAGGGGTCACGACTCCTCGGGCCGCATTGGACGTTGCCGACGGACACTCAGAAAGTTTTTGGTATTCGATCGCCGGAGTTGAACGGTTGGAGAAGGAACTGCTGGAGCTTCCGAATGTTTTGTGAGTACGCAGCGAAAGCGACTCTGCCATTCGGCAGCGGGGTGCATTCTTGTTCCGGGCGAGAGGCGAGTTCGAGATCGCCCGCGCAGTTGAGTGCGATCGATCGGTTCGCAAATTGCCGGCCGACGAATGCGAATCGACGGAGGCGCAGATTCCTCCATCGCAAGCCCATCTTGGCTCCCTGAACAAGGACGATGCCCGCTCGCCATGGCTGCCACGATCGTCGACTCTCTCCTCTTCGGTGACGTTTTCGGTACGGCGGCGATGCGCAGCGTCTGGTCCGACGAGAATCGCGTCGCGCAGTACCTCGTGTTCGAGTCGGCGCTCGCCAAGGTGCAGGGCGCGCTCGGCGTCATCCCGGCCGATGCGGCGGCCGAGATCGAACGCGTCTGCCGCGTCGGCGCCATCGACATGGCGAAGCTGAAGACGCAGACCGAGCGCGCGGGCACGCCGATCGTTGGCCTGGTCGCGCAGATCAACGGCCTCTGCCGCGAAGGCCTCGGCCAGTACAGCCACTGGGGGGCGACGACGCAGGACGTGACCGACACCGCCACGGTGCTGCAGATCGCCGCCGCGCTCGCGATCGTCGATGCCGAGCTGCAGGCGATCGGCAACGGGCTCGCGACGCTGGCGCGCAGGCATCGCGATACGCCGATGGCCGGCCGCACCAGGCTGCAGCAGGCGGTGCCGGTGACCTTCGGCTACAAGATGGCCGGCCTGCTGTCGGCCGTGCAGCGCCACCGTGAGCGGCTCGCGCAGCTGCGGCCGCGCGTGCTGCAGGTCGAGTTTGCCGGCGCCGCCGGCACGCTGGCTTCGCTGCAGGGCGCGGCGATGCAGACGCAGCAAGCGCTCTGCGCCGAGCTCGGCCTGGCACAGCCGGCGATCGCCTGGCACACGCAGCGCGATGGCATCGCCGAAGTCGGCGCCTTCCTCGGCCTGGTCGGCGGCACGCTCGGCAAGCTGGCGCTCGACGTGAAGCTGCTCATGCAGACCGAGGTCGGCGAGGCCTTCGAGGCGTCGGCGCCGGGGCGCGGCTCGTCGAGCACGATGCCGCACAAGCGCAACCCGGTCGCATGCAACGTGATCCATGCGGCGATCTCCGTGGTGCGCCAGCATGCCGCGTCGTTGCTCGAGGCAATGGTCGCCGACCACGAGCGCTCGACGGGGCCGTGGGAGATCGAGTGGATCGTGCTGCCGGAAGCGTTCTGCCTGCTCGCCGGCGCGCTGTCGCAATCGCACGCGCTCCTCGAAGGCCTCGAGGTCGACGCGAACCGCATGCGCGCCAACCTCGACATGACGCACGGCCTCGTCGTTGCCGAGGCGGTGATGATGGGCCTGGCGCCGGCACTGGGCCGCGAGCGCGCCCACCACCGCGTGTCCGAACTCTGCCGCGCGGCCATCGAGCAAGGCAAGCCACTCCTCGACCTTCTCGCCGGTGACGTCGAGATCGCCAAGCACGCCACCCGCGAGCAACTGGCGGAGCTGTGCGACCCGGCCCGCTACCTCGGCCAATCCGGCGCGATGGTCGACCGGGTCCTCGCCCGCTGGCATTGACGAAGCGATGGCGACGCCTCGACGTCACCCGATCCACGCGATGCCGTTCGAGGAGGGCGACGTCGCCAATGCGCTCGAAGAGGAATACCGTGAACGCTCGCCCGTCCAGCGCTTCCAGGCGCGACGCAAGGCGCTGGCCCGCGACCTCATGCTGCGCCTCAACGGTCAGGCGCGTCGCCATGTTCAGGCCATTCCGGCATCGACTCGTCGTCTGCTCTGGGTCTACACCTGGACGACGGTCGGCGAGGCCATCATGGACCTGGCACCGCGGCGCCTGATCCCCTCGACCATCGACGTCGATTTGCTGATCGCGCCTGCCCTGGCGCCGCTGTTCCGGACCGACAAGCGCTTTCGCGCCGTGATCAGCAGCGCCGCCCAATGCGCGGCCGACTATGACTTCATCCTGCTCGACAGCCTGCGCACCGGTTCGCTGCGCATGAAGGCGGAGCGCTTTCGCAACCTGCCGTTCGCGACGATGCGCGGCCACCAGGCCGGCGAGCGATTCGACCGTGCGGCTTTCGCCGACCGGCGCCTGCGCCAGTTGCTCAGCCTCCAGCGCGGAGCGGTCGAGGCGCCGAAGCTCGACCTCGGCGACGACCTGCCGAACGCCCACGACCCCGCCCACTTCAGGATCGCGCTCGCGCTCGGGGCCCGTCTGCAGAGGAAGCTCTACACGCGCTGGCCCGAGGTGCTGCAGGCGCTCGTCGCAGCCTGGCCGGCCCTGCTGCCGCAGCCCGAGTTCGTGCTGGTCGGCCAGGGCGCATTGGCGAAAGCGCAGCGCGATGCCATCGACCCTGCCGCGACCGGCACCGTGGTGACCTCGCTCATCGGCAGCGGCTCGCTTCGCAAGACGGCGATCGACATCGCCGCCTGCAACGCTTTCCTCGGTGTCGACGGCGGCCTGATGCACGTCGCTGTCGGCGTCGGCACCCCCGGGCTGGCGCTCTTCACGCGCATTGATCCGGCGTACTTCCTGCGACCCGAGAGCGGAATGACGGCGTTGGCCAGCGACGGCGAGCTCGACGATCTCGCGCCGGCCGACATCGCCGCCGCGTTCCTCGCGAGCCTGCCCGGTTTCAGCGCCGGGCGCTGAGCACGGCCGCGGCCACGCGCGCAGCGTCGATGGCGCTGACGTTGCGTTCGCCGGAGCGCAACGCCAGGCCGTCGAAGTTGAGCGGCAGCCGCCAGGCCGGGTCGATGCCGGCGTCGAAGAGGGCGACCACCGGGGTCGGCGTGGCGAGGGCGAGATGCATGAGGCCGCCGTCGGCACATGCGATGGCATCGGCTTCGCCGATCGCTCGCCAGCTGCCTTGCAAGTCGGTCCGGTCAACGAGATCGAGCACGTCGGCGCCCCTGTCCCGCAGACGCTCCCTGACTGCCGCGGCGGCAGCTTCACCGTTGGCGCTGCCGAGCAGCACGAAGCGGTCGACGCCGTGCCCGCTGAGCTGTGCCGCCACCTCGGGCCAGTGCACATAGCTGCGCTCGGCGCGCACGCCTCCGACCGCGATGGCGACGCGCCTCGATCTCGTCGCCGCGAGCGCGTCGCCGAGCAGCAGCTTCTGCCGCGAGTGCAGCCGCTCGCCCGCGTCGTCGAGCGAGGCGCCGAGCAGATCGGCGAGGCGGCGCGCCGCGAACAGGCCGCGGTGGTAGTCGTAGCCGAGGTAGTCGCCTTTGATCGAGACCCAGGGCAGGGTGGGCAGGCGAACGCGCTTGGTCGCCAACGCTTTCCATGAGCGGCTGTCGGCGATGACGGCGTCGTAGCGCGCCGGCTCGATGTTTTTCTCGTCGACGAAGACACGGCCGAAGCCTCGGTCGCCGGCGAAGAGGGCGGCGATGGCAGCAGGGGCCAGCAAGTCGACCTCGAGACCGTGCGCGGCGAGCAGGCTGCGCGGCGCCAGGTCCATCAGCGCGTCGCCGATCTGCGGCGCCTCGGCGTGGATCCAGAGGGCGCGGCGCCATGCCGGGTCGATGCGGTCTCGTTCGCGACGCCCCTGTCCGCTGGCTGCCACCTCGACGCTGCGTCGAAGGACGCGAAAGGCGATCTTCGCGGCGCCCTTTCGCGCCAGGAAGGCAGCGTCGTCGGCGGCGACGGGGTGCGCGATCGGCTGGCCGACGCCGCGGCGAACGAGCGCGCCGAGCCCGGCGATCACGCCGTCACCGCTTCTCCTTGGCGTCCCGCGGCAGGCGCCCCATCAGGTAGAACTCGTCGTTCGGTCGCATCGACGTGAAGCTCGCCATTCGGTTCGAGAGGCCGAAGAGGGCAGTGATGCCGGCGATGTCCCAGGCGTCTTCGTCGTCGAAGCCGTGGGCGCGTAGCGCGGCGAAGTCGTCGTCGCCGAGCGCTGCCGATTCGTTGCAGACCTTCATCGCGAAGGCGAGCATCGCCTTCTGCCGCGGCGTGATGTTGGCCTTTCGGTAGTTCACCGCGACCTGGTCGGCGAGCATCGGCTTCTTCTCGTGGATGCGCAGGATCGCGCCGTGGGCCACCACACAGTAGAGGCACTGGTTGGCGCCGCTGGTGGCGACGATGATCATCTCCTTCTCGCCCTTGGTCAGCCCCGACTCGCGCAGCAACAAGGCGTCGTGGTAGGCGAAAAAGGCGCGGAACTCGGCCGGCCGGTGGGCGAAGGCGAGGAACACGTTGGGCACGAAGCCGGCCTTGTCCTGAACCTCGAGGATCTTGGCGCGAAGGTCGTCCGGCAGGTCGACGAGGGCCGGCACGGGATAGCGGCTGACGGGAGCGCTTGCGGCAGCAGTGTCGGGCATGGTCAGGTCCTGAATTGCAGGGAGTGGAGGCGAGCGTACAGGCCGCCCTTGGCGAGCAGTTCGGCGTGCGTGCCCTGCTCGACGATTCGGCCGGCCTCGACCGCGACGATGCGGGTGGCGCGCTCGATCGTCGACAGGCGATGGGCGATGACGAGGCTGGTGCGGCCCTTCATCAGCGTCTCGAGCGCTTGCTGGACCAGCCGCTCCGATTCCGAATCGAGCGCCGAGGTGGCCTCGTCGAGGATGAGGATGGGCGCGTCTTTGTAGATGGCGCGCGCGATCGCCAGGCGCTGGCGCTGGCCGCCCGACAGCTCGCTCGCGTTGTGACCGACGACGGTGTCGATGCCTTGCGGCAGGCCCTCGACAAACTCGAGCAGGTTGGCGGCGCGCAGCGCCTCGCGAACGCGCTCGCGATCGACCTCGCCGCCGAGGGCGACGTTGGCGGCGACGCTGTCGTTGAAGAGCGAGACGTCCTGGCTGACGAGCGCGAACTGGCGTCGCAGCGCCGCGACGTTCCAGTCGGCGAGGGCGACGCTGTCGAGGCGAACCGTTCCCGATGTCGGCTCGATGAAGCGCGGCAGCAGATTCACGACCGTTGTCTTGCCGGCGCCCGAGGGGCCGACCAGGGCCACCGTTTCGCCAGGGGCGATGTGCAGCGTGACGGCGTCGAGCGCGAAGCCCTGGTCGCTGCGGTAGGCGACGCTGACATCCTCCATCTCGATGCGGCCGACGGCGCGACCGGGGTCGTGGCTGCCGCCGCGCTCGGCCGGCGTCTCGCCGATCAGCTTGACGCCGCGCTCGACGGCGGCGAGGCCGCGCGTGATCGGCGCCGAGATCTCGGCGAGGTGCTTCATCGGCGAGATGAGCTGCAACAGCGCCGTGATGAAGGCGATGAAGCCGCCGACCGTGGTCCTGTCGTGACCGCTCTGCCAGAGCGCCGCAGTAATGACGGCGGCCAGAGCCGTCGAGGCGATGACCTGGGTCAGCGGCGTCATCGTCGCTGCGGCAATGACCGCCTTCAGCGAAGTCCGGCGCAGCCGCTCGCCGACCAGACGGAAGCGCCCGGCCTGTGCCGGCCCGGCGTCGTGCAGACGGACGCTGCGCCAGGCCAGCACGTTCTCCTCGACCACGTAAGCGAGCTCGTCCGTCGCCTTCTGGCTCTCGACCGTGTAGCGATGCAGGCGCTTGCCGTAGTAGCGCATCACCAGCGCCACCGCCGGCATCAGCACCGCGACCACCAGCGTCAGCTCCCAGTTCAGATACAGCAGCACCGCGAGCATCGCCACCAGCACGAGCGAGTCGCGGACCAGGCTCTGCAGCGAATACACGAGTTGGCCGGCACCGCTCTGCACTTCGTAGGTGACGGTGTTGATGAGGTTGCTGGCCATGGTCCGCGAGAACAGGGCCGGGTCGGCATCGAGCAGGCGCGCGAACATGGCGACACGCAGCTCGAGCACGCCCCGGTTGGCTGCCCAAGACATGCCGTACTCGGCCACGAAGCCGGCCAGGCCACGCACCAGCGTCAGGCCGATGATGGCCAGCGGCACGGTCCACAGGGGCACGCCGCCGAGCTGGAATCCGCGGTCGATGAGCCAGCGAAGCAGGAGCGGAATGGCCGGCTCGGTGGCGGCGCCAACGGCGGCGCCGACGAAGCCGATGACGAAGCCGCGCCGGCTGTTGCGAAAGAACGGTGCAATGCGCGCGACGCGGGCGCGCAGTGACTGGGGGGCAGCGAGCATGGACGCCGATTATCGAGCGGTGATGCGGGGCGGTCGCTGCTGCCTACAATCGCGCCCTTCGCAACGCCCGGCATACCCTCCGTTTGACGCTTTCCGTCATCGTCATCACGAAGAACGAAGCGGCCCGCATCGAAGCCTGCCTGGCCTCGGTGGCGTTCGCCAGCGAATGGATCGTCGTCGACTCGGCGAGCAGCGACGACACCGCAGACAAGGCCCGTCGGTTTGGCGCCCGCGTCCTCATCCGCGAAGACTGGCCCGGCTTCGGCGCGCAGAAGCAGCGTGCCCTCGACCTGGCCACGGGACGTTGGGTGCTGTCGATCGATGCCGACGAGCGCGTCTCGCCGGAACTCGCGGCGCGGATCGCAGCGGTGGTCGGCGGCGATGCGGGCACCGAACCGTTCGCTGCCTACGAGCTCAATCGGCTGTCGCAGATGAGCGGCCGCTGGATTCGCCATGGCGACTGGTATCCCGACCGCGTCGTTCGCCTGTTTCTTCGCGACCGCGCGCACTTCTCGGCCGACCTCGTCCACGAACGCGTCGTGGTCGAAGGGCCGGTCGGCCGCCTCGGCGGCGACCTCCGCCATGACCCGATGCCGACCTACGAAGAAGCGCTCGCGAAGATGAATCGCTACAGCAGCGGCCGCGCCGTCGACCTGGTCGCCGCGGGTGGCCGCGGTGGCGTCGGTCGGGCGCTCGGTCACGCCGCCTGGGCCTTCGTGCGCTCCTACGTCGTTCGCCGCGGCTTCCTCGACGGCGCCGCCGGCCTCGTCGTGGCCGCCTACGTCGCCGAGGGCACCTGGTGGCGATACCTGAAAATGGCCGAGCTCGCACGCCGATTGCCGGTGAGCGGCGGCAGCGATTCCACCGGCCATTGAACCAACGCTCCGCAGACGGGTCTGCCCGCTTCATGCTCGATCGACGACAGTTCTCCTTCGCCGGCGGCCTCGGCCTCGTGGCCCCAGACGCTTTCGCGCAATTTCGTGTCGAAATCTCCGGTGTCGGCGCGACGCAGCTGCCGATCGCGGTCCCGCGCTTTCGCAACGACGACCAGGGCGGCTCGCCGCCATCGGCAGTCATCCGTGCCGACCTCGAGCGAAGTGGCGCTTTCAGGATCGTCGACAGCGCCGGCAACGTCGACGAGACCACCGCTCCGAACATGGCCGAGTGGCACGCGCGCGCTGCCGATGCGCTGGTCGGCGGCTCGGTCAGCCGCCTCGCCGATGGCCGCTACGACTTGCGCTTCAAGCTCTGGGACGTGGTCAAAGGTAGCGACCTCGGCGGCCAGAGCGCGGCTGTCGACGCTGCCGAGCTGCGCCTCGCGGCGCACCGTATCGCCGACTTCGTCTACGAGAAACTGACCGGCGACAAGGGCGTGTTCTCGACCCGCATCGCTTATGTGACCAAGGCCGGGCCGCGCTACACGCTGCGCGTCGCTGATGCCGACGGCGAGAACGGCCAGGTCGCGCTCAACAGCGGCCAGCCGATCATCTCGCCGGCCTGGTCGCCGAACGGCAAGGAGCTGGCCTACGTGTCGTTCGAGCGCCAGAAGGCGGTCGTGTTCGTGCACAACGTGGCCACCGGCGAGCGCCGCGCCGTTGCCGATTTCCGCGGCTCGAACAGCGCCCCCGCGTGGTCGCCCGACGGCCAGCATCTGGCCGTGACACTGTCGCGCGACGGCGGCTCGCAACTCTTCCTGATCGGCAAGAACGGCGAGAGCCCGCGCCGGCTGGCCTCGAGTTCCGCGATCGACACCGAGGCCGAGTTCAGCGCCGACGGCCGCTGGCTCTACTTCACCAGCGACCGCGGCGGTGGTCCGCAGATCTATCGCATGCCTGCGAGTGGTGGCAACGCCGAGCGCGTGACCTTCGGCGGCAGTTACAACATCAGCCCGACGGTCAGCCCCGACGGCCGCACACTCGCTTACGTCATGCGTGCCGGCAATGCCTTTCGCCTGTCGGTGCTCGACCTGTCCAGCGGCGGCGCCCAGCCGGTCGCGATCACCGACTCGAGCGACGACGAGCATCCGAGCTTCGCGCCCAACGGCCGGCTGCTCATCTACGCCACCAAATCACAAGGCCGCAGCGTGTTGATGACCAGCACGCTCGATGGCAAGATCAAGGCTCGCCTCCCGTCCCAGACGGCCGATCTTCGCGAGCCGGTGTGGGGCCCGTACGGGCGTTAGCTGCCGACCTCGGCAAGACAAAGGAGAAGCCATGAAGACCATCC